>CALPLW020000246.1 GCA_943324505.2 Comamonas sp. lk
CCTACTATGAGTGGATTCCCAGCCGTATTTCCAATGGACTGGTGTGGTGATCACCGTATTGACGAAAATAAACTGTAAATTATTTTCAACTACAAGGAAATAATAAATGGATACCCATCTTGATTCGATCCCCAGTACGGTAACTATGAATGACATGCTTGACCGTATTGATGAGACTAAGTACACGCTCATGGAGGGTACGACTACCACCATGTGCCAAGTAAGAATGGTGAATGGTTATACGGTGTGGGGCAAATCATCTTGCGTTGACCCGGCTAAATACAATCAGGCGCTGGGTGAGAAGTATGCATTTGAAGATGCCATCAACCAGCTCTGGCCACTGGAAGGCTACTTGCTGGCGGAGCGCCGGTTCCAGGCAGACTTAAAGTAATAGACTAAGCCCAGCCAGCGGTGGCGTGTAACACTGGCAGCGGGGGGCAGAGAATCCTTGTAATTCTCCCTTCCTTTGTTGACCCCGCACTGATATGATGAATTGCCGACCTCGTTCCATCAGCTGCAACATCAGCCGCCAGTGCCTCCGACTTTAGGACGTGGCCTGACGAGCGGTCTTGTCCAAAGACAAGCCCACAGGAAATATCCACATTGTTTGGCTCGGCCCCTATCCCCGAAAACACCGGGAGGATGCTGGCTGGCCTTAGTCGGCTAATGCACAGTGGACAGGCCGAGCCTCAAGCAGCTGCACACACACCTGGGGGTCAAGGCCCACCAGATAGCCACGTCGGCCGCCGTTGATGGCGATCTTGGGCAACGCCAGGATAGACGCCTCCACATAAACCGGCATGCGCCGCCGCGTCGCAAACGGTGAGGTACCGCCGACCAGGTAGCCGCTGTGCCGGTTCGCCACCTCTGGGGTACAAGGTTCGACCGACTTGGCGCCGATTTGCCTCGCCAGGTTCTTGGTCGACACTTTGCGATTGCCGTGCATCAGCACCACCAAGGGTTTGGCGTCCTGGTCTTGCATGATCAATGTCTTGACCACGGCGAATGGATCCAGCCCCAGCACCTCGGCGCTATGCTGTGCGCCGCCGTGCTCCAGGTAGTCATAAGGGTGTTCGGTGAACGCCACCCGGTTGGCCCGCAACAAGGCAGTAGCCGGTGTTTCTGTGACGTGGTCTTTTTTTGCCATGATGGCGATTGTCCCTCGGGCATAACCGTGCGGGCCTTTTGCAAAGTGCCAGCGAGGTTCGACAGGTCTGGGTATAGTGATCGCTGGATAACCAATACATCGCGGGGGTGGAATTGTGATTCAAACCAGGTTGCTACTCGTATTTACCGGTCTGCTTTGCTGGTTCAGCACTGGGGCTTGGGGCCAGTCAGTGCCGCAGCCCAGCCAGGGCGCAGCCGTGGCAGCCACCACCCTGCGCCAGGCCCAAGCGGCGGTGGTGCAGATCACCGCCCGCGCCATCGAAGGCGCGCCGTCGGCCCGCACCCTGGGCCAGGTTCGACGCGGTAGCGGCGTGGTGATCGGCCCCGACGACCTGATTCTCACCATCGGCTACCTGATCCTGGAGACCGACCAGGTCGACATTCGTACCATGGACCGCAAAACCTACCCGGCAACGGTGGTGGCCTATGACACGGCCACAGGCCTGGGGCTGTTGCGCCCCCTGTTTCCGCTGATCAATGTGCAGCCCGTCAAGATCGGCCAGGTGGAAGCCAGCGCGGTGGGGGAGACCTTTGCCGTGGCCAGTGGCGAGAGTGCCGAGACCATCGGGCCGGCCCGCCTGGTGGATGTGCGCGCGTTCACTGGCTACTGGGAATACCACCTGGACAAGGCCTTGTACGCCAGTCCGCCCATGGCCAACCATTCTGGTGCGGCGCTGTTCAACCCGCGGGGCGAACTGGTCGGTATTGGCAGCTTGTACATGCCAGACGTCCTGCGTGAGAGCGACCCCCGCTCGCTGCCCGGCAACATGTTTGTGCCCTCTGAGTTGCTCAACAGCAGCCTGGCGGAGTTGCTGGCCACCGGCAGCTCGGCCAACAGCCACCGACCGTGGTTGGGCATCAACGCGGTGGAGCGCAATGGCCGGATTCAGATCACCCGCGTCACGCCCGCAAGCCCGGCGGCCAAAGCCGGCCTGAGCCCAGGTGATGTGGTGCTGAGCCTGGATGGCGAAGTGCTGACCTCGCTGGCGCGGTTGTACAAAAAGGTCTGGGCCAAGCCGCTAGACGCCGGCAGCTTCACCCTGACTGTGCAAGACCGCGGAAGGGTTCGCGATCTGCAACTCGAGGTGCGCGACCGCAGTCTCAGCATCCAGAAACCAGCTGGTATCTAAAGGCTGGCCCTCAGTTCGACGGGTCGCGCATCTCCCAGCGCACGGCGTCAATCTGGGCCAGCAGTTCGGGCGCCAGGGTGGTACCCCACGCGTCCAGGCACTCGTCGAGCTGGGCCACGTTGGTCACGCCCAAAATGGTACTGGCCACCCGCCAGCTCGTGTAGCAAAAAGCCAGCGCCATGACCGTGGGCGTGAGGCCGTGTTGGCGCGCCAGCGCGTTGTAGCGGCGCGCAGCGGCCAATGACTCAGCCCGACCCCAGCGGCCCTTGCGCACCGAGTCGTAGCGCTGCAGGCGGCCACCCTGAGGCGCGCCAGCGCCATCGTGGCCCGAGCTGTCGTATTTGCCGGTGAGTTGCCCAAAACCCAGCGGCGAGTAGGCCAACAGCCCCACCTGCTCGTGGTACATCGCCTCATCCAGACCGTTGTCCACACTGCGGTTGATCAGACAGTAAGGGTTTTGCACCGAGACGATGCGCGGCAGGCCATGCTCAGCGGCCACCCGGGTGAAGTCCATCACGCCATAGGGCGTTTCATTGGACAGCCCGATCTCACGCACCTTGCCGGCCTTCACCAGCTGCGCCAGTCCTTCCAGTTGCTCGCGCGTGCCAGCCAGGTCGTTGCGCACCTTGGCCGGATCGAAATACGGATTACCGAAGGCCGGCACGTGGCGCACCGGCCAGTGGATCTGGTACAGGTCGATCACATCGGTTTGCAGGCGGCGCAGGCTGTCCTCGCACGCGCTCACGATGTCGGCCGCTGTCAGGTTGTCGCTGCCACCGCGCAACCAGGCCATGCCCCGCGAAGGGCCCGCTACCTTGGAGGCCAGTGTCCAGCGTTGGCGCACGCCTGGGTTGCGGGCAAAGTAGTTGCCGATGATGGTTTCGGTGGCGCCATAGGTCTCGGCCCGGGTCGGCACCGCGTACATCTCCGCGGTGTCCATGAAATCGACGCCGCGCTCCAGGCTGCGCGCCAGGATTTCGTGCGCCGTCGGCTCGTCGACCTGCTCGCCAAAGGTCATGGTGCCTAGGCAGATCGGGGCGACGGCCAGATCACTGCGGCCAAGTTTGATTTTTTTCAGGTCCATCGGGTATATGCTTTCTTCAGGGGAGGATACCCGACTGGCGGGCGCGGGATTCTTCTTGCAGGCGCAGCACACGACGCTGCACCTTGCCGGTGGTGGTCATGGGCAGGACGTCAATAAATTCGATCTCTTTGGGGTACTCGTAGGGCGCCAGCTTACCGCGCACATGGGCCTGTAGGTCGGCCACAAGTTCAGTATCAAATCGGGCTCTAGCCCTTATTCCACTTGGTTTCTTAGCTATATATTCAGGAGCGAGAACGACATAGGCCTTGACCAGTGCGCCGCGTTCGCGGTCGGGCTTGGGCACCACGGCGGCATTGAGCACCGCCGGGTGCTTGACCAAGCAGTTTTCGATCTCGCCCGGGCCGATGCGGTAGCCGGCTGCCTTGAACACATCGTCGGCCCGGCCCTGGTACCACAGGTAGCCGTCGGCATCGCAGATGGCCAGGTCGCCGGTGCGGCACCAGTCGCCGGTGAATTTGGCCTGGGTCGCAGCCTCGTTTTTCCAGTACCCCAAGAAAAAAATCGGGTCCGGGTCGCCGTGCACATCCCGCCGGTGCAGCGCCACATCGCCCACCACACCCGGCGCACACACCTGCCCCGCCTCGTCGATCACCGCCACCCGGTGGCCGGGGTAAGCACGGCCCATGCTGCCGGGCTTGGCCGGCCAACCTACGCCAACAGGTGGGCCCACCCCGCCGCCGGGCCGCCCCAAGGCGGGGTACGCCCCCTCGGGGGGCAGCGCAGTACGCGCAGCGACAAGCGTGGGGGCACAATTCCCGACGATGTAGTTGATTTCGGTCTGGCCGAACATTTCGTTCACCGTCACGCCCAGCTGCGCATGGCAGTAGTCAAATACCGCGTCCCCCACCGACTCGCCCGCGCTCATGATGGCCTGCAGTCGCAGCCCGAACTGCTCGCGCACGCTGCGGCCGGAACTGCCGGGATAAGCCTTCATCATGGCTTTGAGCGCGGTCGGGAACAAAAAGGTGTGGGTTACACAGAAGCGCTGCATCAGCTCAAACGCCGCCTGCGGGCTAAAGCGGCCGCTGTAGGCCACGATTGGGCGACCAAAGTACAGGGTGGGCAGCAGCGCGTCCATCAGGCCGCCGGTCCAGGCCCAGTCCGCCGGGCTCCAGAACACGGCGGCGCTGTCAGCATTGGCGCGGCCGTCAAAGCCAAACCAGTTCTGGCTGCAGACAAAGCCGCTCAGGTTGCCGATCAGCGCGCGGTGTGGAATCAGCGCGCCCTTCGGGTTGCCTGTGGTGCCGCTAGTGTAAATCAGCACGGCGGCCTCGTCGGCCAGCGTGTCCACCGCCGCAAAGTGGGCGGGTGCGCCGGCCAACGCGGCGGCGTAGTCCAGATCAGCCCGGTCCGCTGCCGCGCCCACGCCCAGCACCTGGCGCAGCTGCGGGCAGTGGCCCCGCACGGCCAGCAGGTTGTCGATGGAACTCTCGTCGCAGATCGCCAGCACCGCCTCGCTGTCCTGCAGCCGGTAGTCCAGCGCGTCCGGGCCGAACAGCATGGACAGCGGCATGGCCACCGCCCCCATCTGCAGCACCGCCATGTAGGCCACCGCCGTCTCAAACCGCTGCGGCATCACAATCGCCACCCGGTCGCCCCGCGCCACACCCAGCCTGGAGAGCACCTGCGACAGCCGGTTGGCCTGCGCCTGCAGCTCGGCATAGGTATAAAAAGTGGCTGAACCCCCCGTATCCATTGACTGGATAGCTATTCTTTTAGTAGCATCAGGCGCAGCAGCCCAGCGCGCGCTGCAGACCTGCGCCATGTTGAAGCGCTCGGGCACCTGCCAGCCGAAACTGCGGTGCAGGGATGGGTAGCCGTCAGAAAAATCCATGAGCGTCCTAAAAGTCAGGCAGTGACACAGTGCGTCTTGCGTCGAACACAGGCAACAAGGCTACCAAATCTCCAGACTCAAACGCTCGGCGGGTACCTGGGCAAACGCCTTGTCGCGACTGACCAAAGTGATATCGACCGCAACCGCGTGGGCCGCAATCATCATGTCAAAGTCGCTCAAACTGATGCCTCGGGTTTCCAGGCTGTTGCACAACTCACCGTAACAAGTGGCCACCTGTTCGTCCCAGGGCAGGACATCCATCCGCAGAAGCACTTGGGTTAACGCATTTCTAAGGCGTAGCGGCTGGCCCTTCCGATGCAGGCCATATTCCAGCTCGGCCAATGTGATGCTGGACATGGCGGCTTGGCCCACGGGCACCTGGGTCAGGCGTGCCAACAAAGCCGCATCGCGCCCCTGCATGATGTGGCTGACCACATTGGTGTCGAGCAAGTAGCGCCGGCTCATTCGGCCAGGTCTTCAAACGGATC
>CALPLW020000247.1 GCA_943324505.2 Comamonas sp. lk
GGCGTGCTGAGCCGCCTGCTCCAGTGCTTGGTACATCGGCGCCGGGTTGGCCTTGGCATGAAATGACAGCCGGCCCGAGAACAGAAAGGCTACCTCATGGGCTTGCAACTGCAGCGCCGCGCGGGCCGACTCGCGCAGCTTGGGGTCGGGCGTGAATGACGGGCAATCAATGCCCAGCGCAATCACCGGCATCTGCGGCGTGTTGAAACGCGTAGCGCCCGTCTGCGCCGCCCACCAGGTCTTCATCTCGTCATGCAGGCGGGTGGTGAAATCCAGCGCCGCCTGAGAGATGCAGATCATCGCGTCCCAAGGTTTAAAGGGCGGCAGAACCAGGTCAGCCACTTGGTCCATAGCACCGTTGGACGACAAGGTGAAGGTCACCCCCATGACGCTGAAAGCGCCAGGGTTGAACGCGTTGCGCGAAAAAGCAAAATCTTTGGCTGCGGGTGACGGGTAGTACAGCGTACCCACCTCGCCAAGCGCCGCCCAGTTGGGGACCTCAATCCACTTAAGCTGGCCAGCAAAGCCATCGCCCTTAAGCTGGCCGTACATGGCCTTGGCGGTCGCCGTTCCCTGCCCCAAGCCATGCAGATCGGCCTTTGGCCAGGTACGCGCCACCCCTCGCATAAAGGCCTTGCCGGCGCTCTGGCGGCCCATGATCTTGTTGGCCGTTGAGTAAGCGTCACCCGCGTAGTAGATGGCAAAAGAAGGTGAATTGTTCATAACGAATAAACGCCCAAAGACCTAAGCGGCCTTGACAGCCTTAAGCTTGACTTGCAGCTCCTTGACCACGCCCCACTGCTGGTCGGCCATGGCACGCAGCTTATCTTGACTCAACTCCCCGGCTTGCACCTTTTGCCACCACTGCGGCTCGTACACCTGCAAGGCCTCGGTAATCTCAAAATCGACCCGCATCACATGCGCCAGCATGGTGTAGTTGGCCCGCTTGGCGATCCACTCGTCGTTTTGCTTTTTCGACATCATCCGGAAAGTCAGCGGCGTGAATGCGCGCACATGGGTCGGGTCAGACCACCAGGTATCGTGCCTGAAGTGCGGCACATGAATTTCAATGATGCCCCCAGGGGCTGTAACCCTGTAGAGCTCGCGCATCACACAGGCAAAGGTCTTGAAGTCTGCACCCACGTGCTCCAGCACGTGCTTCATCAAAATATAGTCAAAGCTGTTGTCAGCCAGCGACCAGGGTGTCTGCTCAATATCGATGTGAATGTCGGGCTCACATTCGGCAAAATTATCGGCATTCACAAAGCCTTCGCGCTTGTCAAACCCGCAGCCGAGGTTGAGCTTTCTCATGAGAAATGCGCCAGCGCCAGCTCCCGCAATTCTGGTTCCGGCAGAGCTGAAGCCGTGCCCAGCGCCCATAGGTCGTAATAAGGGTGGCCACGGCGTTTGGCCGCTACGGTGGCAAAGCCTGCCGCTTGCAGGGTGCCGGTAAGCACCTTTTGCGTAAAGCCGCAGCGGTGGGCCATGTACAAGTTGCCCCGCGCCATCGCCGGGCGATGACCATAAAGAATGTCCAGAGGCGCAATCGGCCCCGCGGGGGAAGTGTAGGCTGGCTCGGTCAACTTATCTTCGGCGATCAATGCGCAGACCGACTGCAGATCGGGGCAGGTAATCACTGCAAAGCCGTCTGGATTTAAGACCCGCAAAAACTCAGCCAAGGCCACAGGTACATCATGTGGGTAGAGGTGCTCAATATTATGGCTAGAGAAGACGGCATCGACCGAGCCAGAAGCCACTGAGGACATGTCGGTCATCGTGCCGACAAGGTCGGGCTGAACCGCCTCGTCAATATCAAACCGCAGCTCTTTCCAATGGTTGGTATTAAAGCCGCGGGTGGTGCGGTCCTTGTGCTTGGGGCCGCAGCCCACATGAAGAAAGGTTTTCATGGGCTTATTTTATCGGCTCCGAGTGAGAGTTTTCTGGGGAGCCCCCCGGCCCACCAAATCCGCCACCACATTGGCGGCCTCAATCAACGCACCGGGTGACAGGTGGGCGTAGCGCATCGTCACCCGGGGGTCATAGTGGCCCAGCAGTTTTTGCACCTCGTACAGGCTGCGCCCGGAGTTGACGAGAAAGCTCGCAAACGAGTGCCGCAGGTCATGCAGGCGCACCCCGGCCAGGCCGGCGCGCTTACGGATCGTGTCCCACGCATAAAAAATGGATACCGGTGGCTTGCGCGTTTTTGGATTGAAAAACACCCAAGGCATGCCATCCTCCCGCGGCAACCCCTCCAGCAAGGCCACCGCAGCGTCTGACAGCGCAATGTGCCTGGGCCGGCCCGACTTGGAGACCGGCACTGTCAGCAAGCGCCGGCGCAAATCCACACACTCCCAGCGGGCGTCCAGCACCTCACGCTTGCGCGCGCCGGTTAGCAGCAGCAGCGCCACAACCTGGGTCACCTGCACATTGCCGTTGCTGGCCAACTCCTCAAACAAACTGTGTGCCTCGGCCTGTGTCAGGTAACGCTCACGCGCGCCAAGGTCCTCAAACGGCTCAACGCCGGCGCAGGGGTTTGCGCCTGAGGGCAAAACATCCCAGCGGATCGCACAGTTGAAAATAAACTTCAGCAGCACCAGCATCCGGTTGCAGGTACCCGCCGCATAGCCCTTGGCCCGCGCCTCCTGCTGCATAGCCTCCACGTCCGATCGGGTGATGCGGTTCAAGCGAAATTCGCCAAAATAGGGCAAAAGGTGCAGGCGCAGCATGCACTCATCCGTCCCCCAGCTGCGTTTTCGCACCTTCACATAGGGCAGATAACGCTCCTGCACCAGCTCGGCCAGCGTCGGCACATCCCTAAAACGGTGCCTCTCTACCATCGGGTCGCCGCCCTCCCCCACCATTTGCTGCATGGAGTGGGCCTTGGCCCGGGCGTCCACCAAGGCCACTCGCCCCAGCCGCCCAATGTGGTTCATACGCATCCGCCGAGTGGCATCACGGTAGCGAAAGTAAAACGTAGCGCCGCCGCCGGCCCGGTGCTCCAGCATAAAGCCCTTGATCTCGGTGTCAAAGTAAGACACCGAGCCTGAAATCGGCCCGGCGGGCATCAAAGTGGACAAAAACTGCGTTGTCAGCGTGTGGACCGGCATAAGAGAAATTCCTCGGTTGGGTCGGCGTGTAGATTGTTCTTTGACGCTGCGGTTGACTCATTAGAAGTCACTTCTTGACAAAGTCAAATGTTGGCCCTGGTGGGAAGCTGGTGGGTACTCTGCACGGCCGGTCACTAGCGCTCCACCGCTTGTTTTGACGCGTTTTGGTCGGAAAACGGTGGGGGGACGCAGAAAACCAGGCCGTGAGAGCACGCCAAGTGCCTGTGTTTATTGAACTTTTTGGGAAACCAGTTCAGTACGCTCACTACCGGTTCGAACACGGGCACAAGCTTCACCGGTAGCACTGGCGCTGACTATTTCGACGGTTCGTTGAGCACTACCGGCCTTCAGACGTTGGGCACTGGCGACGTATTGGTGGGTGGCGGGGGCACTGACACCCTCAGCGCGGCCATCAATGCTACCGGCACTTATGCCCCGAGCCTGTCGACAATTGAAACCGTTTCTACAACATTTACTGGCACCGGTACGCTATCCCTGCTGAATTCGACAGGCATTACCAGCCTTGAATCGGCCAACTCGACGCAGACCGCAACCTTCACAAACATTGCATCGCTGACGGGTTTGACTTTAAAGGTCACGGATACCGCCGCCAGCGCGAATTTCGGCTTCGCCACTTCGGCGGTATCGGGAACGACTGATTCGGTTGCGCTGAGCCTGTCAGGTGTGACTGGCGGTACTGGTACTGTTACCGTAGAAGGTGTTGAGACCATCAACATTGCAACAGGTACCGCTGCGAGCGCGTTGGCCGGTTTGACCGCCACGAGCGCTACCACCCTGAATATCACTGGCAGCCAGAGCCTGTCCCTAGGCGCGCTGAGCACCAGCGTGCGTACCATCGATGGCACCAGCTTCACCGGTGCCGCGCTTACTGCGACTGGCACAAATACCACCTCCAACACCATCACCGGCGGCTCGGGCAATGACGTACTTGCCGGCGCGGCGGGTAACGACGTCATCTCCGGCGGCGCGGGTAACGATACCATTACGTCTGCTGCCGGCAATGACAACCTGTCTGGTGGTGCTGGTGAAGACACCTTCACAATGGTGGCCACCCTCACTGCAGCTGACACCGTTGCTGGCGGCAACGACACCGATACGCTCTCGATTACGGCCCCTGCGGCCTCTGGTGACGCGATCGGGGTGACGTCTATTGAAACGCTGTTAGACGCTGTTGACAGCGCCGACGATACGCATGATTTAGCTTTTTATACAGCGACTACTCTGACAAGAGTGAACACTTCTGAGACTGGTTTCTTCTCAGCCTTTACTAACGCTTCTGCAAGCGTTGCGACCTTGGGTATTTCGGGTGCTGCTGCAACCACAGTGTCGTTGGCACGCGCTACCGACACCACTTCTAACTCCCTAGCGGTCGCCTTCACTGGTGCAGGCTCTGCCATTGCGACTGCGTTGACACTGAACAACGAGGAAACCATCAGCATTGCTTCTGGCGGTACGGCAGCCAACACGGTTGCTGACTTCAACGCGACTGACCTGGTCACCCTGACCATCACAGGCGCTCAGAACCTGACGCTGACTGGAGATGCCAACTCAACCACAGTGGCAACGATCAACTCATCAGCTGCTACCGGCACCGTTTTAGTGAATGCTGCCAGTTCTTTAGTCAACCTGACGAGCACTGCAGGCTCGGGTAACACCACCATCACCAGCGGTTCCGGTAACGATACACTGACCGGCGCTGCCGGTGCCGATTCGCTGGTTGGTGGTACGGGCTCCAACTCGATCAGCGGCGGGGCGGGTAACGACACCCTGATCGGTGGTGCAGGTAATGAAACACTGCTGGGCGGGGACGGCGCTGACAGCATCAACAGTGCTGCCGGTAACGACTCTATTGATGGCGGCGCAGGAGACGATACCATCACGTTTGATACGGCAGGAAATCTGACGACTGCCGACACGGTCACTGGCGGTGACGGCACCGATACCGTGAACGTCACCATGACGGCAGATGCCACGCCGACTCTGACCACCGTTGAAACCATTGTCGCGACCATTACAGGTGCGACGCTGACGGTGACGGGAGCTACGTCACTGGCGAACTTCACCATTGCCGACGGTTCTGCCGGAGCTGTTGGCGTCGCTGGGCTCGCTTCGGGCGCAATAGTGACAGTGCTGGACGGTACTCACGTTTCGACCATCGACACCGCAGCAGCTGCCACGCTGACGGTTAGGAATAATGTCGCGCGTACCGGGCTGACCAACATTTCTGACGCAGCCAGCGTAACCCTTACCTCCACAGCGACGACCAACGTCGCCACCTTCGATGGCGTGGTTCTCGATGATGTGGACACGACTAGCCTGACAGTGGTGGGTGCTACGAATGCTCTTGCTGATCTAGTCACCGGCGCGATTACCGGGTCGGACAAAGTGGCTACAGTGGCGTTTACGTCATCGTTTTCCGGCTCCGACACGACCATTGCCTCAATCGCTGATGCGGATTCAATGACCAGCCTGACAGTTGCGGCAGACTACGGCCATATCATTATTGGCAGTATCGGCACTGCCGCCACCGCCAATAATGCAGAACTTCTGGCAACC
>CALPLW020000248.1 GCA_943324505.2 Comamonas sp. lk
ATATGTTTGGAGAATTCCGAGGAGGCAGAACGCCACAATTTGTTCGATACCCTGTTATTCTTCCAGAAGGAAGCAGCAAGGCGGAAATTGTGAAGTAAGTGGGTTGAGCGATGGCGCGCTGGGCTTCGTGTGCGCCACGATGTAAAGCATCTCGCCGATAGCAAATAGTGAGACGAGCACAATGGTGAACGGGATGCCGTCGAGCAGGTTGGGCGAGCCGAATGTCATGCGCTGTGCGCCAGTCTGGCTGTCAATGCCGATCACGCAGAGTGCCAGTCCCAGCAGGAGCGAAGTGAAGCCGCGCGTGCGGGACGTGCCCATCACTGCAGAGATGGTGGTGAAGGCCAGAACCATCAGCGCAAAATATTCGGTCGGTCCGAAGGTAAAGGCGAGTTCCGCGAAGGTCGGTGCGAGAAAGGTCAGGAGTACTGTTCCGATCGTGCCCGCGACAAACGAGCCAATCGCGGCGGTCGCTAGCGCTGCGGCGCCGCGCCCGTTCCGCGCCATACGGTTGCCTTCGATCGCTGTGACGATGGAGCTGCTTTCGCCGGGCGTGTTCAGCAGAATAGACGTTGTCGAGCCGCCGTACATTGCGCCGTAGAGAATGCCGGCAAACATAATGAACGCAGTTTCGGGCGCCAGCTGGAAAGTCACGGGCAGTAGAAGCGCAATGGTTAGAGCCGGTCCTATGCCAGGAAGCACGCCAATCGCGGTGCCGAGCAAAGTACCAACGAGCGCCATCAGAAGGTTGAACGGCAACAGAGCCGTTTCGAATCCACCCATCAAATTGGCAAAAGTGGATGTCATGGGGACCTCTTCACACTCGAAGCAGCGGAAGAAAGCTGCCGAGCTCTACGCCAAGCCATCGGAATACAAACCAGCTTGTGCTCGACAGTAGGGCACCGACCGCAAGATCGAAAAGTATTCGCCGGGATCCAAATGCACGGGTCACGGCAGCGAAGATCAGCGCGGCGGTCAGCGGAAAGCCGACGGATGTCATCAGCCACATGGGCGATGCGACCGCAACAAGCGCTGTGACGAAAGGTACCGCCTGGAACGGGGTCTTCTCCGCCCCGTCTTCAGTGGGCGCCGCTGGGACGTTGACGGCGCGGGACATCTGGAAAACCAATACCACCCCGCAAACAATGAGAGCAACGCCGATCAATGTCACGAAGATGCCAGGGCCGACGCCCGAGATTGATGACGATTGCGACAGGGTGGAAGCTCCGTAGAGCCACACGCTCCCCATCGCGATGATCGCAACCCCGACCCACCACGGTCTACGCAGCCAGCTCGTCATCGCGGTCAGGTTCTGGCTGTCACTTCACGAGGCCGAGCTGGGTCAGCGTCTTCGTCCATCGCTCATTCTCGGTTTTGAGGAAGGTCGCAAACGCGTCGCCTGACATATAGGCGTCTTCAAGACCCTGCGCAGCCAGAGCCTCCGGCCAGGACGGTGTCTTTGACAGCTTGTCAAGCCTAGAGATCCATTCCGCCTTCGCAGCTTCTGACATGCCTGGCGCGCCGACGACGCCGCGCCAATTGCTGACCGTAATGTCGAGCCCCGCGGATGTCAACGTGGGAATGTTGACGCCCTTGAGCGGCTGAGCGGATGTAACGCCGATGATGCGGATACGTCCCGCATCAGCCAATGGTTTCAGTTCAGATACACCCGTCATGACGGCCTTGATTTTGCCGCTTACAAGAGCCGGAACATATTCGTTACCGCTGAAGGTGATGAAGTTGAGTTTGTCCAGCGGGATCTGGTTCTGCTGTGCCATCAGCGCAAGTGTCAGATGCTCCACGCTGCCGATGCCCGAGCCGCCAACCGTCACGCTGCTCGGATCGGCCTTAAGGGCCCTCACCATATCAGCGATGGTCTTGTAGGGTGAATCCGCAGGCACACCGATACCCACATATTCACGCGTTAAGCTGGCCAGCGGCGTCGCCATGTCGATGGTGGTTGGCGACTTCGCTGTAATGACGCTGCTCAACATGATGACGCCGGTGATCAGCAGCGCCGTGTCGTCGCCCTTCGCTGTACGCACGAACTCGGTGAGACCGATCGTGCCCCCCCCACCCGGGACGTTTTTGAATTGAACGGCGCTGACCAGCTTTTCATTTTGCATGGCACGCATCGTCAGCCGCCCGGTGCGGTCCCAGCCGCCGCCCGGTCCTGCTGGAATCGTGACCTTGGCGGTGTCGACAGCCGCTTGCGCCTCAAACCCGGGCAGCATGACGGCAAGGGCTGAAAGGCCCGTTCCCGTTAGCACTTCACGCCTGCTGAAACCCTTTGTCATCTGCTTAGAACGCATGAACTCACTCCTGGTGTTTTAGAAAATTGTGTCGACAATATAGCATAAATTACACGATATCTTAGCAAAAGTGTTGGCAGTGTAAAGAGTATGATGTCGTTGTGCATACACTTTGTGCCTGAAATTGGATAGGAGATAGTCAGTATGAATGGGGATAGTTAGGAATGGCCGCAGCCTCAACCCCGAGTTACGGGCGAAACCGAGTTCTAGAAGGTCTGTGGTCGCAGGTGCCTTTCGCACCCGGAACGCCGTTTTCAGCGGATATGCCGTCGTGGGCCACACTGACTGGTGACAGCAGCGCGCCCTCATCCTTCTGCGTCGCTGAACTGGCCGAAGCGATGATTGCTGGCGCGGCGCTTGCTGCAGCCGGGTTGTGGACCCTGCGAGGCGGGCATCCCCAGACAATCGCCGTCGAGCGCGAGCATGCGCTGGCCGAATTCCATTCCGAATCCTATCTGGAGGTTGAGGGTACGCCGGCAGGTGAAATCCGTAGTCCGCTTAGCCGGCTTTTCAGAACATCGGACGGCTGGGTGCGCTTGCAGGCCAATTTTCCGCACCATCGCGACGGCGTTCTGGCACTGCTCAACTGTGAGAATTCGGTCGATGCAGTGACAGCGGCGCTGCTCACATGGCGGGGGATAGACTTTGAGAACCGCGCAACGGAGCGGGGACTCGCCGTGGCCGCGCTACGCAGCTTCGAGGAATGGGACCGCCATCCCCATGCGACCTTTATCCGAGAGCAACCACTGATCGCTTTAGAGCGGGTCGGCGAAGCACCTCCGGTCGCGCTAGCGCGCGGCGACCGGCCTCTGTCAGGAATTCGTGTGATGGACCTGACGCGGATTATTTCGGGACCTGTAGCTGCGCGTGCACTCGCGGCCCACGGCGCAGACGTCTTGCACGTTACCTCGCCCACGCTATCTGCCATTCCAGCGCTCGACATCGACACCGGGCGTGGTAAGAAAGCCTGCGCGATCGACCTTTCAGGGGAGACTGGTCGAGAAAAGGTGTCTCGCCTCCTGGCGCTTTCAGATGTCTTCCTGCAGAGCTACCGGCCCGGCAGTCTTGACCGA
This sequence comes from Comamonas sp. lk, assembly GCA_943324505.2. Taxonomy (GTDB): domain Bacteria; phylum Pseudomonadota; class Gammaproteobacteria; order Burkholderiales; family Burkholderiaceae_C; genus Rhodoferax. The sequence goes on from CALPLW020000248.1 coordinate 3,386, forward strand.
TACGGCCTCTCTTGCAATGACGTCGTGCGCATGCGCCCCGGCATCGTTTACGTTTCGCTATCCGCCTATGGCGAGGTGGGTCCTTGGGGCGGCAAGCGCGGGTTCGACTCGCTTGTACAGACGGCCACCGGCTTCAACGCGGCCGAGGGAGACGAGCTCTCTCCCGGCCAGCCTCGCGCGCTGCCCGTCCAGGCACTCGATCACGCCACCGGCTACCTGGCGATGATTGGCATCATTGCGGCGCTGGACGCCCGTGCACGGCTAGGGGGGAGCTGGCGCGTCCGGGTATCGCTGGCCCGCACCGGGCTATGGCTCCGGTCGCTGGGGCGGGTCAAGAATGTCGGCGCTCCATTGCCCAGCCGCGACCAAATCAACCATTGGCGAGAAACACAGGAATCCCCATTCGGAACTTTGTCGTTTGTCCGTCATTCGGCGACAATGTCCGCGACTCAGCCCCGATGGACACTTCCGAGTGTGCCGCTCGATGATTCACCCGCGGCTTGGTGGTAAGCCACCGTGAGGCGGGGGAGCCCGAACGGAGATTCTTATTAGCGCGATCAAAACAGACCTTGATACTGATGAAGCCCAGGCTTCATCGCAGCCTCAGCACGCCTTCGAACTCCTGATGCAAGCGATCGCGACGGGAGAGCTCAAGCGTGGCGTCATCCTGAAGGAAGCGCGCCTTGCGCGTCAGTTCGGCGTCGGGCGCGGCGCGCTGCGCGAGGCGGTGAGCCGTCTCGAAGGACTGCACGTTCTGGAACGCGAACCCAATATCGGATTCCGCGTCATCGATTACTTCTCGACCGACATCACCGAAGTGTTCGTTGTTCGCGAGGCTGTGGAGGGCATGGTTTGCCGGGTGGCCGCGACGACGATGACTAATGCCGATCTTGACCACCTTGCCGAGATCGTTCGCAGGGGAAAGGAAATGGCACAGCACGGGAAGTTCACCTCGGGCTGGGACGACGACTTCCATTTCATCATCGCCCGCGCAACCGGCAACCGGCGACTCATCCGTCTGGTCTGCGACGATGTCTTCTTCCAACTCCGTCTGGCGCGCCATGGCACGGTCACGCATGCGTCACGGCTCGCCGCCGCCGCCCATGAGCACGAAGTAATCTACCAAGCGCTGGGCGCTCGTGACCCCGCTCGCGCAGAAGAAGCCATGCGACGCCACATTGTCAATGGCCGCAATTACGTCGAAGCGGTGCAGCGCGGCAAATCGAGATAAGGGGCATTTAGCAAGCAATGAAAAGCAGTTGCTGCGGTAATGACAAAAGCTTTAGGGAGACATCACGAGACATCACCCGAGACGTTCGCGGACAAACCGCTGATCAGTTGGGCCTGCACTGGGACAACGGGACGGTCAATGCCTACTGTCATATGTGGAAAGAAAGCCTTGCATGCGCTACTTGGCAAGGCCCAGGTGAACGCGAATGGCATCCTCCACGGCCTGCATATCGGCTTTGCTCACCGTGCCGAGTTGGCTCTTCAGGCGAGCCTTGTCGGCGGCCATGATTTGGTCTGCCATGGCTTTGCTGCTTTGCCCATCGACTGACACCACCGCCTCGCCGGGGTACAGGCGTCCCGTGTTGCTGGTGATCGGCACGACCACCACCCGCGCCAAGTTTCTGTTGGCCGCGTCGTTGCTCACAATGACGGCAGGGCGCGTTTTGCGGATCTCTGTGCCAACCGATGGGTCGAACTCGACCCACCACACCTCACCGCGCCTCACTGTTCATGTCCCTGGCAAGTGCGTTGCTCCATTCTTGCGCTTGAGCCTCTCGAACGGCATCGGCCGCCATGGCGCGGTACCCATCATCCAGTGACGTGTCCAAGACGTGCGGGCGCAGCAGGTCTTCAATAAACTGGCTCATCCGGCGCTTGCCGATGGTGCGGTACAGGCCATCGTAAACAACCTCGTCCAGCGTGATGGTCATTCTTTTGTGCATGATTGGCTCCTTTAACACGTTGTACGCATAGCGCATTTTATCCGCACACTTTGCTGTATCAGGCCTGGCTCCCCAAACCTGGCTGCCCAAGCCGTGCCGCGTGGGCCCAGGTCCACTGCGCCATGTCCACCAGAGAGTAGCTGTTGCCCACCATATGGCTCTTCGCTGCTAGGTGGGCATCGACGATGTTCCAGTGCCTCCAGGCCTCAAAGTTGTAACGCTCGATGGCATAGGGCATAGGCCCGGGCGCGTACCGCTTGAAGTGCACCGCCTGCCCGCTGTAGGGC
>CALPLW020000249.1 GCA_943324505.2 Comamonas sp. lk
ATAGTTCTTGTCCAGGTAGCGCTCATTGACGGCGTGGTGCACCCGGTGGTTGGACGGTGAGCAGAACACCCGGTCAAACCAGCCCAGTTTGCCGATCTGCTCGGTGTGCACCCAGAACTGGTAGAGCAGATCGATCAGCGCCACGATGCCAAAAATCAGCGGCGGCACCCCGGCCACCGCCATCGGCAGGTAAAACACCCAGCCCAACAGGGCGCCGCTGCTGGTCTGGCGCAGCGCGGTAGACAGGTTGTACAGCTGGCTTTGATGGTGCACGCTGTGCGCCGCCCACAACACCGCCACCCGGTGTCCGCCGCGGTGCAGCCAGTAGTAGCACAAGTCGTAAAACAGTAGCGCCAACAACACGCCGGGTAGGCTGTGCCAAAAGGCCTGGTCCGGAAACAGCGCCACCGAGGCATAGACCGCGCTGTAAATGCCCATGGTCAGCAGTTTGCTGAACACGCCGCTGAGCTGGCTCAGCACACCCAGGCTGATGCTGTTGATGGCGTCGTTCAGGCGGTAGGTATTGCGCCCGGTGCCACGGCGCTCACGCCTCAGGCCCCAGGCAAATTCCAGCCCGATCAGCAGCAGAAACACGGGCGTGGCCAGCACGATCACTTGAAATGGCGTCATGCGCTCATTGTGACGCAGGCCACGCGGCTCTTCTTGGGTTGAATTGACATCGCTCAAGACCCCGGGCGGTCATTTAAGTCCCAATGGGTGGGTGAGCTGCTACCCACGGCAGAGCGGCGTGCTGTGAAGGGCCCTATGAAAAATTTCTTTGTCGTCCATGGGAAGACCATGGCCTTGTTTGGCGTGATGCTGGTGTTGGTGCTGTTGCTCGGCTATGTGGCTTTGCAGGCGGGGCCCCTGGCGCCGGTGCCCATCACAGTTGAAACCGTACAAGTCAAGGCGCTGCAACCCGCCTTGTTTGGCATGGGCACAGTGGAGGCCCGCGTGACCCACAAAATTGGCCCCACGGTGGCCGGGCGCATCAAGCGGGTGGATGTTCAAACCGGCGACGTCGTCAAGGCCGGGCAGGTGCTGGGCGAGATGGACCCCGTCGATCTGGACGACAAAATCGCCGCGCAAGAAGCCACCATCAAGCGGGCGCAGGCCAGCGTGATGGCCGTTGAAGCGCAAGTTCAGGAACTCACCGCGCGCAAAGTCTTCGCCGAAGTGCAGTCCAAGCGCTACGCCACGCTGCTGGTCTCGCAGTCGGTGAGCGAAGAAGGCGCCTCGATCAAGCGCCAGGAATTGGCGATCGCACAGGCCAGCTTGGCGGCTGCCTTGGCCAATCTGGACGCATCCCGCCAGGAACATGCGCGAGCCCGGGCCGACCGCGATGGTCTGGTGCGCCAGCGCGCCAACTTGCGCCTGATTTCGCCCGCCGCCGGCATTGTGTCGCGCCGGGATGCTGACGCCGGCACCACGGCCGTGGCCGGCCAGGCGGTGGTGGAAGTCATCGAGCGCGGCAGCCTGTGGCTCAGTGTCCGGTTTGACCAGCAGCGGGCGCAGGGTTTGGCGGCCCAGTTGCCTGCGCAAATCGTCCTGCGTTCGCGGGCGGGCGAGGCGGTGGCTGGGCGGGTGGTGCGGCTGGAGCCCCATGCCGACGCGGTGACCGAAGAACTGCTGGCCAAGGTCGAGTTCAACGCCAGCCCCGCTGTGATGCCGCCGATTGGCGAGCTGGCTGAGGTGACCGTGGCGCTGCCGGCCCATGCGGCGCTGCCGGTGGTGCCCAACGCCAGCATTCAGCGCCTGGATGGTCGGCTCGGAGTTTGGTTGCTTGAGCAACAGACGCTGCGTTTTGCCCCTGTCAAAACCGGCGCCACCGACCTGCAAGGTCTGGTGCAGATCGTGCAAGGCCTGAGCGGGGGCGAACAACTCGTGGTCTACAGTCGCAAAGCGCTGACGGCCAATACCCGCGTCACGGTGGTGCAGCAGATCGCAGGCGTGGCCCCGTGATCAGCCTGGCCGGCCGCGACATCCTGCACGCCTGGGGCAAGTTCGTGTTCACCGGCCTGGGCCTGGGGCTGTTGATTGGCGTGACCCTCACCATGGCGGGCGTCTACCGCGGCATGGTGGACGATGCCAATGTGCTGCTGGACAACAGCGGCGCCGACCTGTGGGTGGTGCAAAAAGACACCCAGGGACCGTATGCCGAAGCCTCCAGCCTGAGCGATGACAGCTACCGCAGCGTTCTGGCCATGCCCGGCGTGGCAAGGGTGGCCAACGTCACCTACCTGACGATGCAGGTGAGCGCCCGAGGCGACGGCCGGCAGCGCGACGTGCGCGCCATGGTGGTCGGGGTCACCCCGGATGGCGCCGGCCACCCGGGTCAGCCGGGCTACCTGGTGCAAGGCCGGCGCCTGACGCGCAGCCATTACGAGGCGGTGGCCGACGTGGCGACTGGTTTTGAATTGGGCCAGAGCATCCGCATCCGCCGCAACAACTACACCGTCGTGGGGCTGACCCGGCGCATGGTGTCGTCTGGCGGCGACCCGATGGTGTTCATTCCCCTCAAAGACGCGCAAGAAGCGCAGTTTTTCAAGGACAACGACGCCATCCTGGCCCAGCGCGCCCGCACCGCCCAAAGCCCGGCACTGAACCGCCCGGGGGTGCCCGGCCTGCTGGACGCGGTGATTACCGCGCAAAGCACCAACACTTCGGTCAACGCCGTGCTGGTGCAGATCGAGCCCGGCGCCGACCCTGAGGCCGTGGCCGAACCGATCCGGCGCTGGAAGCGGCTGAGCGTCTACACCCGGGTGCAGATGCAGGGCATCCTGATTGAAAAACTGATTGCCACAGCTGCCAAGCAAATTGCCATGTTTTTGGTGATTTTGGCCATCGTCAGCGCGGCCATCGTGGCCTTCATCATCTACACCCTGACGATGGGCAAAATTCGGGAGATCGCCGTGCTCAAGTTGATCGGCACCACCAACCGCACCATTGCCGCCATGATCATGCAGCAGGCGGTGGCCCTGGGGCTGATTGGCTTTGTGGTGGGCAAAGTGGCGGCCACCTTCTGGGCGCCGTTTTTCCCCAAGTACGTGCTGCTGGAGTCGGCCGACGCGCTGCGCGGTTTGGCCGCTGTCGTGGTGATCTGCATTCTGGCCAGCGTGGTGGCGATTCGCGCGGCGCTCAAGGTCGACCCGGCGGAGGCCATCGGTGGCTGAGCGCGCCACGTCGCCCGGTGGCCGCGGCATCCGCATTGAAGGCTTGACCAAACGCTACGGCCAGGGCGACACCGCAGTGGACGCACTCAAAGGCGTCAACATGGTGGTCGGTCCGGGCGAAGTGGTCGGCCTGGTTGGCCCCTCGGGCTCGGGCAAGAGCACGCTGCTCAAATGCCTGGGCGCGGTGATCGAACCCACGTCCGGCCGCATGGTGCTGGGCCAGGAGGTGATCTACGACCAGGGCTGGAAGATTCCCGATTTGCGTGCCCTGCGGCGCGACAAGATTGGTTTTGTGTTCCAGGCGCCCTACCTGATCCCGTTTCTGGACGTGACCGACAACGTGGCCCTGCTGCCCATGCTGGCTGGAGTGCCCAACGCCGAAGCCCGCCAACGTGCCCTGGTGTTACTCACCGCGCTGGATGTGCAGCACCGCGCCAAGGCCATGCCCAGCCAACTCTCAGGCGGCGAGCAGCAACGGGTGTCCATCGCCCGGGGCCTGGTTAACCGGCCGCCGGTCATTTTGGCCGACGAGCCCACCGCCCCCCTGGACAGCGAGCGCGCCCTGGCGGTGATTCGCATCCTCAACCAGATGGCCCGCCAGTTTGACACTGCCATCATTGTGGTGACCCATGATGAAAAAATCATTCCCACGTTCAAACGGATTTACCACATCCGCGATGGGGTGACGCACGAAGAGGCAGGCGAAGGCCGCAGCACCGACGCTTAGGCCGGCACTGCCGTGTGATGTGGCTCTGGTGTTACTCCACCTTGATCTGGTTGTCTTTCACGATCCGGCTCCACAGCTCGATCTCGCTGCGAATTTTGCGGCCGTAGTCGTCGGGGCTGCCACCCACAATGTCAAAGCCCATGTCAGCCAGTTTGGCCGCCAGGGCCGGTTGGCGCAAGGCGCGCACCAGGGTGTCATTGAGTTTGGCCACCACCGCCGGCGGCATGCCGGCCGGGCCGACCACGCCATAAAACGGCGCCGCATCGGGCATGGGTATGCCCAACTCCTGCAGGGTGGGCACGTCGGGCAACATGGGGGAGCGCTTGCTGCGCACAATGGCCAAGCCCTGCACCTTGCCCGCCTTGACCTGCACGCCGGTGGGCACGATGGCGTCCACCAGCACCGGCACCTGGCCACCCATCACATCACGCAGTGCTGGCGCCACACCCGTGTAGCCAATGTGCTGCCAGGCGATGCGCTGTTGCGCCCCCACCATCTCAAACCACAGGTGGCCGTAGCTGCCGGGCCCGCCACTGGTGTAAGACGGTGGCGCCGGCTGCTTGCGGGCCCAGTCCAGCAGGTCTTTGAAGGTCTTGGCCGGCACCGAGGGGTGGGACACCACCAGCAGCGGCTGCGTCACCACCTCGGCAATCGGAGCCAGGTCTTTCACCGGGTCGTAGGGCAGCTTTTTGCCCAAGGCGGTGTTGAAGGCAATCGGCACGCCCACGCCGGCCAGCGTGTAGCCGTCTGGTTTTGATTTGGCCACCGCGTCAATGCCGATCACCTGGCCGGCGCCGGGGCGGTTTTCCACCACCACCTGCTGGCCCAGCAATTCGCCCCAGTAGGGGGCGATGGTGCGAAAAGCGGTGTCCACACCGCCGCCCGCGGCCACCGGCACGATCAGCTTGACCGGTTTGTCCGGGAAGGCGTCTTGTGCCAAAGCCGCCAGCGGTAACTGGCTTAAGGCGGCGCCTGTCAGCAGGAGCGCCAGCAGCGCCAAGGGGCGCCGTTTTGGTTTCAGGTTCAGTGGCTTGAGCAGTAACATCGTGGGTCTCCTGTGAACTTGTATACTAGCATGGCAATGAATTCTACTCAAGCCTTCCCCTTGTCTGTCGGCGTGACCGTGATGCCGGAATGGTTCCAGAGTGAAGGGGTCGACGCGGTGCTTGACCGACTGCAGGCCTTCGGCGCCAACGCCCTGGTGACCAGCCCCTACCTGCTCGAAATTGCACCCATGGGCGAGGGCGCGCGCGAACCACCGCCTGATGGCGACGCCGGCATCGTGCGGCCGCTCGATCGCGACCTGTGGGGGAAGCGCGAAACCTGGGTACGCACCGCGCCGTCCTTGGTGCATGACCTGTCCCGCTACCGTGGCCTGCGCTACCAGCCCTCGCCACCCGGCGCCTTGACGCTGGCGCAACCCGACCTGATCGACCGCGTGGTGGCCGGTGCCCACGACCGCGGCATGGCCGTGTATTTGCAGGTCATGGCCGCCAGCCCGCCGGGCTACCGGGTGCAGTTCTCGGGCGCGGTCGATGAAGATCAGTGCCGTGGCCCTGATGGTCTGCTGCACCCGCAGCGGGTCGACCGCAACGCCAGCCTGGCCAGCCCGCACGTGCAGGCCTACGGTGCTGCGCTGTTGGCCGAGCTGGCCGGCCGCTACCCTGGCGTGCACGGCCTGCGCATCGACTGGCCCGAGTACCCGCCCTATGACTTGCGCAGC
>CALPLW020000250.1 GCA_943324505.2 Comamonas sp. lk
GCATGGCCGAATGGATGTCGTTCCCGATGTACTACGCGTTTGAAGGTGCGAGCGCGCCGCAGCGCAGCGGCGCGGCCCACGCCACCATTTACCCCTATGGCCCCTTTCCAGCCAGAGACGGCAAGGTGGTAATGCTGGGCCTGCAAAATGAGCGTGAGTGGGTGTCGTTTTGCGGCCAGGTGCTGCTGCAGCCGGCACTGGCCAGCGACGAGCGTTTTAACTCAAATGCCAAGCGAACCGCGGCGCGCCAGGCCTTGCGCGGCATCATCGTTGAGGCTTTTTCTGTACTGACATCTGAGCAGGTGATCGCGCGCCTGGACCAGGCCCAGATCGCCAATGCCCAAGTCAACGACACGCAGGCCCTTTGGCAGCATCCGCAACTCCAGGCCAGGCAGCGCTGGACCCAGGTCGAAACGCCTGCTGGCCCTGTGCCAGCCCTGCTGCCGCCGGGTACCGGTGTGGATGACGCCGACCCAGCCCGCATGGACCCGGTCCCGGCGCTGGGGCAGCATACCGACGCCATCCTGGCGGAGCTGGGATGGGACAGTGCGGCGGTGGCCCGCTTGCGTGCACAGGGTGCGGTGTAAACCTGCATTAGTTTACACAAGCAATCTCCGCAAGACCAATCTGTGAATCGCGATATCCGACGACTGCCGCGCTATCCTTGCAACATCGAACTGATGTCCAGAAGGCGCTTCTGCGCATTTACCGTCCCTCGCCGCGCAAAGGCGCGAGCAATTCCGACAGGCCGTTGTGGTCAATCTCATGCATCAGGGCCAGCAGGCGCCCTAGTTCCCCCTTGGGGAAACCCTCACGGGCAAACCAATTGAGATAGTTGCCGGGTAAATCGGCAATGCGGCGGCCTTTGTATTTGCCGTACGGCATTTCGCGGGTCACCAATAGCTGCAAGTCTTCGGGGTTCATGTGGCCATCCTATCCCGCTTGTCGAATTTCATCGACGATCAACGCCATGCCTGCACGGTTTGGTGTCAACCTAAGTGGGATAAGTGATCACACTGCTTTGGCGTAGACCTAATGAAAGATCTTTCGATAAACACCCTCTTGCTCAACGCTGATTTGTCTCAGCGTTGTGTGGTCAATGGCAACACCTTGCCATGGCAGCCGTCGCCGTCACCCTTGGTCCACCGCAGGCTGTTGGAACGACATGGTGGCGAGGTCGCGCGCGCGACTTCCATCGTTCGATACGCCGCAGGTACGAAGCTCGATGTGCATTCGTACGGGCTTGGAGAAGAAATTCTAGTGCTCAGTGGAACTTTGAGCGACGAGTTTGGAGCATATGGGCCCGGCACCTTGCACCCAATGACAGAGAGAGGGTTGTGGTCCGCACCCATCAATTGAACTGGTACCGCGGCATGGTGGATGGACTGATGGTCATGCCCCTGTCTGAATTCGGCACCACACACACTGCGATGGTGCGCTGGGCACCCGGAACCTATTTCAATCCTCACCGCCATTTTGGTGGAGAGGAGATCTTTGTGGTCGAAGGCGTGTTTTCGGACGAGCATGGAAACTACCCTCAAGGCAGCTGGATTCGCAGTCCCCACCTCAGCCAGCATCAGCCGTTCAGTGTCGAGGGGTGCTCAATCCTTATCAAAACGGGACACTTACTGACCTAAGGTAAACAACTATGGTCTTCATTGAGGATCTCTGTTAGCACTCTCCCTAGAGGAGTGCTAACATATGCGTTATGACTACAAGGAGTGCTGGTATGACGACTCACATCGCAAACTCGGGTAACGCGTTGGCAGTGGCCAATCCATGGTCACTGGTGCCCCCCCTGGGAAATCTGGACGCGTATATTTCAGCCGCCAATCGGCTGCCCATGCTGACGCTGGAAGAAGAGCAGCAGTTCGCTCGGCAGTTCAAGCAGGACAACAACCTGGAGGCCGCGGGTAAGCTGGTGCTCTCACACCTGAGGTTGGTGGTGTCAGTGTCACGCCAGTACCTGGGCTACGGTCTGCCCCACGGTGACCTGATCCAGGAAGGCAATGTGGGCTTGATGAAGGCGGTTAAGCGCTTTGATCCAGACCAAGGCGTGCGCCTGGTCAGCTATGCGCTGCACTGGATCAAGGCCGAGATTCATGAGTACATCCTGAAAAACTGGCGCATGGTCAAATTAGCCACCACCAAGGCGCAGCGCAAGCTGTTTTTCAACCTGCGCTCAATGAAACAGCGTTTCAAGGCCGACGACGCCGCATCCGACAGTGGCACGCACCGCGACACACTCAATGAGGCACAGATCGACGCCATGGCTGGCGAACTGCGCGTGAAACGCGAAGAAGTCATTGAGATGGAGACCCGGTTGTCGGGCGGCGATGTGCTGCTGGATCCGAGCCCCTCAGATGACGGCGACGAGGCTTTTGGGCCGATCACCTACCTGACCGACGCCAGCCATGAGCCCACTGCCATGCTTGAGGCCCGCGAGCGCGACACCCTGGCCAGCGATGGCATTGCCATGGCGCTTGAAGCGCTGGATGCCCGCAGCCGGCGCATTGTGGAGGAGCGCTGGCTCAAGGTGAACGACGACAGTTCAGGCGGTATGACCTTGCACGAGCTGGCCGCTGAGTATGGCGTCAGTGCCGAGCGGATCCGCCAGATCGAGGTGGCTGCCATGAAGAAGATGAAGACGACGCTGGCCGCCTACGCCTGAGCAGACGCTGGTTGATCGGGGTCCAACCCGGCTCCGATTTGCGCCACAATGCCCCTGACGGTTTATCCCGCAGGGGCTTTTTCTTTTTCGGGGGTTTTCAATGTTTCGCAGATTGGCTCAAATTGCTACTTTTTTGGTAGCGAACTATGCTTTAGTGACGGGGGCTTCAGCCCAAATTAGCACTCAAAGCACGCCGGGCTGGCCAAGCCAGCCAGTGCGGCTGGTGGTCGGGTTCCCGGCAGGCTCATCGCCTGATTTGACCGCGCGCGCCTTTGCCGAGCCCTTGGCCAAGGCGCTTGGGCAAGCGGTCTTGGTCGACAACAAGGTGGGCGCGGCCGGCAATATCGCGGCGGACTTTGTGGCCAAAGCGACCGATAACCACACCATCGGCCTGATGATCAACGGCAACATGACGATTGCCCGGCTGCTCAACCCCAAGCTACCTTATGACCCGTTGACCGACCTGACACCGATCAGCCTGATTGGCGTGTCACCATTGGTGCTGTGTGCCCCGGCCAATGCGCCGGGCGCCAATGCAGACGAATTTTTGGCGGCCGCCCGCACTGGTGGCAACCGCTGGAACTATGGGACACCAGGCGTTGGCACTGTGGGCCATTTGGGTATGGAACTGTTCAAGGGAAAGACCGGCACGGCTGCCGTGCATGTGCCCTACCCCGGCTACCCCCAGGTCACCACCGCCATGATCGGCGGTGATCTGCAGCTGAGCCTGTTGCCTCCAGCACTCGCCAGCGCTCAGGTCAAGGCGGGCAAACTGCGCGCCATCGGTATCACCGCCAGCACGCGCAGCACGTTGGTGCCAGAGCTGCCGAGCCTGTCAGAGGCTGGTGTGAAAGACTTCAACCTGGAAATCTGGAACGCCGTGGCTGCACCCAATAGCTTGCCCAAACCGGTCGTCGCCCGCCTGTCGGCGCTGATCGCAGAGATCGCCCGCACACCAGAGATGCGGCAAAAACTGTTTTCTCAGGGCTGGCAGGTGGTGGGCAGCACAGCTGAAGAGCTGGCCAGCCGGGTCAAGGTCGATACGGCCCAGCTCGGGCAGATCATCACCAGTCAGGGTATCAAGGCCGAATAGGCGCCGGGCCGCTCACGCGCCTTTGATCAGCAGGGCGATATCTGCAGCCAGCGCGGGCGCGCCGCTGCCATAGCGGGTGTAGAGCCGCAGTTTGCCGCGAGGGTCGTAAACGTAGCAGCCAGCCGTGTGGTCCATGCTGTAGCTGGTGGGGGTCTTGCCCTCGACCTTCTTGTAGTACACCTTGAAGTCTTTCGCCAGTGGTGCCAAGGCCGCGGCGCTAGGGATCAGCGCCAGAAAAGCCGGGTCGAAATTGCCCATGTAGGCCTTGAGCACTTCAGGTGTGTCGCGCTCTGGGTCGACTGTGATGAAAATCGCCTGAAGTCGGTCGCCGTCTTTGCCGAGTAACTTCTTGACTTCGGCCAGTTCGACCATGGTGGTCGGGCAGGCATCGGGACATTGGGTGTACCCAAAAAACACAACGATCACCTTGCCGGCAAAGTCACGCACCGTGCGCAACTGGCCATTGTGGTCGGTCAACGAGAAGCCACGGGCGTAGTCGGCGCCGGTGACATCAATGGCAGCAAAATCGGCTTTTTTGTCAGAGCAGGCAGAAAAAAGGGCTCCAGCCCCCGTCGCCATTGAGGTTGTAGCCATGATTTTTATAGCAAATCGTCGTTGCATGAGCGGCTTAGATCAGGTAGTGGTCCACCAGCAGGGCAACAAACAGGGCACTGAGGTGAATCAGTGAAAAGCGAAAAGTCTGGCGCGCCAGGGCGTCAGAGTACTCTCGCCACAGCCGAAAGCCATACCAGCAAAACCCCAGGCTCAGGCCAACTGCCACCAACAAATAGAGCCAGGAGCTCATGCCGTAAACATAGGGCAGCAGGCAAGCAGCAAACAGCACCAGGGTGTAGAGCAGAATCTGAAGCCGAGTGAACTCATTGCCATGCGTCACTGGCAGCATTGGCAAACCAGATTTGCGGTAGTCCTCCACCCGGTAGAGCGCCAGGGCCCAGAAATGCGGCGGTGTCCACAAGAAAATGATCAGGCACAAAATCAAGGATTCAGGGCCGACATCGCCGGTCATGGCCGCCCAGCCCAGCACTGGCGGCATGGCACCCGAAGCGCCACCAATCACGATGTTCTGTGGCGTCAGCGGCTTGAGGATCACGGTATAGATGACCGCGTAGCCGACAAAAGTGGCAAAGGTCAGCCACATGGTCAACGGGTTGACCCACACATACAGGAGCACAGAGCCCAGGCTGCACAACACCGCTGAAAAGAGCAGCGTCTGGGCGTTGCCGAGTTGGCCCTTGGCAGTGGGCCTCCAAGCGGTGCGCTTCATTTTGGCGTCAATGCCCTGTTCAACGATGCAGTTGAAGGCAGCTGCCGCACCAGCCACCAGCCAGATGCCGACACAGGCCAGCAAGCCTAAACGCACCTCAACCCAGCTGGGTACGCCTGGCACCGCCAGCACCATGCCGATCAAGGCACAAAACACAATCAATTGCACCACCCGCGGCTTGGTCAGGGCGTAAAACTGCCGAAACGGGGACAGCGGGGCAGAGGACAAAGAGGCATTCATGCGCTGATTCCATTCGCGACAGGGGGGTGAGCCAGACGCACTTCGGCGTGAGCCCGGCTGGCCGTGACCAGCCAAGTCAAGGCCAACACCAGGGCAGCTGCGCCACCGGTGTGCATTACAGCGGCCAACAGCGGCCACCCGAGTACAACATTGCTCAAACCGGTCAAAAGTTGCAGCCCGGCCAGCCCGGCCAGCCAGCGCGCTGACTGGCGTAAATCGGGCAAATGATGCAAGCGCCAAGCCAAAACGACCAACAGGCCCAGCACCAACAACGCCATCAGGCGGTGCACATAGTGAATGGCCGTCAGTGCGGCAAAGGTGATGGCTTCACC
>CALPLW020000251.1 GCA_943324505.2 Comamonas sp. lk
ACCCCATTGCTGCAGGAGGCCAAGGTGTTCCGGGTGCTGATCGACGCCTTTGTGCACCGCTACATGGACCCGGCGATGCGGCCCGACGTGGTGGCCGGGCTGGACGCGCGCGGCTTCATTCTGGGCGCGGTGGTGGCCTACGAGCTCAACGTCGGCTTTGTGCCGATCCGCAAGAAAGGCAAACTGCCCTTCACCACGGTGGAAGAAACCTACGAGCTGGAATACGGCAGCGCCACGGTGGAACTGCACACCGACGCCGTCAAACCCGGCCACCGCGTGCTGCTGATCGATGACCTGATCGCCACCGGCGGCACCATGATGGCCGGCAAAAAACTGCTGGAAAAACTCGGCGCCACCGTGATGGAGGGTGCCGCCATCGTCGACCTGCCCGAGCTGGGCGGCTCCGACAAGCTGCGCGCCAGCGGCCTGCCGCTGTTCACACTGGTGGATTTTGCGGGGCATTGAATCAGGCTCCAAGCCACGTCAATATTAGGGTTATAGCTATTTTATTTGTAGCATAGTGAGGCCGCCATGAGTCGTCGTCGTGACCTGCTGTTGGCCGCACCCGGGGCCGCCCTGTTGGCGGCAGCCGGCGGCGCTTGGCACAAGCCCGTGCTGGCCCAGCCCGCTGGGGACTGGGGCGGGCCGCAGGGCTACCCCATGGGCTGGGGCCCAGCGGGCCAAGTACCGCGCTGGGAAGCTTACCCGGCCTACCGGGCGGGCAACTACTCGGGCGGCTTTGAGACCATGTTCCGGCACCACCTGATCGCCGCACCGGCGCAGGCCAGCCCTTTGCAGGTGACGCCCGTCGCCGTCAACTACCGCTGGGGGCTGGTGCGCCGCGGCGTGCAAGATTACCTGGACCAGTGGCCGGTCACCGGCCTGTTGATCGCACGCCAGGGCCGGATCTGGGCCGAACACTACCGCTTCGGGCGCGACGCCACACAGCGTCTGACCAGCTGGTCCATGGCCAAGAGCGTGACCTCGCTGCTGGTGGGCATCGCGCTGGACCAGGGCCTGATCCGCAGCCTGGACGACCTGCCGCAAGATTACGTGCCCGAGCTGCAGGGCACGCTGCACGGCCAGATCCCGCTGCGCCACCTGCTCAACATGTCCAGCGGTGCCGACGTGGTGCACGAGCGCGACCCGGTCCGCATCGACGTGCCGGCACTGCTGGGCTGGCCGCAGGCCCGCACCGTGGGCACCGACGTGAACCGGGTGGTGCGCACCTGGCGCGACACGCTGGAAGCGCCGGGTGTGCGCTTCAACTACAACGAGCTGTGCCCGCTGACGCTGGGCATGGTGCTGCGCACCGTGAGTGGCGGCAGTCTGGCGCAGTTTGCCCAAGCGCAGCTGTGGCAACCGATGGGTGCCGAATCTGATGCCAGCTGGCTGACCGATGTGCTGGGCCGCGAGTACAACTGCGTGGGCTTCGCCGCCCGCCTGCGCGACTGGGCTCGTCTGGGCCAGCTGGTGGCGCAGCAGGGCAAGATTCAGGGCCGCCAGATCGTCAGCAAAGCCTGGCTGGCCGACTGCGCCAGCCACGGCCCTCAGGACGCCCAGGTGCGCCATGGCACCATGCGGGCCGAGATGGGCTACAAAAACTTCTTCTGGCACCCACGCCCGGGCGGCGCCTGGCTGATGATGAACGGCCACCACGGCCAACGCGTGCTCATTGACCGCGCCAGCCAGACCGTGCTGGTGCAGACCGCGCTGAGCCACGAGGGACCCTGGCAGCGCGAGCTGTTTGCGCTGTTTGAGGCGGCCATCGCTACCCCGGGCTGAGCGGCAGCGCCTGCCGATGCGGTGAGCGCATCGCCCATTTTTCCGGAAAAACGTCAGTCAACTGAACAAAAGACGCGACTTTTTTTTAGTATGGTATAAATTAGTCGCATGAAGCGCTCTATTGATCCGCAGATCCGCCGCGACTTACAGCAAAAAATGGTGCTGCTCACCGGCCCGCGGCAGGTGGGCAAAACCACCTTGAGCCAGCAACTGCTCGCCGAATTTCCGGGTGGCCAGTACCTGAACTTCGATGTGGCGGCCCACCGGGCGGTGATTCAGGCCCAGAGCTGGCGCCACAGTGCGCCCCTGCTGGTGCTGGATGAAATCCACAAAATGCCGGATTGGAAAAACTGGCTCAAGGGGGTGGTGGACGGCCGCGCACCGGAGCAGGCGGTGCTGGTGACCGGCGGCGCACGCATGGACACGTTTCGACAAACCGGCGCATCCTTGGCGGGCCGCTATTTTCGGCTGCGCCTGCATCCTGTGTCGGTCAGGGAGTGGTCCGAGGCAAGCCAGGTGGCGCCCCAACAGGCGCTCACGCACCTGCTGTCGCGCGGCGGGTTTCCTGAGCCAGTCCTGGCCAGTACAGAGGCTGATGCCCAACGCTGGCGCGCGGACTACTTTACCGGTTTGGTGCGAGAGGATGTGCTGGAGTTTTCCAGACTGCACGAGGTCAACGCGATGCGGCTGTTTGCCGAGATGCTGCGCTCCCGGGTCGGGTCGCCGCTGTCGCTGGCATCAATCGCCCGGGATTTGCAACTGTCGCCAGTCACGCTGGGCCGGTACCTGGACATTCTTGAGGCGCTGTTCATCGTGTTCGTGGTGCGGCCCTGGCACCGCAACATTGCCCGCGCCACGCTGCAGGCGCCCAAGGTCTATTTTTACGACACCGGGCTGGTGCTGGGTGACGAGGGCCTGCGCTTCGAAAACCTGGTGGCCTGCCACCTGCTCAAGAACGTGCACTGGCAGCAGGACACGCGCGGCGCAGCGGCTGACCTGCATTACATCCGCACCAAGGATGAGGCCGAAGTCGACTTCTGCCTGAGTGAGGGCGACACCCTCACCCACCTGGTGGAATGCAAGCTGGCCGATGCCAAGCCGCACCGGGCGTTGGGCCGCTTTGCCGCGCAGTGGCCGCAGGCACAGGCGATCCAGTTGCTGCGCGACTGCCCGGTGGAGGCCGACATCGGCGGCCTGCAAGTGCGCGACGCCGCGCCGTGGCTGGCGGCCTTGCCGGTGTAAGACCTAAGCCGCGCGGCCAACACCGCCGCCACATCCGCCAGGGTGTTCAGCGGCACCAGCTGCGGCGCCAGCGTCAGGGCAGGCGCCGCAGCAGCCCGCCAATACCGGTGCCAATGCACGAAGCCAGCCCTTCGGCGCGACCACCCGCCACCGTGCGCGCCACCACGTAGGTGATGCCGGGGCCGGGCGTGATGGCCAGCACAAGGGCCGCGAGCAGAAAGGCGAACCAGGACATGGGGATGGTTCCGATCAGGGGTGGGCTGGGCCAAGGCGGCCGGCCGGCAGCTGGCGGCCCGCCAGCGGATGGGCAATACCGCCGTCGCCATAGTTGGCCAGTACCTCGGCGATCACCACCTGGTAGCCGTTCAGCCACTGTTGCTGGCGCGCCTTGGCGGCGAGGTGGGTCGGGTGTTGCATCAGCGCCTGAAGGGCCTCCAGTGTCTCCCATTAGTACACGGTGGCGACCAGCCCGTTGGCCGGGTTTTCCCAGCTTTCCTCACCCAGATAGCCCGGCGTGGCGCGGGCCACTTCGGCAATGGCCTGGTCCATGGCTTGGAACTCGGCGTCGAACACGCCGGCGGCAAAGGTGAAGGTGGCGGTGAACATCGAGTAAGGCTAGCCAGGACTCATCAATTGCCGAGCACTGTCTCTGCTGGTACCGACGGCAGTTCGTAATAGTCGCCCTTGGCGTGGCTGAAGATATGGCGCTCAATCTTCAGCCCAGTGGGGCCATCAATGGACCCTGCCCAAACCGAGGTGTTGTCCGAGCCAAAGCGTCGCCAAAAGAGGTTGCTGCCACAGCGCCCACAAAACCCGCGTTCCGCCGTTTCAGACGATTTGAACCACTGCAGGGTCGGCCCGGCTATGGTCAATGCGACGGTTGGGCAAGCGGTCGCTGCCACAAAGTGCCCACTGCTCTTGCGGCATTGCACGCAATGGCAGGCAACAATAGGTCGTAGCGGGCCCACGATGGTGTAACGCACAGCGCCACACATGCAACTTCCGGTGGTGGTTTGGCTCATGGTGGCAACAGTCTACTTGCCGATGCAGGAGGCCAACCCTTCAGAGCGGCTATCCGCCAAGGTGCGTGCCACCGTGCGCGCCACCACGTAGGCGATGCCGGGGCCGGGCGTGATGGCCAGCACGACGGTGGCGGTGAACATGGTTCAGTCAGACCAGCACCTTTCTTTGCAACTGCAGCCAGGAATGTACTGGCCAGTCACTGCGGTGTTGCCCCTCTTGGCCCCCAAAGACAACACGACCACTCGCAAACACCGACGGTTGATGGGCAGCAAAAGTTTTCAGGCCTTTGAAGTAATCCCGGTTGACTGTGGCACCAGCCTTGATTTCGATCGCGTGCAACTTGCCGCCTGCTGGCAGCAACAAATCGACCTCGTTGCCTTCAGAATCCCGGTAAAAGTACATTTCAGCCGTCTCACCCGCGTTAAGTCGGTCTTTCATCGCCTCCATGATGACAAAATTTTCAAACAGGCTGCCCCACAGCGGGTCACGCGACACCTGGTCCGCGATACGCAAACCCAGTAGCCAGCAGGCCAGGCCCACGTCATAAAAATACAGTTTTGGCGATTTGACCAAGCGCTTGCCGGCGTTTCCAAACCATGTCGGCAGCAAATGGACGATGTAGCTGCTTTGCAGCAGGTCAATCCAGGCACGGGCGGTGACATGCGACACGCCGGCGTCGTTGCCCAGACTGGTCAAATTGAGCAACTGCCCGGTTCGCCCGGCACAAAGCCGTACAAATCGCTCAAAGCGCTGCAGGTCCTGCACTGCAGCGAGCTGACGCAGATCGCGTTGCACATAAGTGGCGAAGTAGTCGGCCAACGCTTGTGAAGGGTTGAGGCCCTGGTCATGTATGCGCGGGTAGAAGCCCGTCAACAGGGTTTGGGCGAGATCGGGAGATGATTCAATACCCCTGAGCCGCTGCACTTCGGCAAGCGTAAACGGCAGCAGTCGCAGTACGGCGGTCCGCCCCGCCAGCGACTGCGACACCTGAGTCATCAACTCAAACTGGTGACTGCCCGTCAAGATGAACCTGCCGGGCTGTGGGTCGGCATCGACCAGGCCTTGCAAATAAGACGCAAGCTCTGGCACACGCTGAATTTCATCGAGCACAGCGCCTTGCACATATTGCCCAAGAAAGCCACGCGGATCGTCTTGTGCATAGCGGCGCGTGTCTGGATCTTCCAGGGTGACGTAGGGTTTGCTGGCAAAGATACTTTTGGCCAGCGTGGTCTTGCCGCTTTGGCGAGGGCCAGTCAGCGTGATGACCGGATACTGACTGGCCAGGTGCTTGAGCACTGGCGCGATATTGCGCTCAATCATGGGGGCATGATAGCCTTAAAACCTGTAATCTGAAGATTAGATTTTCAAATTACAGGTTTTTAAGGATCTAAACGCGAAGCAGGGAGCCAACTGGCCAAGATTGGGGCCTGCGCCGCATCCACCTATTTGCCAATACAAAACTTCGAAAAAATCACGCCCAGCAGGTCGTCGGCACTGAACTGGCCGGTGATCTCGCCCAGGGCGTTCTGGGCCAGGCGCAGTTCTTCGGCCAACAGGTCGAGCGCCT
>CALPLW020000252.1 GCA_943324505.2 Comamonas sp. lk
GGGTACGGCAGAGCTCGTATTGGAGGGGCGCGACATTGGCCGCATTGCCGCCACGGCGGGCAGGCTGACGACGCTAACTGTGGCCGGTGTCAACTTTTCACTGAGTCGCGAACAGCGTAGCCGGGTGGAGAACGAGGTGCAAGCCCAGGCGATTGAGCGCTTTCGGGCCCGCGCCCTTGAGATTGCCCGCAGCTTTGGCTTTGCCGGGTACACCCTGGGAGAGGTTCAGGTCGGCAACCAGGAGCAGGGCGTGTTGCCGCGCACGCGGCTCATGGCCATGGCGCCCGGCGTCGCCATGGCAGATGCGCCGATTCCGGTCGAAGCTGGCAAGACGGCGGTCAGTGTGACGGTGTCGGGTACCGTCCACTTGAAATAGTCGACTGGGCCTCGGCTACTGCGCGGCCCACCCGCCGTCCATGTTCCAGGCCACGCCCCGCACATTGTTGCCGGCACTTGAGCACAGAAACACCGCCAGTGCGCCCAGTTCATCAGGCGTCGTGAATTGCATCGATGGCTCTTTCTCACCCAGCAGTTGCCGAATCGCCTCGTCGTTGCTCACACCCTGCGAGGCCGCGCGCGCATCCACCTGCTTTTGCACCAGTGGCGTCAACACCCACCCCGGGCAGATGGCGTTGCAGGTGACGCCGGTGGTGGCGTTTTCCAGCGCGGTGACCTTGGTCAGCCCGACCAGCCCGTGTTTGGCCGCCACATAAGCTGACTTTTCAGCCGAGGCCACCAGCCCGTGCACCGAGGCCAGGTTGATGATGCGGCCCCAATTGGCCTCACGCATGGCCGGCAGTGCCAGCCGGGTGGCATGAAAGGCGCTGCTGAGGTTGATGGCGATCACCGCGTCCCAGCGCTCGGTTGGAAAATTCTCGATGCGGGCCACATGCTGGATGCCGGCATTGTTGACCAGGATGTCGACGCGGCCGAAGGTGATGGCGGCGTAGGCCATCATGGCCTCAATCTCGGCTGGGCGGCTCATGTCGGCACCGTGGTAGGCCACCTGCACCCCCAATGCGGCGATGGCAGCCCGCGGCCCCTCGACGTCGCCAAAACCATTGAGCACGATGTTGGCGCCTTGGGCCGCCAGCGCCCGGGCGATGCCCAGGCCAATACCGCTGGTGGAGCCTGTAACCAGTGCTGTTTTACCTTTTAGCATGTTGATTCCTTGTGAGTTGGCCTTAGGATAGCCGTTGATTCAACCCTGATTTCACCATGACTGAACCGACCCTCCACTTCATTCATTGCCCGGATGCGGCCAATGGCCACCGCGTGGCCTACTGGTCCTGGGGCCACCCTGAGGCCGACCACGTGGTGCTGTGCGTGCATGGTTTGACGCGCCAGGGACGCGACTTTGATGTGCTGGCCCGGGCCCTGTGTGAACGGGCTGAGCGTGCCGGCCAGCGCCTGCGGGTGGTCTGCCCGGACGTGGTGGGACGGGGTAATAGCGACTGGCTGGCCGACCCCATGGCCTACCAGGTGCCGACCTATGCCGCCGATATGCTGACCCTGATCGGCCACCTGCGCGCGACCAAGCTGGATTGGGTCGGCACCAGCATGGGCGGACTGATTGGCATGGCGGTTTGTGCCCATTTAGGAACAGCTGGTGTGCGCCGCCTGGTGCTCAATGATGTTGGCCCCACGATCGAATGGCAAGCGCTGCAGCGCATCGGCCAGTACCTGGGTCGTGGTGGTGAATTTGATTCGCTCCAGCAAGCGGCCGACGCGTTGTGGGCGATTGCCAGCAGCTTTGGGCCGCACACGCCGGCGCAATGGCTGGCGCTGTCTCGGCCTATGGTGAAGCCCGTGGCTGGCGGCGGCGATCGCTTGCGCCTGCACTACGACCCAGCCCTGGCCCTGCCATTTCGGCAGGTGACGCCAGAGGCTGCTGCCCAGGGCCAGGCGGTGATGTGGCAGCTGTATGACAGCCTGGCGCTGCCTACCCTGTTGCTGCGGGGCGCCGACTCTGACCTGCTGTCACCACTCACGGCCCAGACAATGACGCAGCGCGGGCCGCGCGCGCGGCTAGTGCAGTTTGCCGGCGTCGGCCATGCCCCAACCCTGATCGCCGACGACCAGGTGCAGGCGGTGTCTGACTTCCTGCTGGGCTAAGGCTGGTCTGATGCTGGTATGGCGGTGACAATCGGCTCATGAAAAGCCTGCCTGTCGAACCCTCGGGCTCGGCCTCGTCCTCGCCACTGCTCCAAGCCACTGCCCACAGCCTGCCCGATCAGGGCGATGCGCTGACGCGCGCGCGCGCCTTTGCCGAGCCGCTGCTGGCCGGTGAAACCCTGGACACTGGCGAGAACACGCTGGCGCATGCCGACGCTGTGGCCCTCATCCTGCGGCTGATCGGCGGCTCCGAAGCCATGCAGGCCGCCAGCTACCTGGTCTACGCCTGCGAACACCTGAACAAGCCGCAGGAGGTCATCGCCAAGGGCTTTGGCGATAACTTTGCCACTTTGGCCATAGAGACCACCCAACTGGTGCGCTTGCAGCGGCAGGCACGCCAGGTTCAGGCTGCCGGCGCGCGCAGCGCTGCGATCCCGATGGCTCAGACTGCCGCCGCCCAGACCGAGAACGTGCGCAAGATGCTGCTGGCGTTTTCGCGTGACCTTAGGGTGGTGATGCTGCGACTGGCTTCGCGATTGCAGACGCTGCGCCACTTCGCCCAGACCAAGCTGCCTCTGCCGCCGGGGCTGGCGGCCGAGTCGCTGCAGGTGTTTGCGCCGCTGGCCAACCGCTTGGGCATCTGGGAGATCAAGTGGGAAATGGAAGACCTGGCCTTCCGTTTTCTGGAGCCCGACACCTACCGCTCGGTGGCAGGGTTGCTGGATGAAAAGCGCACCCAGCGCGAAGCCCAGGTGCAGCGCCTGCGCGAGGAGGTGCAGGCTGGTCTGCAGGCGCAAGGCGTGCTGGCCACAGTGCAGGGGCGGCCCAAACACATTTACAGCATCGTGCGCAAGATGCGTGGCAAGTCGCTCGGTTTTGAGCAGATCCACGACATTCGCGCCCTGCGGGTGGTGGTTGCCAGCGTCCCGGACTGCTACGCCGCCTTGAGCTGGGTGCACAGCCAGTTTGCGCCTATCACCGAAGAGTTCGATGACTACATTGCCCGCCCCAAGGTGAACGGATACCGATCGTTGCACACCATTGTGCGCGACGCGGGCGGCCAGCCGATCGAGATTCAGATCCGCACCCAGGCCATGCACGAGCACGCCGAGCACGGCGTGGCCGCGCACTGGGCTTACAAGGAGGCTGGTGCCAAGGGCTATGCCGGCGTGTCAGCCACGGGAATCTATGACGCCAAAATTGCGGTGCTGCGTCAACTGCTGGCCTGGGAACGCGAGCTCTCTGGCACTCAGGGCCCTGGTGTGTTTGATGACCGCATCTACGTGCTGACGCCCGATGCTGCCATTGTGGAACTGCCGCAAGGTGCCACTGCGGTCGATTTTGCTTACAGCGTCCACACCAACCTGGGCCACCGCTGCCGCGGCGCCCGGCTCGACGGCGTCATGGTACCGCTGAACACCCCGCTCAAAAACGGCCAGACGGTGGAGGTGACGGTGGCCAAGGAGGGCGGCCCGTCACGCGACTGGCTCAACGCTGAACTGGGCTACCTGGTTAGTCACCGCGCTCGAGCCAAGGTGCGGGCATGGTTCAACGCCCTGGCGCTGGACGAAACCGTGGCCAAGGGCCGGGAGGCGGTGGAGAAATTGCTGCAACGCGAGGGGCGCACTGCCCTCAAGCTGGATGACCTGGCGGTGCAACTGGGCTTTAACGCGGCCGACGATCTGTTTGAGGTGGTGGGCAAAGACGAATTTTCCTTGCGCAACATCGAGCTGCTGCTGCGCCCGCCTGAACCTGCCACGGCTGACGCCGACCTGCCGCTGCTTCGCAAACCGCGCAGCACAGCGCAGCCGGCTAAGGGAGGCCTGCTGGTGGTGGGCGTTGATTCGTTGATGACGCAGCTGGCCAAATGCTGCAAACCGGCTCCGCCCGATGCCATTTGCGGCTTTGTGACGCGTGGCAAGGGTGTGAGCGTGCACCGGGCAGACTGTTCCAACCTGCGTGAAATGGTCGCGCGCAACGGGGAACGCGTCATCGAGGTGGCCTGGGGCGAGCCGGTGGGCAGCCTGAAGGAAGCGGTCTACCCGGTAGATGTGTCGGTAGAGGCCGCCGACCGGCAGGGCCTGCTGCGTGATATCTCTGAGGTATTTGCCAAAGACAAGACCAATGTGATTGCCGTGCAGACCCAAACCGTTAAGGGCACAGCCTGGATGACCTTTACCGTCGAGGTGTCTGATTCGGGCCGGCTTGCCCGGGTGCTGGGTACCGTGGCCGAGCTGCCCGGCGTGCGCTCAGCTCGCCGGCGTTGAGCCACCCATCCGAGTCGCCCACCCGGGCGGCCCGGGGGCCTTATTGCGTACCAAAAATCCGGTCGCCAGCGTCGCCCAGACCGGGCAAGATATAGCCGTGGTCATTAAGTTCGCGGTCAATGGCTGCAGTGAACACCGCCACATCGGGGTGCGCCTGGTGCAGGGCGTTGATGCCCTCCGGACAGGTGAGCAGGCACAAAAACTTGATGGATTTAGGGTGGCAGGCCTTGAGCCGGGTCACTGCCGCTACCGCCGAATTACCGGTGGCCAGCATCGGGTCAACAATCACGATGTCGCGCTCCTCCATGTTCTTGGGCATCTTGAAGTAGTACTCCACCGCCTGCAGCGTGGCCGGGTCTCGGTACAGGCCGATATGGCCCACGCGGGCACCGGGCACAACCGACAAGACACCGTCCAGAATGCCGTTGCCAGCGCGCAGGATGGACACAAACACCAGCTTCTTGCCGTCAATCTGCTTGCCGTTCATGACCTCCAGCGGAGTCTCAATCTCAACATCCTGCACCGCCATACCCCGGCAGACCTCATAGGCCATCAGGCTGGACAGCTCTCCCAGCAGCCGGCGAAAGCTGTTGGTGCTGGCCTCTTTTTTGCGCATCAGCGTGAGCTTATGCTGCACCAGAGGGTGGTCGATCAGGTGGACGTTGGCGCGGGCGGCGGGGTTGATTGGGATCATGGTCTTTATTGTGGGTTGTTTGAACTGTGCAGGTTGAAACTCTACCGCAAATGCATTGGTGCTCCGCCAAGGGGACGCACCTTGCTGCTGATCCGCCGCGCGGCCGGGGCTGGCTGCCGGGTGCGCGCCCGGGCTGGTCGGCGCAAAGCGCCGACTCCGCTGCGATGCTCGCCCTGCGCCCGGCCCGCGCAACTCACTGTGTTCGCTGCGCTCACGCCGTTCGGACAAGCGCGGCCAGCATGACAACGAAACGCGCTGCGCGCGTCGGGCGCCGTGCTGCGCTTCTCGCCACCCCGGAATGCGCTCCCGACAGCCAGCCCCGGCCGCGCGGCTGCGTGTTTGCTAACAACTGACAGATGTATTACCAGCAGCTAAAGGCTGTAAGGGGCCTAGGCGCAGGCCTTGGCGCGCCTCTGGTGCGCCGAGAAGCACAGGGCGGGCGGCCTCGCGCGCAGCGCGAATCGTCAACTGACTCGTCGCGCTTGTCTGAACGCAGCGAATGCAATGAGCGCAGTGAGTTGCGCGACGCGGGCCGCCCGAC
>CALPLW020000253.1 GCA_943324505.2 Comamonas sp. lk
CGGGTGATCCCGATCGAGCGCATCGGCGCCTATGTGCCGGGCGGCCGCTACCCGATCCTGTCGGCACCAGTGATGACGCTGGTGCCGGCCAAGGTGGCCGGCTGCGACGAGGTGATCGCCTGCCTGCCGCCCAATGCCCACCCGGCCATGATCGCCGGCTGCCACCTGGCCGGCGCCGACCGTATTTTCCGCATCGGTGGCGCGCAGGCGATTGCCGCCATGGCCTACGGCACGGCCTCGGTGCCGGCGGTGGACAAGATCGTCGGCCCCGGCAACGCCTACGTCAATGAAGCCAAGCGCCAGGTGTTCGGCCAGGTCGGCATCGACCAGTTGGCCGGCCCGAGCGAGATATTTGTGGTGGCCGACGATAGCGCTGACCCGCACATGCTGGCCACCGACCTGCTGGCCCAGGCCGAGCACGATGTGCACACCCGGGTCGGCGTCATCACCACCAGCCGCCGCGTGGCCGAAGGCACGCTGCACGAGATCGAGCGACAGCTGCTGACGCTGCCCACCGCCGACGTGGCCGGCCCGGCCTGGCGTGATTTTGGCGAGATCGCCCTGGTGCCCGACGAAGCCACGCTGATTGCCTACGCCGACTTCATCGCCGCCGAACATCTGCAGGTGCACACCGCCGAGCCACACGCCATGGCGCTCAAGCTGCGCAACTACGGCTCGCTGTTCATCGGCACGCGCGCCAGCGTCGTGTACTCCGACAAGTGCTGCGGCACCAACCACACGTTGCCAACCATGCGGGCCGGCCGCTACACCGGCGGCCTGTGGGTCGGCTCCTTTGTCAAGATTGCCACCCACCAGTGGCTGGACCAGGCCGGCGTCGAGACGGTGGCGCCACCCGCCATCCGGCAAAGCGCCACCGAGGGCATGGAAGGTCACCGCCGCGCCGCAGCCCTGCGCCTGAACACGGTGGTGGCTTCATGAGCCGGCCGCTGTGGCTGCTGGCCCTGTGCCAGGGCCTGTTCCTGACCAACAACGTGGTCTTCATCGCCATCAATGGCCTGGTGGGCCTGAGCCTTGCCCCGCTGGGCTGGATGGCCACCCTGCCGGTGATGGGCTATGTGGTGGGGGGTGCCTTGTCGACCAATTTGGTGGCGGCCACCCAGAGCCGCTTCGGGCGCAAGCGCTCGTTCCAGCTCGGCTTGCTGGTGGCGCTGGCGTCTAGCCTGCTGTGCGCCTGGGCGGTGTTTGACAAGAACTTTTGGCTGCTCTGCGCCGCCACCGTGGTGGCCGGCTACTACAGCGCCAATGGCAACCTGTACCGCTTTGCCGCTGCCGAACTGGCGCTGCCGGCCTGGCGTGAAAAAGCCGTGTCGCTGGTGATGGCTGGCGGCCTGTTGGGTGCGGTGGTGGGCCCCAACCTCGCCAACCACACGCGCACTCTGCTGGGCGTGCCCTTTGCCGGCGCCTACCTGGCCCTGGCCGGCGTGGCCCTGCTGTCGATGCTGGTGATGGCGCTGATCGACTTCCCGCCGGCGCCCGCCAAGAACGCCGGCAGTGGCGGCCGGCCCCTGCGCGTCATCATGCGCCAGCCGGTGTTTGTGGTGGCCGCAGGAGCTGGCGCGCTCGGCTATGGCGTCATGAACCTGCTGATGGCCGCCACCCCGCTGGCCATGCAGCAGTGCGGCCTGCCTTTTTCTGACACCGCACTGGTGCTGGAGTGGCATGTGATCGGCATGTTTGCCCCCGGGTTTTTCACAGGCCATCTGATCAAGCGGTTTGGCACGCTGCCCATCATGGGCGTCGGCGTGGTGCTGATGGCGCTGTGCATCGCCGTAGCCCTGACCGGGGTGGAACTGCACCAGTTCGTGGCAGCGCTGCTCCTGCTTGGGGTGGGCTGGAACTTCCTGTTCACCGGCAGCACCACGCTGTCAATGCAAACCTATGCCCCCGAAGAAAAAGACCGTGCGCAGGGCGCACTGAACTTCTTTGTCTTTGCCGTCATGGCCATGAGCTCCTTTGGCTCGGGCCTGCTGGTGACCACCCAGGGTTGGGCGCTGCTCAACTTGGGCTCCTTGCTGCCGCTGGCCTTCACCGGCGCCGGCCTACTCTGGCTGGTGCGCCACCAACAGCAGGCGGCCTTGCTGGTTCGGCCAGCCTGAACGACTGCGCACCGGGCTGACCCCGCATGAGCGCCCTGCCACCGGTCCCGCGCGATCCAGCGCCTATGCTGGCGCAGGCGCTGCGCGACTGGGGCGGCGAACAGGACCTGTGGGTGTTTGGCTACGCCTCGCTGATCTGGCGGCCGGAGTTCGACGCGGCCGAGCAGCGGCTGGCCCGGCTGCACGGCTACCACCGGGCGCTCAAGATGTGGAGCCGGGTCAACCGCGGCACACCCGAGTGCCCGGGCCTGGTGTTTGCACTGCTCAGCGGCGGCAGCTGCCAGGGCATGGCGTTTCGCATCCCGCAGGCGCAGGGCGAACAGGCGCTGCGCCAGCTGTGGCCGCGCGAAATGGTGACAGGTGTTTACGACCCCAAGTGGCTGCGCTGCCAGACCAGCGATGGACCGGTACGGGCGCTGGCCTTTACCCTGCCGCGCCACAGCCCCAACTACACCGGCGAGTTGCCGGCGGCACGCTACCAGCAGATTTTTGCCCAATCTAGCGGCCGCTATGGCAGCACATTGGACTACGCACGCCAGACCCATGAACACCTGCACCGGCTGGGCATCCGAGACGCCGCGCTGGCGCGGCTGCTGCAGCTGGCTGAAGGCTGAAGGCTGAACGAGCCTCGGGTGTCGCCGGCAGCGGCGCCAAGATGGCCGTGCTGCGATTGCCGCCTCAAGACCGCGGCTTGACATTCTCCGGGTCATAGAGCGACTTGTAACCCACGGCCGCGACCTGAACCGGATAGACGTCGCCGAAGTACTGGATCTGCAACTCGCGCCCCACCTGGCAGTAGTCGTGCGGCAGCCAGGCCAGGGCAATGTTCTTGCCGAGCGTCGGGCCGAAGGCGATGCTGGTCGTAAACGAGCGCCGGCCTTGCGCATCGATCAGGGTCGCGCCGGTGGCCGGGTCCATCACCGGCAGGTTGCCCAATGGGTAACGCGCCACACCATGGCTGTCGATGTTGCTGGTCATGACCAGGGTACAGAGCGTGGCCGGCTGGTGGTCGCGCTCGCGGAACTTCAGGTGCGCGGCTTTGCCGTGGAAATCGGCCGCCTTCACCTTGGGCCGGGCCAGGTCGCACTCGAACAGGTTGTACTCGGTCAGCAGGTCGGCGTTCTGCAGACGCAGGCTCTTTTCCATGCGCCGGCTGTTGGCGTAGGTCTCCACGCCCACCGGGGTCACCCCCAGAGCGTGCAGCGCATCCCACAGGGCCAGGCCATCCTCGTACTTGAAGTGCAGTTCCCAGCCTTGCTCACCCACATAGGAGATGCGGAAGGCCAGCACCGGCACGCCTGCGATCTTCAGGTTTCGCAGGGCCGCAAACGGGAAGTTCTCGTGCGTCCAGGCCTCAGGCTCGTCGGCAATTTTCTGGATGGTGGTGCGCGCGTTCGGTCCCCACACGCCTAAGCAGCCGTAGTGCGTGGTGGTGTCGGTCACCTCGACCTTGGCACCCCGGTCCTGTGCCATGCGGCGGATCCAGGTCAGGTCGCGGTGGCCGGCATCGGCCCCGTCGACCACGCGGTAGTGGTCCTGCCCCAGGCGCAGCACGGTGAGGTCAGCCCGCACGCCACCCTTGGCGTCCAGGAAGTGGGTGTAGACACCCTTGCCCACCGGCGTGTCCCCGCCCACCTTGGCCACACAGATGTACTCCAGCAGATCGGCCGCATCAGGGCCTTCCACATCGATCTCGGCGAAGTGGGAGACATTGACCATGCCCACGTCTTCCGACATCTTGAGATGCTCGGCATTCGAGACGCGCCAGAAGTGGCGGTTGTCCCACTCGTTGGCACGCACTGGCACCTTGTCGCCGTAGACCGAGAGCAGGTGTTCGTTGCTGGCATAACCATGGGCGCGCTCCCAGCCGGACAGCTCCATGAAGTAGGCGCCAAGTGCCTTTTCGCGCTCGTAGAAGGGGCTCTTGAAGATACCCCGCCCGGCGCTGTAGGGCTCACGGTTGTGCACCGGCGGGTTGTAGATCTTGAAGGCGCCCTCGTAGCAGCGGTCGTGGATGTACTTCTCGTCCTGCTGGTACGGGTAGGTGCGGGCCACGTCGATGCGGGCATGGTCGATGTGGGTGGTGCCGTCAGTCATCCAGTCGGCCACCAGCTTGCCGACGCCGGGGGCGTCTTTCACCCACACGGCTTCGGCGTACCAGAGCCCGCGCACCTTGGACGACTCACCGATCGAGGGGTTGCCGTCGGTGGTGACCTGCAACAAGCCGTTGAACGAGTACTTCTCGTCGTAACCCAGCTCGGCCAGGATGGGCGTGAGTTCGATCGCCCGCTCCAAGGGCGCCATGATCTGCTCGAGCTCCAGGTCACGCTGCGACGGCGAGAGCCGTGCTTCTTCTTTTTCCAGCAAATCGCGCGGGTGGCACATGCGCGGGTTTTTCTCCTCGTAGTAGCCCCACTCGATCTGGCCGCCTTCGGGCGTCTTGGGGTCCCCGGTATCGCGCAGGTAGGCCGAGTTACCTTGGTCACGCAGCAGCGGGTAGCCAATGTCCTTGCCAGTACCGGCAAATTCCAGGTAGGGCTTGAAAAAGGTGAGGGGGTGGTCCACCGGCATGATCGGCAGGTCTTCACCCGCCATCGCGGCAATCAGGCGCCCCCACAGGCCAGCGCACACCACCACGTGGTCGGCAGCGATGAAGCCCTTGGTGGTTTCTACGCCCTGAATGCGGCCGTTCTCGATGCGCAAGCCGGTACACGCCGTGTTGGCAAACGACATCAGCTTGCCCGAGGCCACCGCGGCGTCCACCAGCTCGCCCGCCACCATTTGCGAGCGCGGCTTGACCAGGCCGGCGTCTGGATCCCAGAGGGCGCCCTGGATCATGCTTTCTTCGAGCAGCGGGAACCGGGCCTTGGCTTCGGCCGGGGTGATCATCACCACCCGGTTGCCGAAGGCCTTGCCCGAGGCGACACGGCGCTGGAGCTCCTGCATGCGTTCGTCGTCCCCCACACGGGCCACTTCCAGGCCACCAATGCGCTCGTAGCGTCCCAGCTTGTCGTAGAAATCGATGCTGTACTTGGTGGTGAAGATCGTCATCTGGTCGTGCATCGTGTTGAAGCAAAAATCAGACGCGTGCGCGGTGGAGCCGACATCGGTGGGGATGGCGGACTTGTCAATGCCGACAATATTGTCCCAGCCGCGTTCAATCAGGTGATGCGCCACCGAGGCGCCCACGATGCCCCCTTGACCAATGATGACAACCTTGGCTCGTTCAGGAAATTTGGCCATTTGCGCTTGCTCCTAGGAAAATCGGTAGCCTGTACCGGCTGTGCTGACACGCGCACAGCACCGCCGATTGTCGGCAGCCGCGCACAGTGTATTCAGGCCATGGTGAGTTCACGCTCCAATTGCGACTGCTGTTTTCAAAATAGCGCCGAGTTGCCGCGCGCAAAGCGGGCGTCCAGCCAGGCGCGCAGCGCGGCCAGCACCTGGCTGCGGCCGGGCTCGGCCTCATTGAA
>CALPLW020000254.1 GCA_943324505.2 Comamonas sp. lk
CACGTCGTCATTGGCCGGCAGCATGCGCGGCGGCATCGCCACCCACTCTGACCCTGCCCGGCGGCGCCAGCCGTACAGCGCGGCGTAGCCCATCCCGCTGTTGGCTGCGCCCGGCCCGCCGACCCGCTCGGCACCGCGCCGCGCGCTGTCCATCAGCCAGGCGGGTAGCGTCAGGTGGTAGGGCTGGCGGCTGACCTCGCCCACGTGCAGGGCGGTGGCCAGCATCATTTGCCCGACCTGCTGGTCCGTCAGACCCACCATCAGCTGGGGCTGCAGCTGGGTGTTCCAGTATTCGCTAAGCAGCAGGTGCGGCGATAGCGCCGGTAGCTCAGCCAAGGCCTGCAGCACCAACTGCGACGTGGCCATGTGCACATCGTGCCCGTCCATCTCATGGGGGCAGACCACCACCCGGGGCTGGTACCGCGCCATCAATTCAATGACGCGCTGAACGGCGGCCCGCCAGTCGGGGTGTTGCGCGGCATGCGCCGCCGTGCGAATGCCCTCCAGGCCCGTGCCGGGCGCGCTGGATGCCGCCACCAACTCAAACCCCAGCACCCGGCAACTCGCCTGCAGTTCCCGCCAACGCGCCGCACGCCGATCCAGCCGGCTGCCCAGCGTGACCGCCACATTCACCACCCGCCAGCCCGCGGCCCTCAGCCGCAGGGGGAGGCCGCCAACCAGGGCCTCGTCGTCCGGGTGCGGTGAAAAGATCAGGCATACCGGTGCATCTGCTTGGGGCGGGTCAGCCTCGGCGGGGTACAGGTCGCCGGCCATCACGGGTGGCTGTTGAATGGCGTTTTCCAGCAAGGCGCGGTAGGCCTGGGCGAGTTGGACAAAGTGCTGGAGCATGGCGAATCACCCGGGAGATCTGCTGAAGCCAGCAGTTTAGGCCGGGTTCTGCCGCCTACCGCTTGGGGTGATGGCGCCAGGGTGGCGCCCGCTACGTCTTGGGTTAAGCTGTGGGCAGCCCGATGTGGGCAGCCTGATAGGAGCACCATGAGCGATTCACCGAGCGAGGGTTTTGGCAAATTTGTGCCAGGCTTTGACTTTTTGCAAAATTTAACGAATGGCGCCTCCCAGGCCATTCCGCAGATGCCCAACATGGCCAGCTGGATCGCGCCGACCCTGGATGTGGAAGAGCTCGACAAGCGCATCAGCGAGCTCAAGGCGGTGCATTTCTGGCTGGATCAAAACTCCAAGGCACTCGGCGCCACGGTACAGGCGCTGGAGGTGCAAAAAATGACCCTGGCCGCGCTCAAGGGCATGAATGTCAACATGGGTGACCTTGCTAACTCGTTCAAGCCGAAGGCCGCCGACCCGGTCGATTCGGGGGCGAGACACGAGCGAGAAAAAGCGGCAGCCGCTGCGCGCAGCGCTGCAGAGGCGGCAACAGCGGCAGAGATTGCCGCCAAAAAAGAGCGTCGGTCTGGCAAGCCGGCTGCTAAGGCATCGGCGGGTCTGGTGGACCCCATGCAGCTCTGGGGCGCGCTGACGCAGCAGTTTCAGCAAATTGCGGCCACAGCCATGAAGGATGTGGCCAAACACACCGTTGCCGATGCCGCCAGTAATTCGTCGGCAGGTACCGCCAAGCCAGCATCGAAAGCTACAAAAAAAGTAGCAAACAATGCAGCTGCGACAAGGGCTACAGCCCGAAAAGCCTCAAAGAAACCGGCGCCTAGAAGTCGCTGACAGGCTAGGGTTAAATCAAGGCATGAAACTTTTTCCCTATGGCCACGCCACTCACCCGCAGTGGCGCATGGCGGCTGGCCTGGTACTAGCCCAACTGCGTGCGCAGATGGCGCTGCACGGCTATGCCAACGCACCCACGCTGGCCTTGCTCTACATCACCGACCATTACGCGCCACAGGCCCAGGAGATTCTGGCCCACCTGAGTGGTGAACTGCCCGAGATCACCGACTGGTCGGGCACCGTCGGTGTGGGCATTGCCTCCAACAATGTGGAGTATTTTGATGAGCCGGCGCTGGCCGTGATGCTGTGCGAATTGCCGCCCGACCAGTACCGGGTGTTTTCTGGTGTCGCGCCGCTGGGCCTGGGCTTTGAGGCTCACACCGCCTTGGTGCACGCCGACCCCGCCGGCCCTGAGCTGGCCGAGCTCATTCATGAAATGGCGGGGCGCACGGCGTCGGGCTATCTGTTTGGCGGCCTGTCGTCGAGCCGCCTGGGGACCGTGCAGTTTGCGGTGGGCGGCAATGGCAATATTCGTGGCCAGGGCGGGGCCAGTGGTGTGTTTCAGGGGGGTCTGAGTGGCGTGGCCTTTGCTGAAGGGGTGAACCTGATCTCGCGGGTGACCCAAGGCTGCCTGCCCTTGGCGCGGGCGCATCAGGTCACCAGTGCGCAAGACAATGTGGCCCTGACGCTTGACGGCGAGCCGGCACTTGATGTGATGTTGCGCGAGTTGAAGGTGTCGCTGGCGCAGCCGGAAACCGCCCTGAAGGCCGTACGGGCCACGCTGGTTGGCCTGGTGCCAGCACCACTTGCCGGCGGTGCGCATGGCGACAGCGCCGCAGTGGGCCGGACTGGCAATTTTGGCAAAGACGTGCTGGTGCGCCACCTGATTGGGCTGGACCCCGGGCGCCGGGGCGTAGCCGTGTCAGACCGGCTGCAGGAGGGCATGCAGTTGGCCTTTTGCCAACGCAATGTCCAGGCAGCACGGGCAGACCTGATGCGCGTTTGCGCAGAGATCCGCGAGGAGCTGGAGCCTCAAGAGATGGCGGTGGAGGCCGCCACCGCCTTGCATGCCTCTGAGGCAGAAGCCGCGCCGCACCCGGCGCGCGGTATTGCGGGGGCCATTTATGTCAGCTGCACCGGGCGCGGTGGCCCGCACTTTGGTGGTGCCAGCGCCGAGCTGCAGATCATCCGCCGGGCCCTGGGCGATGTGCCTTTAGTCGGGTTTTTTGCGGCTGGCGAAATCGCCCATGACCACTTGTACGCCTACACCGGCGTGTTGACGGTGTTTACCCGCCAAAGCTAGCCACGGTCTGCGGCGCGGTGGCTCACACTCCGCGCGCACGGTCGGCGTGGAATTGCGCCACAAAAGCGCTCAGGCGGGCGGCGTCCAGCGCCTCGCGCACCTCACGCATCAGGTTCAGGTAGTAGTGCAGGTTGTGGATGCTGGCCAGCATGGGGCCCAACATTTCGCCGCAGCGGTCGAGGTGGTGCAGGTAAGCCCAGCTAAAACCACCCGACACGCTGCCGTCTGGCCGGGTGTGGCCGGCGCAGGTGTAGCAGCTGCAGGTGGGGTCCAGCGGGCCGGCGTCGGCTTTGTGGCGGGCATTACGGATTTTCAGGTCGCCAAAGCGGGTGAACAGGTGGCCATTGCGGGCGTTGCGGGTGGGCATCACGCAGTCAAACATGTCGATGCCGTTTTGCACCCCGGCCACCAGGTCTTCGGGCGTGCCCACGCCCATGAGGTAATGGGGTTTGTGCTTGGGCAAGCGGGGTCCGATGTGCTGCAGCAGGCGAAGCATGTCGGCCTTGGGCTCACCCACGCTCAGGCCGCCGACGGCGATGCCGGGAAAATCCAGCGCCTCCAGCCCGGCCAATGATTCGTCGCGCAGGTGCTCGAACATGCCGCCCTGCACAATGCCAAACAGCGCGTTCGGGTTCTGCAGCCGCGCAAACTCGGCCTGGCAGCGCTGGGCCCAGCGCAGGCTTAACTCCATGGAGAGTCGGGCCTCGCGCTCGGTGGTGATCTGCCCCTTGGTTTTAGGCTCCACCGACACATAGGGCGTGCACTCGTCAAACTGCATCACGATGTCCGAGTTCAGCGTGGTCTGGATCTGCATGCTGATCTCGGGCGTGAGAAACAGCTTGTCGCCGTTGACCGGCGAAGAAAAGCGCACACCCTCTTCGCTGATTTTGCGCATCTCGCCCAGCGACCACACCTGAAAACCGCCGCTGTCGGTCAGGATCGGCTTGTCCCACTTCTCGAAGGCATGCAGGCCGCCAAATTGCGCCAGCACATCCAGCCCCGGGCGCATCCACAGGTGAAAGGTGTTGCCCAGAATGATCTGCGCCCCCATCTCTTCCAGGCTGCGCGGCATCACGCCCTTGACCGTGCCGTAGGTGCCCACCGGCATGAAGATGGGGGTTTGAACCACGCCATGGTTCAGGGTCAGGCGGCCGCGCCGGGCATGGCTGTCGGGGTCGGTGGCGAGCAGGTCAAATTGGAGCATGGGGAGCGGCGGCGGAGCGGCGTGGGAGCGGACCGGCATTGTAGGAGGGCGGACCATGCCATGATACGGGCCTGTCTGTTCCGGAGCGCCCTGCATGACCCCTGCCCAGCCCCTGCATTGGGAACGCGACGACACCAGTCGCATCCCTTTTGCCGTCTATACCGATGAGGCGCGGCACCGCAAGGAGCTGGATCGCTTTTTTTACCAGGGCCACTGGAGCTACGTCGGTCTGGAGGCAGAGATTCCAAACCCGGGCGACTTCAAACGCACCGTGGTGGGCGAGCGCTCGGTCATCATGACCCGCACGCAGGACGGGCAGGTGCAAGTGGTCGAAAACGTCTGCGCCCACCGTGGCATGCAGTTTTGCCGTGAAAGGCACGGCAACCGCCTGGAATTCGTCTGCCCCTACCACCAGTGGACTTACTCGCTCAAGGGTGATCTGCTGGGCGTGCCGTTCCGGCGCGGCGTGCGCCAGGGCGGTCAGGTCAACGGCGGCATGCCGGCTGACTTTGACCCCAAGGACCATGGCTTGACGCACCTGAAGGTGGCCAGCCGGGGCGGCGTGGTGTTCGCCGCCTTTGACCATGGGGTGGAGTCGCTGGAAGACTACATGGGCCCCACCATCCTGGGTTACTTTGACCGCCTGTTCAACGGCCGCAAGCTGGTGGTGCTGGGCTACAACCGCCAGCGCATTCCCGGCAACTGGAAGCTGATGCAGGAGAACATCAAGGACCCCTACCACCCGGGCCTGCTGCACACCTGGTTTGTGACCTTTGGCTTGTGGCGGGCCGACAACAAGTCTGAACTGCGCATGGACGCGCACCACCGTCATGCCGCCATGATCTCCACCCGGGGTAGCGCGGGCCAGGCCAGCGGCGCGGCCTCGCAAGTGACCCAGGTGAGCAGTTTCAAGGCGACCATGGATCTCCATGACCCGAGCTTTCTGGACATCGTGCCCGAGGCCTGGTGGGGCGGGCCTTCGGCGGTGATGATGACCCTGTTCCCCAGTGTGATCTTTCAGCAGCAGGTCAACAGCGTGTCGACGCGCCATATTCAGCCCGACGGCCATGGCGCCTTTGACTTTGTCTGGACGCACTTTGGCTTTGAAGACGACACACCGGAGATGAACGCGCGCCGCCTGCGCCAGGCCAATCTGTTCGGCCCGGCCGGTTTTGTGTCGGCTGACGATGGCGAGGTGATCGAGTTTTCGCAGCAGGCCTTTGAGAGCAAACCCGAGCACCGTACCTTGGTGGAGATGGGTGGGCGCGAGGTGGGCGACACCGAGCACATGGTGACCGAGACCCTGATCCGGGGCATGTATGCCTATTGGCGCAAAGTGATGGGGGAGTGAGCATGATCGACTTTGACACCCATCTGGCCCTGACCCGG
>CALPLW020000255.1 GCA_943324505.2 Comamonas sp. lk
GACCCCTTTGTCAGCTTCACCCGCGTCACTGCCGAAGACGGCAGCCAGGGCTGGGGCCAAGTCTCCACCTACCACGCCGACCTGACGGCTCAAATCCTGCACCGCCAGGTGGCACCCTGGGCCCTGGGCCAGGACGCGACCGACATCCATGGCCTGAGCGCCCTGGTGCCTGAGCGGGAGCACAAGTTTCCGGGCTCGCACCTGTACCGGGCCCTGTGCGGGGTCGAGACCGCGCTGTGGGACCGGCTGGGCAAGGCCGAGGGCAAACCGGTGTGCGAGTTGCTGGGTGGCGCGCCGCGGCGCCTGCGTGCTTATGCCTCGTCCATGAAGCGCGACATCACGCCCAAAGACGAGGTGCGCCGCCTGCAGGGCCTGCGTGACCAGTATGGCTTTGATGCCTTCAAGTTCCGGGTGGGCGCCGAATACGGCCACGACAAAGACGAGTGGCCTGGCCGCACCGAAGAGATCGTACCGGCCATGCGCCAAGGGCTAGGCGGCGATGTTGAGTTGCTGGTGGATGCCAACAGCTGCTACTCGCCGGCGCGTGCCATCGAGGTCGGCCGGATGCTGGAAGCCAACGGCATCTGCCATTTTGAGGAGCCCTGCCCCTACTGGGAGCTGGAGCAAACCCGCGCCGTGCGTGAGGCCTTGTCGATCGACGTGACCGGTGGTGAGCAAGATTGCTATCTGCCGATGTGGAAGCACATGATCGCCATGCACGCGGTGGACATCGTGCAGCCCGACGTCTGCTACATGGGCGGCATGGTGCGCAGCCAGCAGGTGGCGCAGATGGCGCATGCCGCCGGGCTGCCTTGCACGCCGCACAGCGCCAACCTGTCACTGGTGACGCTGTTCACCATGCACCTGCTGTGTGCCATTCCCAACCCCGGCAAGTACCTGGAGTTTTCGATTGAAGGCCCCGACTATTACCCCTGGCAAGAGGGTTTGTATGTGGAGTCGCCTTACAAGATAAAGGACGGCCACATCGAGCTGCCGGCCGGCCCGGGCTGGGGCGTGGAGATCCACCCCGACTGGCTGCAAGGCGCCCAGTACCAGATGAGCGAGGCGGCCTGAGTGACATCTGATTTGCAACGCTGGGTCCAAGAGGCGCAAGCCACCGGCACACTGGCCGGCTTACCTGACCGACACTTCATTGACGGCGCAGCCGTGGCTTCAGTGGACGGTGCCACCATGGCCACACTAGACCCAGGCACGGGCGGGGCGTTTGCCCACTTTGCCGCTGGGCAGGCCGCCGATGTAGACGCCGCCGTGCTGGCGGCCAACCGCGCCCTGAAGGGCCCCTGGCGTGACATGGCGCCGGCCCAGCGCGGCCGCGTGCTGCATCGGGTGGCAGAGCTGATCCGCGCCAACGCGGCACGCCTGGCCGTGGTGGAAACCTTGGATTCTGGCAAGCGGCTGGTGGAGGCCCTGGGCGACGTGGCCGGCGCTGCCAACTGTTTTGATTACTACGCCGGTGCCTGCGACAAACACCAGGGCGACAGCCTGCCGCTGGGTCCGGACTACCTGGCCTACACCCTGAATGAGCCGGTGGGCGTCACCGCGCACATCATCCCCTGGAACTACCCGCTGTCCACCGCCGCGCGCGGCTTGGCGCCGGCGCTGGCGGCCGGCTGCACCGTGGTGGCCAAGCCGGCAGAGCAAACGCCGCTGACGGCGCTGATGCTGGCTGAGCTGTGCCTCCAGGCCGGCGTACCGGCCGGGGTCTGCAATGTGGTCACCGGCACCGGGCGTGACGCGGGCGCGGCGCTGGTGCGCCACCCCGGCGTGCACCACATCACGTTCACAGGCTCGGTCAACACTGGCATTGATGTGATGCGCTCTGCCGCGCCCAACATCACCCGGTTGGTGCTGGAGTTGGGTGGCAAGTCGCCTCTGCTGGTGCTGGCGGATGCCGATCTGTCCCAAGCGGCCGACAACGTGATGGGTGCCATTTTTGAGAATGCAGGGCAAATCTGCTCGGCGGGTTCACGCCTGCTGGTGGCGCGCGCTGTGCATGAGCAGTTGGTGGCACAGGTGACAGCGCGGGCGGCTGCGCTGCGATTGAGCCTGGGCCACGGCCTGCGCGATCCGGGCATGGGGCCGCTCAATTCTGAGGCGCATTTGCACAAGGTGGCGGGCTATGTGGACCGGGCGCGGGCGCGCGGTGTGGCGGTACGCACCGGTGGCAACATCCGGCCAGACCCACAGACTGGTCTGGGCTGGTTTTATGAGCCCACTGTTTTGGACGACCTGTCGCCCAACGACGAGGCGGTGCAAGAAGAGATCTTCGGCCCGGTGCTGTGCGTGCAAGTATTTGACGACCTGGAAGAGGCTGTAGCGCTGGCCAACGGCACGCCGTTCGGGCTGGTGGCTGGCGTCTTTACCCGCGACCTGAGTGCTGCGCACCGGCTGGCGCGCGACATCGACGCCGGCCAGGTCTACATCAACGAGTACTTTGCGGGTGGCATCTCGGTGCCCTTTGGCGGTAACAAGCGCTCTGGCTTTGGCCGGGAAAAAGGGCTGGAGGCCCTGCGCAGCTATAGCAAAACCAAAAGCGTGGTGGCGCGTCTCTGAGGGGTCATGCGACTGTCATATTGGTATGCTGATGTTTCGAGAATGGCCCTAGTGCGAAGACCACCCGGTTTCTACAGTGGTGTACTCGGAGACAAGTCGGGCCCGGGCCGACGATGGCAAGAAGACATATTTTTAACAGGAGTATTGCAATGATGATCAAGCGTTTCAAAAACCGTTTTGCGGCACTGGCCACTGCGGCAGTGGCGGCCAGTTTTGCTGGCCAGGCCGCGGCCCAGCTGACAGTGGTGTCCTTTGGCGGCTCGTACCAGGATGCCCAAAGCAAGTCTTTGTTTGTGCCAGCAGCCAAGGCCCTGGGTATCACGATCAAAGAAGAGACTTACACCGGTATTGCGGCCGTGGCCCTGCAGGTCAAGGCCGGTGCGGTGACCTGGGATGTGGTCACCAGCGGTTCTGGCGGCGCAGCCCGCTCCGGCGCGGAGGGCATGCTGGAGCCGCTGGACTACAAGATGATCGATGTGTCCAATTTTGTGCCCGGCTCCGCCCAGCAATACTATGTGTGCGGCGATGTGTTCTCCACCGTGCTGGCCTGGAACACCAAGACCTATGGCGACAAGGGCCCGCAGAACTGGGCTGATTTTTGGGACGTGAAGAAATTCCCCGGCAAGCGTTCGTTCCGCAAGGGTGGCGAGGGCGTGTTGGAGCCAGCGCTGATGGCCGACGGCGTGCCCGCCAACAAGGTGTATGAGGTGCTCTCTGCCCCAGGCGGCATTGAGCGTGCGATCAAGAAGATCAAAGAGCTCAAACC
Organism: Comamonas sp. lk; assembly: GCA_943324505.2. Lineage (GTDB taxonomy): Bacteria > Pseudomonadota > Gammaproteobacteria > Burkholderiales > Burkholderiaceae_C > Rhodoferax. The sequence goes on from CALPLW020000255.1 coordinate 3,341, forward strand.
CCATGTGGCGGTCTGGTGGGCGTCCGGCGCTCAGCATGCGCAGCTGATGAAGGACGGTGAGGTGGACATGATCACCGGCTGGAACGGCCGCTTTGACGCGGTGGCCAAGGACGGTGCCAAGGTGGCCTACACCTTCAACCAGGGCCTGGCCGATTACGATTGCTACGCCATTCCCAAGGGTGCGCCCAACAAGGCGAATGCCATGAAGTTTCTCAGCGAGATCAGCAAGCCGCCCTACCAGGCCGAGTTAACCAAGTACATCACCTACGGCCCGACCAACAAAAAGGCCTATGAGGGCAATGCCATTCCCGCCGCTTACGCCAAGCAACTGCCGTCGCACCCGGACAACCAGGTCAAGCAGCTGCCCATTGACCAAAGCTGGTATATCAAAAACGGCGCGCGGGCTTCTGCCCTGTTCCAGGACATGCTGACCGAGTGATGTTTGTACCGACAGGCCCTATCCCGGGCCTGCGCAACTGCTGACGGCCTGCCCCTCAAGGCGGCCGTCTTTTAATTTGAAAGAGCCCTTCATGGCCCGCAATTCGTCGCTACCGATCACCATCGCGCAAGTGACCAAAACCTACGGCAAGGTCTTTGCACTGGACCACGTTGACCTGCAGATCAAAAGTGGTGAGTTTTTGACGCTGCTTGGGCCCTCGGGTTCAGGCAAGACAACGTTGCTGACGGTGCTGGCAGGCTTTACCCGCCCTGATGGCGGCAGCCTCAAGTTCGGTGATGCCGAAATGATCACGGTGCCGCCGCACAAGCGCGATGTCGGCATGGTGTTCCAGAACTACGCGCTGTTCCCGCACATGACGGTGGCTGGCAACGTGGCGTTCCCCCTCAAGCTGCGCGGTATCGTGGGCGCTGAATCGGCCCGCCGCGTTGAGCGAGCCCTGGAGATGGTGCGCCTGGGCGGCTATGGTGCCCGCGGCGTGGACCAGCTCTCAGGCGGCCAGCGCCAGCGCGTGGCCCTGGCTCGCGCCATGGTGTTTGAGCCCCGCATCATGCTGATGGACGAGCCGCTGTCGGCCCTGGACAAACAGCTGCGTGAGCACATGCAGATTGAGCTGCGCCAGCTGCACGAGCAACTGGGCATGACCACGGTCTACGTCACCCATGACCAGCGCGAGGCGCTGACCATGTCAGACCGCATTGCCGTCATCAACGGTGGCCGCATCATGCAGCTGGACACGCCGCGCGCCATTTACGAGCGCCCGGCCAACCGCTTTGTGGCGGAGTTCATCGGAGAATCCACCTTTGTGCCGGTGACTGTGGCGGCCGGACGGCTGATGCTCGCCGGGCAGCCCTTGCAAACCGCCGAGCCACTGCCCGCCAGTGGCCAACACCTGCTGATGCTGCGGCCCGAGCGCCTGCGCCTGCTGGCGGAAGGTGAAGACCCAGGCCCCGGCTTCAATCTGCTGGCCGCCACCTTGGCCGCCACGGTGTACCAGGGCGACAGTTCATTGATGCAAGTGGCTTTGCCGGATGGCACCCGGCTGCAGGTGCGCAGTGCCTCTATCGGTGCTGCTGCCCCCACCGAGCCTGGCCGGGCCCTGCGCTTGGCGCTGGCTGTTCAGGACACGGTGCTTCTGCCGCCTGACGGAGCCGCAGCGTGAGCGACCTGCCCAATGCCCTGGCCCTGCAGCGCAACGCGCTGTGGGAGCGGCTTGGGCTGGCCAGCCTGGTGATGCCGGCCCTGCTGCTGATCGTGATCACGATGCTGCTGCCCGTCTGCTGGCTGTTTTACCTGTCGGTGCTGTCAGATGCTGGTGCTTTCAGTATGGAGCACTACCAGCGTATGTGGGAGCAGCCCTCTTACGGCCGCACCTTTCTAACCACCTTCAGGGTCAGCCTGCTGACCACCGGCATCTGCATCCTACTGGGCTACCCGCTGGCCTATTTCTTGTCGGAGTTGCCCAAGCGTGCGGCCAACCTGTGCATGGTGGCGGTGCTGCTTCCGCTGTGGACTTCTCTGCTGGTGCGCACTTACGCCTGGCTGGTGCTGCTGCAACGGCGGGGGCTGATCAACAACTGGGGCATTGAGCTGGGCCTGTGGGACGAGCCGCTGACGTTGGTGCACAACCTGGCTGGTACGCTGATTGGCATGGTGCATGTGATGCTGCCATTTTTGGTGTTGCCGCTGTATGCCTCCATGCGAGCCATTGACCGCAATTACCTGCGCGCAGCCGCCAACCTGGGCGCCAGCCCGTTGCGCAGTTTCTGGCTGGTGTTTTTCCCGC
>CALPLW020000256.1 GCA_943324505.2 Comamonas sp. lk
GATCGGCATCACCCTGGACCCGCACGCCAACGTCAGCCGCGTCATGTGTGATCTGGCCCAGATCATCGTGTCCTTCAAGACCTACCCGCACACCGACATGCGGGTCGCAGCCCGGCATGCCGCCGACATCCTGCAGCGCACGATGCAAGGCGAGATCCACCCGGTGACGCTGCGCGTGACCCGCCCCATGCTGGAAGAGGCCAACGGCGGGCGCACCGACATTGGGCCCATGGTCGACCGACTGGCGCGAGCGCGGGCCTACGAGCAGCAAGCCGACGTGTTTGCTGTGAGCATCAACGGCGCTTTCCCGCATGCCAATATCGCCGAGGTGGGCACGAGCGTGACCGTGACCGCGCAAGGCGACATGGCCCGCCACGCGGCCTTCGCCAGTGAGTTGGCCGACGACATCTGGGCCCGTCGCCACGACGCCATCAACCAGTTCCACACCGTGGCGCAGGCGGCAGCGATCTGCAAGGCCTACCGCCCGGAGGGTCGCGGCCCGATCATCGTCGCTGACTATGCCGACAACCCGGGTGGCGGTACCTATGGCGACTCAACCAACCTGCTCAAGGCCATGCTGGACGCCGGCCTGCAAAACGCCTGTTTCGGGCCCATGGTCGACGCCCAAACCGTGCAGCAGTTGCAAGGCCATGCGCCCGGTGACACCGTCCGCATCGAGCTTGGCGGCAAGACCGATCCGGGTGTTGGTGGCACCCCGCTGGCCTTGACGTGCACCCTGGTGTCACTGAATGCCAACGGTAACTACACAGGCAGTGGCGCCATGATCGGGGGCCTGCAGCGGTCCTGGGGGCCGCTGGCCGTGGTGCAGGTGGAGGGCATCGAGATTCTGGTGGTGACGGTGCGGGCCCAGATCCTTGATCTTCAGCAGTTCCTGGCCTTCGGGATCGATCCCTCACGCAAGGACGTGGTGGCCTTGAAATCCATGCAGCACTTCCGTGCGGCCTTCGAGCCCATTGCAGGCCAAGTCATCGTGTGCGACAGCGGCGCTTTGTGCACCGTCAACTACGCCGCATTGCCATTCACCCAAGTGCCGCGCCCGATGTTCCCGCTGGACCGAGACATGGACATCGCGCCTTGGCTGCATGACAACCAGGGTGGGGTCTACATCCCGCCGCGACCCTGAAGATGGCTGGTCGCTCAGGCCGGCGCCACGCCGAGCAGTGAGAGCGTGCGTGCCGCATGGGGTGCCGACTGGTAGGTCTGCAGCGGGTCTACCGGCGCCTCGGGCAAAGCAAACTGGATGCAGTTGATAAACAGCGAAAACAACTCTGCCTGCGAACCAATGTCGAGCTTGCGGTAGATGTTTCGGCGATGGATCTTGATGGTGCCCTCGGTGGTGGCAAGCCGCTGCGCCGTCAGCGCTGACGAGTAGCCGCTGATCAGGTAAAACAACACCTGGCGTTCGCGCTGTGTCAGCAGCGAGCTGGCAAAGTTCTCGATCGTGGCTTGCACCTTGCGGTGGGTCAAGTTGTCGGTGTCGCGCCGCGATGCAGCGGCGGTGAGCTCATGGTGACGTGCGGCAGAGGCAAAGATCACCGGCAGCAGGGTGTTGATCGCCACCGTGTCGGCATCCTGGAACTTCGGGTGACGGATGCTGCGCTCGATGAAAATATTGAGCGCACTGTCCGCGTCGATACGCCACAGCAGTTCGATCGAATCCGACAACCCGATTTGCGAATAGAACACCCGGTAGTACTCGCTCTGAAAAAAATCGTCGGGCGCAATATCCGTGAGCCGGTGAACACCGCTGGGCGCACCTGCCGCAAACAGTTGGTAATGCGGGTCCAGCACATAGGGGCCAGACAGGTAGGCATCCTCGGGCAGCGCCCGCTCTGAGGGGTCGAAGCGGTGCAGGATGCGCCGTGGACGTTGCTCACGGTAGTAAACCATCGCGCCGCCAGAATCGATCGCGCACACCGTGCCCAGCAGGTTGAGCACGGCATCGAACCAGTCTGCGCTGCCAATGGCCGCGGTCATCCGAGCCAGTGCGCTGACCAAGGGCGCGGTTAGGGGCAGGCAGAGTTGTGATTTGAAAGCGTCGTCCATGTCAAACAAAGCCCCGCAGCGGCAGGCGACCATCGCGTTGCAGCCAGTTGTGTGCCGCATAGGTGGCCTGGCCATCGGTCACGTGAAGGGTATAGGCGTGGCGCGACTGTGGGGACCGGTTGGGCGCGCTGTAGTGCGGCAGCAGGCCGTGAAACACCACCAGCGTGCCGGCCGCCACTTCCAGCGGCTGCGCCTGGGCGCCACTCGGCCAGGGCGTGGCATCGAGCGTGTCCATCCGCACCACGTCGCCTTGGCGCACAAAGCGCTGGCGCAGCGGGCCACGGTGCGCGCCGGGCGCCACCCACAGGCAGCCGTTACTCAGCGTGGCGTCTTCAAGTGCAAACCAGAAGGTGGTGACGCTGTGCGGCTCGGTCTCAAAAAACGTGGCGTCCTGGTGCCAGCCCACCTCGCCGCCAATGCCGGGCTGCTTGAAGATGTACATCGACTGCCACAACTGCGGTTGCGCCAGCCCCAGACCTGCCGCAACACCGGCCAGCGCAGGCCCATGCGAGAAAGTGTCAAACACCGGGTCCCGTTCATGCAGGGCGTGGCCGATCTTGTTGATCGACAGCGCCTTGGCCTGGCGCAACTGGCCCGCGGCGTCAAACGCTTCTTCCTCAAAAAAGCAGCAAATCTGGTCGCCCGAGCCCAAAAAGTAGGCATCAGCGCTGCGGCGCTGCTCGTGTGTGCTGAAGATGCTGAAGCGCTCGCCGGGCTCAAACGCCGCCACGATCTCCTCCGCCCGGGCACGCACCGCAGCCAGTTCGGGCGCTGGCTTGAAGCCCGGCAGCACCAAAAAACCGGCCTGCTGGTAGCTGGCGATCTGGGTGGGCGAGAGCGTGAAGGACATGGCTTTGAGTATAGACAGCGCCCGGCAGCGGGCCCGCCGCGCCAGCCCGACAATAGGGCGCATCACCAACCCGCTGGAGCGCCGCATGAACCTTGTCCCCCTGATCGAACTCAGCCGAGGCGGCACGCCCGAGTGCCTGCACCTGGGCGCGGTGGCCGTGGTCAATGTGCGCGGCCAGTTGCTGGCGCAGGCCGGTGACCCGCATTGGCTGACGTTTTCGCGCTCCACGCTCAAGGCCTTGCAGGCGCTGCCCTTCATGGCGGCGGGCGGTGCCACGCAGTTCGGCTTTGGCCCGCAGCAAGTGGCCATGCTGTGCGCCAGCCACAACGGCGAAGACATGCACGTGGCACAGACGCAGACCATGCTGGAGAAGGCCGGCCTGACCTACAAGGCGCTGCGCTGCGGCTGCCATGTGCCGGGGCTGTTCACGCTGCTCGACCAGGCCCCGCCAGCCGGGCTGCAGTTTGACGAGCGGCACAACAACTGCAGCGGCAAGCACGCCGGCTTTTTGGCCTACTGTGTGCAGCACGGCCTGAGCCTGGACGACTACATTGACCCAGGCCACCCGCTGCAAGCCGCCGTTCGGCGCGATGTGGCCCGCGCCGTGGGCATGGATGCCAACGACTTCAAAATGGGGTTGGATGGCTGTTCGGCCCCCAATTACGCGCTGCCCCTGGACCGACTTGCTTATGGCTATGCCCGGCTGGCCAGCGGCGCGCAAGATGCCGAGTTTGGCGACAGCTTTGCCGCCCTGAGCGCGGCCATGACGGCGCACCCCGAGCTGGTCTCGGGCACTGGCCGCAACGACCTGGCCTTCATGCGCGCCGGCCGCGGCGACTGGGTCAGCAAGGTGGGCGCCGACGGCGTGCAGGTGGTGGGCAGCACCAGCCGTGGCGAGGCCTTTGCCATCAAGGTGATTGACGGCAACAAACCCGCGCTGTTTGCCGCCAGCGTCGAGGTGATGGATCAGCTGGGTTGGCTGGACGATGCGCAGCGCGCCGAGCTGGCGACCTGGCGTGCGCCTGCGCTGGTCAATGCCCGCGGCCTGACCGTGGGGGCGCGTCGGCCGGTGTTCCAGCTGCAACGTGCCTCCTGAGGCCGTGGCCATCACCCGCCCGATCCGCCTGATTGGCGCGCCCACCGACATCGGCGCCGGCAGCCGCGGCGCCAGCATGGGGCCTGAGGCGCTGCGCGTGGCCCAACTTGCACCGGTGCTGACGGCGATGGGCTTGCAGGTGCAAGACCAGGGCAACCTGAGCGGCCCAGCCAACCCCTGGCTGCCGGCGGTGGACGGCTACCGCCACCTGGCCGAGGTGACGGCCTGGAACCAAACGGTGCACGACGCGGTGCTGGCAGCACTGCAAGATGGCCAGCTGCCGCTGCTGCTGGGCGGCGACCACTGCCTGGCCATCGGCGCCATCAGCGCAGCGGCGCGTCACTGCCGCCATGCGGGGAAGCGGCTGCGCGTGCTGTGGCTGGATGCCCATGCCGACTTCAACACCCAGGCCCTGACCCCGAGCGGCAACCTGCACGGCATGCCGGTGGCCTGCCTGTGCGGCCACGGGCCAGACGGCCTGACCGGCCTGAGCGGTCAAACGCCTGCGCTCGAACCGTCGTGGGTGCGCCAGATCGGCATCCGCAGCGTGGACGAGGGCGAAAAACGCCTGGTGCACCAGGTCGGGTTGGACGTGTTTGACATGCGGTTCATCGACGAGCAGGGTATGCGCGCCGCCATGGCCCAGGCGCTGGCCGGACTAGACCCCGACACCCACTTGCATGTGAGCTTTGATGTTGATTTTCTGGACCCCGACATCGCCCCCGGCGTGGCCACCACGGTACGCGGCGGCCCCACTTACCGTGAGGCGCAGCTGTGCATGGAAATGATTGCCGACACCGGCCGCCTGGCCTCGCTGGATGTGATGGAGCTGAACCCAGCCTATGACCTGCGCAACCGCACCGCCGAGCTGGCGGTGGACCTGATCGCCTCGCTGTTTGGCAAAAGCACACTGATGCGTCAGACCCTGTAGGCGACGGTAGGTTCCCCACGCCCCACCAAACCGTGATCACGGGCCGCACCCGGTTCGGGCAATGGACGTGGGGGCGCTCAGTCGCCGTCTTAAGGGATACCTTCAGGACGCTTTGCAGAGAATTTTGGCCTGTTCAGGCCAAATTTTTCGATCAATGTATACAATAAGTATTCAATATGGCCAATCCGACCTCTTTCCCCCTGAACGCCTGGTATGCAGCCGCCTACGATGTGGAGGTGGTGCAACAGCTCCTAGCACGCACCATCTGCAAGCAAAAGGTGGTGCTTTTTCGCAAGACCGATGGCAGCGTGGCCGTGCTGGAAGACGCCTGCTGGCACCGGCTGCTGCCGCTCTCCATGGGCCGGCTGCACGGCGACGAGGTGACCTGCGGCTACCACGGCCTGGTGTACAACGCCCAGGGGCGCTGCACCCACATGCCCAGCCAGGAGACGATCAACCCCTCGGCCTGCGTGCGCAGCTACCCGGTGGTGGAGAAACACCGTTTTGTCTGGATCTGGCCCGGTGACCCGGCCAAGGCCGACCCGGCCCTGGTGCCAGACATGCACTGGAACGACGACCCGGCCTGGGCTGGCGATGGCAAGCTGATCACCGTGCAATGCGAC
>CALPLW020000257.1 GCA_943324505.2 Comamonas sp. lk
CCGCTGCAGGCCGCCGGCGTGCACCGCCACGCCGCAGGAGTCATAACCCCGGTACTCCAGGCGCTGCAAGCCCTGCACCAGAATCGGAACGATATTGCGGGTCGAGACCGCAGCAACAATGCCACACATACGCCATCCTCCTTGAAATCTGGACCCATGGTCGCGATACAGCTAAGAAATAATTATTCTAAATTTTTAATAATTTGTTGAATAATTCCATCAATTCTCAGAATATTGGTTTTATTTCAAACGCGACAAATTAATGGAACAAATCACACTCGATACGATTGACTTGGCCCTGCTGGCGCAGCTGCAGCAAGACGCCTCACTGAGTAACCTGGCCCTGGCAGAGCGGGTGCACGTATCGCCACCCACCTGCCTGCGCCGCGTCAAACGCCTGCACGAGGCCGGTTGGATCGAGCGCCAGGTGGCAGTCCTCAGCGTCGATAAGCTGGCCAGCGCGGCGGGGCACGGCCTGTGCGCGGTGGTAGAGGTGACGCTGGACCGGCAAGACCAGGCTGCGCTGGCGGCCTTCGAGGCCAAGGTGGCGCCGGACGACGCGGTGCAGCAGTGCTACCGGGTGTCACCCGGGCCAGACTTCTGCTTGGTAGTGCACACCGCCAACATGCCGGCCTACCTGGCGCTGACGCAGCGCCTGTTCACCAGCGATGCCAATGTGCGCAACGTCAAGGCTTTTTTCAGCGTCAAGCGCAGCAAGTTTGGCGCGGTGTTGCCGCTGCCGAGTTGAGCCGTCGCGACCGCTCAGGCCAGCGGCAACCTGACGCTGACCCGGCAGCCGCCGTCGGGCAGGCCGCTGGCTTCAATGTGGCCGCCGTGGCGCTCGATGATCTTGCGGGTGGTGGCCAGACCCAGGCCCAGGCCTTCAAAGGCCTTGATGCCGTGCAGGCGCGAAAAGGGCTGAAACAACCGGCTCTGGTAGGCCGGGTTAAAGCCAACGCCGTTATCTGCCAAGGTGAGTACGCACTGACCACCCTCTTGGCAGCCAGTCAGACTGATGCTGGCCTGCGGCCGCGGCCGGGTGAACTTGAGCGCGTTGGCCAGCAACTGGGCCAGCACCTCGCGCAGCAGGGTCGCATCAGCGCTTATCGGCGGAATGTCTGGGCCCACCGCCCAATCCACTGACCGCGCGCGGGGCCCGTCTGCATTGTCCGGCCCAGGCGCACGCCGCAGTTCGGCATAGACCGCTTGCGCCAGCGCTGCGACATCGAAGGACACCGGCTGCAAGGGGGCCTGCCCTAATTGGGCCAAGCGCATCAACCCGTCAATCTGCAGTCCCATCAAGCGCGCCGCCTCACTGATACGCTCCAGGTGGGGTAGCGCCAGCGCCAGCTGAGGTTCGGGCAGGTCTTCCCGCAGGATCTGGGTATAGGCACCCAGGTGGCGCAATGGGGCTCGCAGGTCATGGGAGACGGCACGGGTGAACTCGTCCAGCTCGGCGCGGGCCAGGCGCAACTCGCGCTCCAGCCGCTCGATGCGCTGCGCGGGCGGCTCTGAAGCCCCGCTCATTTTCTGGGGCGCTTCCAGTTGGGAATGCTGACCTGCTTGCCACGCGCCACCGTTAGCGCGCCGGGCAGCGTGTCCTTGGTGATGGTGGAGCCACCGCCCACCGTACCGCCGGCGCCGATGGTGACCGGCGCAATCAGCACGCAGTTGCTGCCCACATGCACATCGGCCTCGATGGTGGTGCGGTGCTTGAAGGCGCCGTCGTAGTTGGCGGTGATGCTGCCGGCGCCGTAATTGACGCGCTCGCCCACCACCGCGTCACCCAGGTAGGCCAGGGTGGAATTTTTGACCTCGACAAAATTGCCGATGTGCACCTGCTCGCCCAAGCGCGCACCGGGGCGCAGCCGGGCAAAGGGGCCGACCAGCGCACCGGTGCCGACCTCGACGGCGTCCTTGCTACCCGGCGCACCGCCTTCAATGTGCGTGAACGGGTGGATCACCGCGCCGGCGGCAATGCAGGCGTTGATGATCACGCAATTGGCACCAATCGTCACCCCCTCGCCCAGAGACACCTGGCCCTCAAACACGCAGTTGACATCAATAGCCACATCCTGAGCGCACGTCAGGGTGCCGCGCACGTCCAGCCGCGCCGGGTCGGCCAGGCGTACGCCATCGGTCATCAGTTGCACCGCCACCTTCTTTTGCCAGGCCCGCTCCAGCTCGGCCAATTGCACCGGGCTGTTGACACCGGCCACCTCCATCGGATCGTCAATACGGTGCGCTACCACCGGCACGCCGTCGGCCACGGCAAACTTGACGATGTCGGTCAGGTAGTACTCGCCCTGGGCGTTGTGGGTGTCCAGCCGCCCCAGCCAACCCTTGAGCATGCGGGCCGGCACCGCCATGATGCCGCTGTAGACCTCGGTGATCTGGCGTTGCGCGGGGCTGGCATCCTTGTGCTCGACGATGGCTTGCACCACATCGCCGTCACGCACGATGCGGCCATAGCCGGTCGGGTCGGCGAAGTCGATGGTGAGCAAGGCCAGTCGGCTGCCGCCACTGGCAGCCAGCAGTTGGCGCAAGGTGTCTGCACGTGTCAGCGGTACGTCACCCGACAAGACCACCACCATACCGTCGTCGGCCAGGCAGGGCACGGCCTGCATCACGGCATGACCGGTGCCCAGCTGCGGCTCTTGGCGTACAAATTTTGTATTGAATGGGGCGCCAGGCCGCGTGGATTGGGCCAAATGCGCTTCAACTTCAATAGCGCCATGGCCGGTGACCAGCACCACCTGCCGAGCCTGCAACTCGGCTGCCGTGTCCACCACATGTTGCACCAGAGATCGCCCCGCCAAACGGTGCAAAACCTTGGGCAGTCGGCTCTTCATGCGGGTACCTTTGCCCGCGGCCATAATGACAACATCCACGGGACCCTGTCCTGTGCCTATGTCTGAAATGCCTGTCACCATGAATGCCACCCTTTTCAGTGTCCGCGTTTTTCGCATTATCGGCCTGCTGCTGGCGATACTGCTCTCTGGCTGCAGCGCGGTGCGGCTCGGCTACAGCCAGGCCCCGGAGCTGGGCTACTGGTGGTTGGACAGCTACTTTGATTTCAACGAGGCACAAACCACGCGGGTTCGGGCTGACCTGGCCGCACTGCACGCCTGGCACCGTAGCAACGAGCTGCCCATCTACCTGGGTTTGCTCGACAAGCTGCAACGCATGACGCCAGGGAATGTCACACCCGATCAACTGTGCGAGCTTTACAACGAATTTCTGCCACGGCTTAATGCGGCCGCTGATCAGGCTGAGCCGACCCTGAGCGCGGTGACCCTGCTGCTCAAGCCCGAGCAACTGGCGCACCTGGCGCGCCAGCTCGACAAGCGCAGCGAGACCTGGCGCGAAGAATGGTTGGACGGCACACCGGGTGAGCGCCGTGCGCGTCACGTCAAGCGGCTGATAGACCGAGCCGAAGGCCTTTACGGCCGGCTCGATGCCGCTCAGCGTACCGCCTTGCGCGAGGCCGTAGCAGCATCCCAATACGACGCGGAACTGAGCTACCGCGAGTCGCAAAGGCGCCATACCGACACATTGCAAACCTTGCGGCTGATCCAGAGTGGTGGCCTGGGCGCCGAGCGCAACCGCTTGGAGGCGCGTGGCCTGCTCGATCGCGCGGTGAACTCGCCCGACCCGATTTACCGCAACCAGCAAAACAGACTCCGGCAGGAAAACTGCCGCACCTTCGCCGCGCTGCACAACAGCACCATGCCCAGCCAACGCAGCAAGGCGCTGGAGACCCTCAAAGGCTACGAGACCGACCTGCGCGCCCTGATGGCCCAGCGCCGCTGAGCGCCCATGTTCAGCGCGCTGTTTCGCCGCTTCGAATCCCGCATCCAGGCCACGGCCACCCCACCGCCCGAAGCGCCACCGCCAGAGTTGCTGGCCTTTTACTGGCACTTTGTACGCCAGGCGCGCGGCTTGTTCGCGGCCATGCTGCTGAGTTGCCTGCTGGTGGCCCTGAGCGACACCGTGCTGCCGGTGCTGCTGGGCCGGCTGGTGACCTTGATGGGCGCGAGCGACCGGGCTGCTGCGCTGAGCCAAGCCGGGCCAACGCTGCTGGCCATGCTGGTCTTCATGCTGGTGGTGCGCCCGCTGATTTTGTTGCTAGATAGCCTGCTACGCTTCAATGCGGTGATGCCAGGTTTCACCAGCCTGGTGCGCTGGCAGAACCACTGGCACGTGGTGCGGCAAAGCTGGCCGTTTTTTCAGGATGACTTTGCCGGGCGCATCGCCAACCGGGTGATGCAGACCGGCAACGCCCTGCGCGAGAGCGCGGTGCAGGGCGTGCGGTCGGTCTGGTACATCCTGATTTACGGGCTGGCCAGCCTGGTGCTGCTGGCCCAGGCCGACTGGCGCCTGGCGCTGCCCACGCTGGGCTGGTTTGCCGGCTACGTGCTGTTCCTGCGCTATTTTGTGCCCCGACTGCGCGACCTGGCTCGGGTCAGTTCAGCCGACCGCTCTCGCGTGATGGCCCGCGTGGTGGACAGCTACAGCAACATCCTGACCGTGAAGCTGTTTGCCCGCGCCAGCGACGAGGACCAGCATGTGCGCGAGGTGATCACGGCGCACCAAGGCTCAATCGCCGCCCACATGCGGCTGGTAACCCGCTTCATCTGGACGCTGTGGCTGATGAATGCGCTGTTGCTGGTGGCCACCGCCGCGGTGGGTCTGTGGCTGTGGCAGGCCCAGCGGCTGGAGGTGGGCGTGTTTGCCATGGCCCTGCCGCTGGCCTGGCAAATCACCAGCACGGCGGGCTGGGTGTCGTGGGAGGTGGCCGGCATTTTTGAGAACGTGGGCGTGGTGCAGGAGGGCATGGACAGCATCGCCCGCCCGCTGGGCCAGCCCGACCGCCCCGGCGCGCCGGCGCTGCAGGTGAAGCAGGGCGAAATCCGCTTTGAGCAGCTCAGCTTTGCCTACTCGGCTGGCCGCCCGGTGCTGCAGGACATCAACCTCACCATCCGGTCAGGCGAGCGCATCGGGCTGGTCGGCCGCTCGGGCGCCGGCAAGTCCACACTGGTTCACCTGCTGCTGCGCTTTTTTGAGCCCGGCAGCGGCCGCATCCTGATCGACCGGCAGGACACCGCCGCCTGCAGCCAGGACAGCGTGCGCGCCCAGATCGGCATGGTGACGCAGGACACCTCGCTATTGCATCGTTCGGTGGCCGACAACCTTGCCTACGGCCGGCCCGGTGCCAGCCGCGCGCAGGTGACGGCCGCCGCGGCCAAAGCGCAGGCGCTGGATTTTGTGCAGGGGCTGCGCGACCCCGACGGCCGCACCGGGCTGGACGCCCGGGTGGGCGAGCGCGGCGTCAAGCTCTCAGGCGGGCAGCGCCAGCGCATTGCGATTGCCCGGGTGGTGCTCAAGGACGCGCCAATCCTGGTGCTGGACGAGGCCACCTCGGCCCTGGACAGCGAGGTGGAACAGGCGATCCAGGCCCAGCTGCTGGACCTGATGCAGGGCAAGACCGTGATCGCGATTGCCCACCGGCTGTCGACCATTGCCCGTATGGACCGACTGCTGGTGTTGGACC
>CALPLW020000258.1 GCA_943324505.2 Comamonas sp. lk
GCAAAAGTCAAGGCCTTTCAGACAATTCTCCTCTAGCAGAGCGCTGGTTTCGAGCCGCTGCCGAACAAAACCTCCCCGAAGCGCTCTTTAACCTGGCCGTGATGCAAGCACAGACCCCAGGCGGTGACATCCAAGTGGTCGAGCAACTGTACCAAGCCAGCGCCGACTTGGGCAACCCCGCAGCGCTGCACAACTTGGGCGTGATGTTCGCCCTAGGCCAGGGCAGCGCGCCAGACCTGGTGATGGCGGCCCAGTGCTACCGAACTGCCGCAGATCAGGGCGATGCCAGTGCCCAGTATGCGCTGGCAGTGATGCTGCTTGCTGGCGACCATATCGAACCGGATCAGGCTATGGCACTGAAGCTTCTTGAAAGCGCAGCCGCACAAGGCCACGCCAGCAGCCAGCAGAGACTCTCCATGCTCCAGGCCAAGGGTAACTCAGCGCCTGATTACGAACAACTCCTGACCACCTATCGGCTCGCAGCCAACCAGCAAGATCACGAGGCCGAATTCAATCTGGGCTTGATGCATGCAAACGGCCAGGGCACATCCCCGGATTTAGCGCTTGCGGAGCAATGGTATCGGCGCGCGGCTGAGGCTGGCTTGGCGGCGGCACAGCACAACCTTGGCGTCCTGTGTGCCAACAGGCAGCTGCCAGGCCTGGGCCCCGAAGAGGCGCTTGTCTGGTACCAAAAAGCTGCAGCCCAAAATCAAGCCGCTTCATTGTTTAGTTTGGGCTTACTGAGCAGCCAAGGACGAGGCATGTCAACAGACTACGCCCAAGCGCGCCAGTATTTTGCCAAGGCAGGCGATCTGGGCCACGTGCGGGCGAAATTCAATCTGGCGTGCCTACTTCACGAAAGCAAGGGCGGTGACGCCGAGCCACAACGCGCACTCAGCCTCCTTCACGAAGCGGCCCAGCAGGATGATGCAGCTGCACTGTATACCTTGGGTCGATTACATGTGCTTGGCGAGTCGGTCGAGCAAGACGAGGCGCAAGCCCTCTCCTTCTACACGCGTGCCGCAGCCTTGGGCGATCCGGCGGCACGTTTCAACCTGGGCTACATGTACTCTCATGCCCAAGGCACAACTCTAAACTACACACTGGCCCTTCAGTGGTACCGAGCCGCTGCCGGACAGGAAACTGCCAAATTAGGCCCATCCATCCCCCAATCAGCCTTCCCCCGTTCTGCAAGTGTTGCGCCAGATCTGAGACAGGCGGCTTGAACACAAATTCATGGGCCAGCCACCTTAGGCCAACCCTCGCAGACGTTGACCACGCAAAGACGAGACTCAAGTTTTGCCTCTTTCTGACGACTCATAACCAGACGCATCAAGGATACCGACATGAAAAGCTTACTGACACTGACTGTTATGGCCCTGGCGCTTATGGCTGGTTGTACCTCGATCCCCTTGTACGTGGATGGCAAAGCAGTGGTGCCGGAAGCCGTCCCAAGCACAAGCGGCGGGACGAATGCCGCTGCAACTATCGCCGCGCCTGCACAAGTTGATAGACCCGCCACCACCGTCACTCTGGTTGAGAGACGCGAGAGCATAACGGCCACCGGCTACGCCGTCATCAGCGTCCAGAATCACCGTCTGCCGGCCCAGCAGCGTCTATTGGCCATCCGCGCCGCCAAGCTTGACGCCTACCGTTCACTCACCGAGCAGGTTTACGGCTTGCGCATTGACGCAACAGCCACAGTTGCAGACATGGTGGTGCAAAACGACACCTTCAGAAGCCGAGTCGAAGGGGTTATTCACGGTGCAACACTGGTTAGCATCACGCCCACAGGGGACGACACCTACGAGACCACCCTGTCGCTTGACCGGGCAGTCGTGCAAGATCTCAGGGCGCTGTACTTCAGCCAGGTGATGGCAAAAGCAAAATGAAATACCCCGGCCTGATGCCAGCACTGGCCAGGTCACTGGGCCTGGTCAGCCTCTGCGTCGTCAGCGCAATGGCAGCTGAGCCCCCTGCCCTTTCGGCCGATGACAAACTGGCCGCTATCAGGCAAGGGCTCCTGGAAGCTGCACTGGAAGGCCCAACCCAGGTGCAAGCCACCCAGTGGATCGACGACAAAGGGGCGCTCCGCGAGACCAGCAGCTATCGAAATGGCATGCAGGTACGCGGCGTGCGCGTCCTGGGCTACACGCAAGATGCTACTGGCAAGCCGAACGCGACACTGCAGTGGCAAAGCGTACCGTCTCGCGCCATAACCAACACCCCAGTGGCAGCCCGCGTCAACGCCTGCAGCCCGACTGCATCTGGCCGTTTGCAACATGTGGTGTCGATCGAATGGGGCGAAGGCGGCGTAGCGCGCACCGATGACCAGCCGCTACTGCAGAGCCTGCGCAAGCTGCTGGCCGCCGAGCTTCAACAGGCCAGCGCATCGTCTGCCGTTTGGCGCCTGAGTCAATTGCCCGCCAGCCCAGCAGCCCGCAGCACCTACGAACAGGCATTGCTCGGGGGGACAGAGGAAAACATCCCGTGGCAGCTCCGGATCAGCCTGCAGCCACAGCCAGTACTGACCCAAACCCGCGTCTTCGGTCTTTTGACAGAATCGCAACAACCAACAAAAATAGCCATGACCATGACGCTCGGTGCGCGGGGCCTTGGGAAAGCGTTGCGGCAGGTCGCCATCACACTGGATTTAGACACCACCTCCGCCAACAACTGGCTGCCACCCCAATGGACGCAAGCGTCCAGCGACCGGATATCTCGGCAGGCCCAAGAGTGGGCACGCCAACTGGAAACAGAACTCAGCTGCCAACCCGTGGTAGCCAAAGTCATGCAAGCCATTGGCAACCAAATCCGGATCAATGCTGGGGCCAGCGCCGGGCTGCGGGTGGGCGACGAATGGCTACTGGCTGACGGCCAACAGGTGCTTGAGCGAACGCTAGAGGCCACTCTCACGCCGCACACCGTTTTGGCCAAGGTGGTGATGGTTGCAGAGCACCACGCGCAGCTTGTCACCGTTGCGGGAACAAACCAAGCAGTCCGCCAAAACTGGATCGGGTGGACCACCGAAGGTTCACGTTGACACCCACGGAGCCCCAATATGTCCCCTGATCGTTACCATGCATCCATCGCAGCCATCCTCGGCACCCTCCTGTGCCTGTTGGCTCCTGGCCTGGTGCAGAGCGCCCAGCCAGAGCCGGTAACCGCCGTCGCCAAGAGGACTGCTGCGCCCAGCACAGCGTTGCCGCCTGGCAGTTACAAACCCAAGCCGGGCCAGACACTCGACCAGGTCATCGCCAACACCCTCAGCAAAAGCCCACTCAATCTGGCCGTGCTGCGCCAGGCTTTTATCCGACAAAATCCGGCAGCTTTTGAGGCAGGAAAGACACCCCGATTGCGCAAAGGCGTGGTGCTGATCGTGCCTGATCATGACGCCCTGCTGCTCAGCCTGATGCCGGCAGCTCCGCCCGCAGCCAGGCCTTCGCCGGTGACTGTCGCCGATACTGCAGAGCCCGAGAACAGCAGCGCGTTCGCGCCAGCTGGCGGCGACGACCGCAGGCGATGGGTCAGGTACCCATGATCCCCGTTACCGAAAGCGCTTCACCCACGCGCTTTGCGCCCCTTTTTCCTCAGGGTGCGCAGTCCCAGCCGCTGGTAGAAGCCATCACGGCAAGGGCGCTCAACCTCAAGGACGGCCAGGTTGTACAAGCAACCGTTCAGTCCCAGGGTGACCAGCTTGCCCTGATGCTACGGGGTCGCCTGATCGGCGTCCCCAACCGGTCGGACTGGGAGATCGGGCGACGGATGAGCTTTCTCACTCAGGTCAACGACGACGGCAGTATCACCCTCTATGCCCTGTCCGACACCAGCCCGGCCAGCCCAGCACCGGCAGCCAAGGCGGCACCCAGCACGGTGGTGGCCCAAGTGCAGTTGTTTGAAGATCCCAACGCGCCCGGTTTCATGGCGGCTCGCACGGCTGGATCTGACGGCAGTTTTTCCCGCCTGGCCAGTCTTTTGTACCGCCAGCCCGGACTGCCCGATCTACAGCAGCTGCTGGCCCCCGACGGACTCAGCGCGCTATTGGCGAAAGTCACCAATCACCCAGAATTTATAGCCAGATGGCGAGCCATTCAATTGGCCCAGGAGCAGACCACCCCGGACGCAGTTCGGCTGGCGGTGATCACGGCCATGGGCAGCGAAGCCAACATCGCCCGCTATGGCAGACCCTCGCCAGTAGACACAAAACAGTTGCTCTATCAGTTGCTGGCAGTCTTGGGCGACCAGACTGATGCAGTTGTCGACACAGCTGATCTGCAACACGTCAGGCGCGCCATCGATGACCTGGAAGCCAGCCAACTGAATGCGCTGCAAGCGCAGCGTGCCGGTGAAATGGCGATCAAAGTGCTACTGCCTTACCCCGATGCGAACCCCGTGGAGCTAAGCTTTGAGCGTGGCCCTGGCACGGGGGGAAAAGATGGAGAGCTGACTGTCAGCGTCCACTCAAACAGCATCGACTTCGGCGAACTCTGGTTGAAGGCTCAACTTCGTGACGAAAACCAAATCGATCTCACCATGTGGGCCCTGCGGGAGTCCGTTATCACTATGGCCCAAGCGGGTGCCGACGAGCTCGGGCTAAGCCTGCTCGAGAGCGGCTTGACTATGCGGTCCTTTCATGCACACCACGGCGCTCGACCACAACCTGCGCCAGCAGCGCACCCACCAGCAGAGCCGGGTGTGGTTCTCGATATCTTGGTATGAGTCGCACGCCACAAGCCGTCGCCCTTGAATACGGCCTCAACACCGCTCCTGTGGTGACCGCCAAGGGCGAAGGTGAATTAGCGCTGGAGATGATTGCCCAAGCCCGTCGGAATGGCGTGTACATCACGCAGGACCCGGAATTGCTTGCGCTGCTGTGCCGGCTCAATGTGGATGAAGAGATTCCTCCTGAGCTCTACCGAGTCGTCTCGGTCATACTGTCATGGGTCTACTGGCTCAAGGACATGCGCCCAGGGGACGAGAAGGCGGCGGGGGTGACGATGGGTGGCGAAGGAGCCTGATCAGGCGTCGCTGTAGGCGTTGTGTCGTGAAAAACGCGAAATGAGGCCGAGGCGGTCATACACTTCCACAGGGCTTGCCGTGTCATTCAGCCGCAGGCTGTCAAGCGTGCCCCTGATCGCGTCCAGTTTGCGATTCATGAGGAGCGCATTTCGCCGATGAAAATCGCGACAAATCAGCATCGTCTCCCGGAAATCCTGCCACTCCGGCAGTGTTTGCAGTTCTTCAGCACCGGGCGCCAGCGTGCTAATTTCATGCAAGAGTTCGTTTTTGACAAGCTGCAATTGCTCGAACTGGTCCAGCGCCTGGTCACGCAGCGCTTGGAACTCCAGTTCCAGGATATGCGCCAGCTGCGTGGCGAATTCCTTGGCTTGATTCAGGGCTTGATTCAAGACGTTACCCAGGTTAATCACTGATCATCTGTTCGATCGCCATGAAGCTCTCAGCAATACGGCGAGGGTCGAGGGGATACTGTCCATGCTTGATGGCTTCACGGATAGCATCCACTTTGGCA
>CALPLW020000259.1 GCA_943324505.2 Comamonas sp. lk
ATTGGCACAGAACACGATCAAAGTTGGCGTCTTGCACAGCTTGTCTGGCACGATGGCCATTTCTGAAACAGTGTTGAAAGATACTGTTTTGATGGCGATTGACGAGATCAATGCCAAGGGCGGTCTGCTGGGCAAGAAGCTCGAGGCTGTGGTGGTGGACCCAGCCTCTAACTGGCCCCTGTTTGCCGAGAAGACCAAGCAACTGCTGACGCAAGACAAAGTTGCTGTGATCTTTGGCTGCTGGACCTCGGTGTCGCGCAAATCGGTGCTGCCAGTGGTGGAAGAGCTCAACGGCCTGCTGTTCTACCCCGTGCAGTACGAGGGTGAAGAGCTGTCCAAGAACGTGTTCTATACCGGCGCAGCGCCCAATCAGCAGGCCATTCCCGCGGTGGACTACCTGATGAGCAAAGACGGTGGCGGCGCCAAGCGCTGGGTGCTGCTGGGGACCGACTATGTTTACCCGCGCACCACCAACAAGATTCTGCGCGCCTACCTCAAGTCCAAGGGCGTGAAAGACACCGATATCGACGAGAAGTACACCCCCTTCGGCCATTCGGATTACCAGACCATCGTGGCTGATGTCAAGAAGTTCTCTGCCGGTGGCAAGACGGCTGTGGTCTCGACCATCAACGGTGACTCCAATGTGCCTTTCTACAAGGAACTGGGCAACGCCGGCCTGAAGGCCAAAGACGTGCCCGTGGTGGCTTTCTCGGTCGGTGAAGAAGAGCTGCGTGGCGTGGATACCAAGCCGCTGGTGGGCCATCTGGCCGCTTGGAACTACTTCCAGTCCATCAAGAATCCGAGCAATGACGAGTTCATCAAAAAATGGGGCGCCTATGCCAAGGCCAAGAACATCGCCGGTCACAAGGACAAGCCATTGACCAATGACCCCATGGAAGCCACTTACATCGGCATCAACATGTGGAAACAAGCGGTGGAAAAAGCCAAGTCGACCGAGGTCGACAAGGTCATCGCCGCCATGGCTGGTCAGACCTTCAAAGCGCCCAGTGGCATCGTGAGCAAGATGGACGAGAAGAATCACCATTTGCACAAGTCGGTGTTCATCGGCGAAGTCAAGGCCGACGGCCAGTTCAACGTGGTCTGGAAAACGCCTGGCCCGGTCAAGGCCAAGCCCTGGAGCCCGTACATCGAAGGCAACGACAAGAAGCCTGACGAGCCTGCCAAGAAGTAAGTTGTGACCAGACATCCCGGCTTTAGCTGCCGGGAGGCGCCCCAGGTCGTGTGACCTGGGGCGTACCCACAGGGCCAGTCGGCCCGACCCTCAGTTAATTCATGTTGATACGATTTCTCCTCTTTTTTGCTCTGTTTTTGGTAGCAATCCAAGCCCGTGCTATATCGGTCGCGGAGGTGAAAGGCATTTCTTTTGGTGAGTCCGACGCGCGCATCGAGGCACTGAACAAGGCGGTAGCCGGTGCGGACGACAAGACAGCAGCTTTCATGCAGGCCATTGCGGATGAAGCCGTTCAGGTGGCGGGTGAGCAAGTGTTCATCGTGCGCAACGGCAAAGGTGTTGATCCGGTTACCGGTGCGGCCGTGGTTCTACCAGACGGCCTGGAAGACTTGATGCTGAACAACCGCCTGCGTGGCGAGCTCGATTCAGCGCTGGCAGCCCTCAAACTATTCTCCCCCGACCCCAAAGTACGCAGCGCCGCCATCAAGCAGATGCAAAGCGATGCGGACGACAGCAAGCTGCCGCTGATAGAGAAAGCCTACGCCGCTGAGCAAATCGCCCAGATCAAGGCCGAGCTGGGCCTGGTGCGCGCTGCGGTGTTATTGAACAGCCCGGACAAATCGCGCCGGCTCGAAGCTGCTGGCTTGCTGGCAGCGAGCCGGCAGGCCAACACCAAGACGGTTCTGATCGAGCGCTTGCAGACAGAAACCGAACCCGACGTGAAAGCCGCCTTGCGCAGCAGTCTGCGCGAGGTGGAGGCGGCGCTGGCATGGGGTGACCGCTTGGGCGCCCTGTTCAGCGGTATCAGCCTGGGCTCCATCCTGTTGCTGGTGGCGTTGGGCCTGGCCATCACCTATGGCCTGATGGGCGTCATCAACATGGCGCACGGTGAGCTGATGATGATTGGCGCTTACGCCACCTATGTGGTGCAGGGCCTGTTCCAGAAATATGCGCCCGGGGCGTTCGACTGGTACCTGCTGGCGGCGGTACCAGTGGCTTTTTTGGCATCGGCACTCATGGGCGCAGCTTTGGAACGCGGTGTCATCCGTTTCCTGTACGGCCGCCCTCTGGAGACGCTGCTGGCCACCTGGGGCATCAGCCTGATGCTGATGCAGTTGGTGCGAACCGTTTTTGGTGCCCAAAACGTGGGTGTGGAAAACCCGTCTTGGATGAGTGGCGGCGTGCAGGTGCTGGGCAATCTGTCCCTGCCTTACAACCGGCTGGTGATCGTGGCTTTTGCCGCCTGCGTTTTGCTGGGCGTGGCCGTGCTCATCGGGCGCACGCGCTTGGGGCTGTTTGTGCGCGGCGTCACGCAAAACCGGCCGATCGCGGCCTGCATGGGCGTCAACACCGCCCGCATCGACACCTATGCCTTTGCATTGGGCTCGGGCATCGCCGGCTTGGCGGGCTGCGCGTTGAGCCAGGTTGGCAATGTCGGGCCGGACCTTGGCCAAGGCTACATCGTTGACTCTTTCATGGTGGTGGTTCTGGGTGGCGTCGGGCAGTTGGCTGGCACCGTCTATGCGGCGCTGGGCCTGGGGGTGCTGAACAAGTTCCTTGAAGGCTGGGCCGGCGCGGTGCTGGCCAAGATTGCGGTGCTGGTGTTCATCATTATTTTCATCCAGAAGCGGCCGCAGGGTATTTTTGCCATGAAGGGCCGGAGCGCTGAAGCATGACAACACAGGCCTTGCCCACGCCCGGTCCGCTGCTCTCTCGGGCTGCCTGGAGCGCATTCATCGTGGCGCTGCTGCTGGTCTGCGCGGTGGCGCCGCTGCTGAATCTGGTGGTGCCCAAGGACAGTCTGTTTCACCTGAGTGACTATGCGGTGGCGCTGGTGGGCAAAATCATGTGTTACGCCATCTGCGCGCTGGCGATGGATCTGATCTGGGGTTACACCGGCATCCTGAGCCTGGGCCACGGCGTGTTTTTTGCGTTGGGCGGCTATGTGATGGGCATGTACCTGATGCGTCAGATCGGCCGCGATGGCAATTACAAAAGCGAGCTGCCGGACTTTATGGTGTTTCTGGACTGGAAGGCGCTGCCCTGGCACTGGGCCCTGAGCGACAGCTTTGTCGCCACCCTGCTGCTGGTGGTGCTGGTGCCGGGGCTGGTGGCCCTGGTGTTCGGCTACTTTGCGTTCCGCTCGCGCATCAAGGGCGTGTATTTTTCTATCATCACCCAAGCCATGACCTTTGCCGCCATGCTGCTGTTCTTCCGCAACGAGACCGGCTTTGGTGGCAACAACGGATTTACCGATTTCAAGCGCATTCTGGGGTTGCCGATCGCTACGCCGTCGATGCGCATGACTCTGTTTGTGCTGACCGGCGTGACGCTACTGGCCTTTTTTCTGCTGGCGCGCTGGCTGATCAACGCCAAGTTTGGTCGGGTGCTGCAGGCGATCCGCGACGCCGAGAGCCGCGTTATGTTCAGCGGCTACTCGCCAGTGGGCTACAAGCTCACGATCTGGACGATTTCGGCCATGATGTGTGGTGTAGCCGGTGCCTTGTATGTGCCGCAGGTCGGCATCATCAACCCGAGTGAGATGAGCCCGGCCAACTCGATCGAGATTGCCATCTGGGCGGCCGTGGGCGGCCGCGCCAGCCTGATCGGGCCGATCGTGGGTGCCTTTCTCGTCAATGGCGCCAAGAGCTGGCTCACGGTGGCCTACCCCGAATTTTGGCTCTATGTGCTTGGCGCCTTGTTCATTGGTGTCACGCTGTTTCTGCCCAACGGTGTGGTTGGCCTGGCCCGGCGATGGACGGGACGCAAACCATGACGCCCGACTTGCTGGAGCAAGGCGCTCAGCGGGTGCAAGCGCGGCTTGCAGCCTTGGCTGAGAGCAGCGGTCAGACCGAATCAGGTGGGCGCGCCGCGGGCTTTTCCCGGATCAACACGCCGGGCGAAGTGGATGTCACGCACGGACGCATCCTGTACCTGGACAATGTGTCCGTCAGCTTTGACGGCTTCAAGGCCATCAACGCCTTGTCGCTGGACATCGCCCCGGGCGAGTTGCGCTGCATTATTGGCCCCAACGGCGCCGGTAAGACCACCATGATGGACATCATTACAGGCAAGACCCGGCCGGATTCAGGCACGGTGTTTTTTGGCAGCACCATCGACCTGCTGCGCTACACCGAGCCCCAAATCGCGCAGCTGGGCATTGGTCGCAAGTTCCAAAAGCCCACAGTGTTCGAGCAACTCACTGTGTTTGAAAACTTGGAGCTGGCGCTGAAGACCCACAAGGGCGTGCGGGCCTCTATGTTTTTCCGGCTTGACTCGGCGCAGAGCGACCGTCTGGCTGAGGTCCTGGACACCATCCACCTGCGAGACGATGTGGCCCGGCTGGCCGGCACCCTGAGCCATGGCCAAAAGCAGTGGCTTGAGATCGGTATGCTGCTGATGCAGGACCCTAAGCTGCTGCTGCTCGACGAGCCGGTGGCTGGCATGACCGATGAGGAAACCGAGCGCACAGCGGAGCTGTTCCTGTCGCTCAAGGGCAAGCACTCCCTGCTGGTGGTGGAGCACGACATGGGTTTCATCAACACCATCTCGGACATCGTGACCGTGCTGTGCGATGGCGCCGTGCTGGCCCAAGGCAGCTTGGCACAGGTGCAGGCCGACGCGCGGGTGATCGACGTCTATCTGGGGCGCTAGCACCACCATGCTCAAGCTCACCAACATCAACCAGTACTACGGTGGCTCGCACATCCTGCGGGATGTCAGCCTGCAAGCCACGCGTGGCAAGGTGAGCGTGATTCTGGGCCGTAATGGGGTGGGCAAGACCACTCTGCTCAAGTGCCTGATGGGGCTGGTGCCTATCAAAACTGGGAGCATCGAGTTTGATGGTCGTGCCATTGAACGCGCCACGCCCTACGAGCGGGCGCGTGCCGGTATGGGCTATGTGCCGCAGGGCCGCGAGATTTTTTCGCGCCTGACGGTAGAAGACAATTTGCGCATGGGCTTGGCCAGCAAGCCGGCCGGTACGCCGATTCCAGCCGAGTTGTTTGAGCTGTTTCCCGTGTTGAAGCAGATGCGGCAGCGCCGCGGTGGTGACCTGTCCGGCGGTCAGCAGCAGCAGCTGGCGATTGCCCGCGCACTCGCCGCCGGCCCCAAGCTACTGATCCTGGATGAGCCGACCGAAGGCATCCAGCCCAGCATCATCAAGGACATAGGCCGAGTGATCCGGATGCTGGCCGACCGGGGTGACATGGCGATTGTGCTGGTAGAGCAGCTCGTGGTCCCCGTGGTATTGGCCGACACCAACAACAGCGTGATTACCGCCGCACAGACGGTAGCGAGCACC
>CALPLW020000260.1 GCA_943324505.2 Comamonas sp. lk
AAGGTGACGATCACCACCACCAGCGAGACTGCGAACACGGGCCCGGCAAAATTGTGGGCATTTTTCAGGGCAAAGCTGAGCCAACCGAACAGGGTGGCACCGATGACTGGCAGGATGACAAACTTGCCAAAGGCCATGACCAAACCCGATACCGCGAGGATGCAGAAGGCAATGGCGTTGGCCCAGTGGGCGGAGCGCTCCAGCGGCGTGAATCGCTCAATCTTGCGGCCGGTCTCGGCGCCGTGCAGCGCCATGCTGCCCTTGCGCCAGTAAAAGACCGCTATCGCCCCAAAAACGATCAGCAACACCGCGCCGCCGTAGGGAATGATCCAGTTGTTGCGCACCTGACGCCAGGCATCACCAGCATTGGTGAGGCGCGAGCCCGGGTACTGCACAAAGGGCTGGATCAGGTTGCCGGCCTCTGGCGTGGGCAGGCTGCTGTAGCCGGTGGCGCCGGCGCCCACCTGGCGCCACATCGGGGCATTGTTGCCGGGCTGCACCTTATCGCGTTCGCCATTGGTCTGTTTGGCATAGCCAGGGTCGGCGCTGGCGTCGGGCTTGACGTCCATGATGTTCTGGCTCTGCACGCCAGCTGCTAATGCCGGGGCCGGGGCTGGCGCCACCGAGCCGGAGGCTGCCTGAGTCTGTGCCTGCACACTGCCGCCAAACAGGGCCAGCAGCAGCGCAATGGACAACACTTTGTTCATGCGGGTCTCCCCTCAGTTGACGCGGCTGTAGTCGTTTTGGCCGTACTGGGCCCGCGCCTTGAGCTGCGACTCCCAACTGGCTTTGTCACCGGCTTTCCAGCCGGCCACGGTGTAGGCCTTGCCGGTGCCGACCGAGGGCGCGGTGTCTTGCGCTGGGGTGCCCAAGGTTTGGGGCTTGTCGCTGCAAGCCACCAGGCCGGCAACGGCGATGAGCGTCAAAAGCAGTTTCATGATTTCACCCCCGCAACAGGCGGCTGCCCGGCCTGCTTGGCGCCATAGGCCGTGCCCCAGCCCCAGACCTCGGCCCCTTTGCCCCGCTTGAGCACGCGGTTACGCAAAATGTCGGCGATCACATCACCATCGCCCGCGATGAGCGCCTTGGTCGAACACATTTCGGCACAGACCGGCAATTTGCCCTCGGCCAGGCGGTTGCGGCCGTATTTCTCGAACTCGGCCTGGCTGCCGTTGGCTTCAGGGCCGCCCGCGCAGAACGTGCACTTGTCCATCTTGCCGCGCACACCAAAGGTGCCTTGCGACGGAAACTGGGGCGCGCCAAACGGGCAGGCATAGGAGCAGTAGCCGCAGCCGATGCAGACGTCTTTGTCGTGCAGCACCACGCCTTCGTCGGTGCGGTAAAAGCAGTTGACGGGGCAGACGGCCATGCAGGGCGCGTCGCTGCAATGCATGCAGGCCACTGAAATTGATTTTTCGCCGGGCACGCCGTCGTTCAGGGTGACGACGCGGCGGCGGTTCACGCCCCAGGGCACCTCATGCTCGTTTTTGCAAGCGGTGACGCAGCCGTTGCACTCGATGCAACGCTCGGCGTCGCAGATGAATTTCATTCTTGCCATCGTGTTCTCCAGTCAGTTCGGTCGGGCGCGGGCTTCAGGCTTTTTCGACGTTGCAAACCGTGGTTTTGGTTTCCTGCATCATGGTCACGCTGTCATACCCGTAGGTGGTGGCGGTGTTGATGGCTTCGCCGCGCACAATGGGCGCAGCACCATTGGGGTAGTAGGCCAGCATGTCGGCGCCCTGCCAGCGTCCCGAGAAGTGGAAGGGCATAAAGACCGTATCGGGCCCGACCCGCTCGGTCACCATGGCCTGAACGTTCAAGCGAGCGCCGGTGGGTGTGGAGACCCAGGCCCGCTCGCCATTGCGAATGCCCTTGTCCGCTGCCACCTTGGGGTTGATCTCAATGAACATCTCTTGTTGCAACTCGGCCAACCAGGGGTTGGAACGGGTCTCTTCGCCGCCGCCTTCATATTCGACCAATCGGCCCGAGGTCATGACCAGCGGGAACTTCTCATGCACCTTATCGGCGATGTTTTTGTCCTGGATGGTCTTGAACAGCGTGGGCAGGCGCCAAAAGGCTTTTTTATCGTCATGCGTTGGGTACTTGATCTGCAGGTCAGCCCGGTTGCCGTACAGCGGCTCACGGTGCTGAGGAATGGCGTCGGGGAAGTTCCAGACCACCGCGCGCGCCTTGGCGTTGCCAAAAGGATGGCAGCCATGGCCCTTCATGAAGACGCGGATCATGCCGCCCGACGCGTCGGTCTTCCAGTTCTTGCCCTCGGCTGCAGCTTTTTCCGGGTCGGTAAGTTCGTCCCACCAGCCCAGCTTCTTGAGCAGCACGTGGTCGAGCTCGGGGTAACCGGTGGTGATGTCGGCGCCCAGCGAATGCGAGCCGTCTTCGGCCAGCAGGCTCTTGCCCTCGCGCTCCACGCCAAAGTTGGCGCGGAAGTTGCCCCCACCGTCCATGACGTGCTTGGAGGTGTCGTACAGGTTGGGCGATCCCGGGTGCTTGAGCGCCGGCGTGCCCCAACAGGGCCAAGGGAGACCGAAGTAGTCGCCAGTGAAGTCGTAGCCGGTTTCTTTGTCCGTGCCACCCTTGGCCTTGAGGGTCTTGACATCGAACAGGTGCATGTTGCGCATGTGCGCTTTCAGGCGCTCGGGGCTCTGGCCGGTGTAGCCAATAGTCCAGACGCAGCTGTTGATCTCGCGCAGGATATCTTCTGGCACGGGCTCGTCCAAGCCCTTGACCTTTTGCATCTTGTAATTTTTGGACAGTTCCTTGCCAAAGCCCAGGCGGTCGGCGAACTGCTGCATGATCATGTGGTCGCTGCGGCTCTCCCACAGCGGCTCGATGACTTTCTCGCGCCATTGCAACGAGCGGTTGGACGCGGTGCAGGAGCCACTGGTCTCGAACTGGGTCGCGGCCGGCAGCAAATAGACCGAGCGGTTGGCGTTTTGGTCTTCCGGCTTGCCCGGCATGGCGGCCATGGCGGCGGTAGCAGATGGGTAGGGGTCCACCACCACCAGCAGGTCAAGCTTGTCCATGGCCCGCTTCATCTCCAGGCCGCGCGTCTGCGAGTTGGGCGCATGGCCCCAGAAGAACACGCCGCGCAGGTTGGAGTCCTGGTCGATGAGCTCGTTTTTCTCCAGCACGCCGTCGATCCAGCGGGAGACTGTCATGCCGGGCTTGCTCATCATGGCCGGCGAGGCAAACTGCTTTTTGATCCACTCAAAGTCCACACCCCAGGCCTTGGCGAAGTGCTTCCATGAGCCCTCCACAATGCCGTAGTAACCGGGCAAGGAGTCAGGGTTGGGGCCGACGTCGGTCGCGCCCTGCACGTTGTCGTGGCCGCGGAAAATGTTGGTGCCGCCGCCTGACTTGCCGACATTGCCCAAAGCCAGCTGCAGAATGCAGGAGGCCCGGACCATGGCGTTGCCGGTGGTGTGTTGGGTCTGGCCCATGCACCACACAATGGTGCCAGGCCGACTCTCGTGCAACATGGTGGCGACCTTGATCATCTGCGCCTCAGTCACGCCACAGGCTTCTTCCACCTTGTCGGGCGTCCACTTGCTCATGACGTCTTCACGGACCTTGTCCATGCCGTAGACGCGGTCGTTGATGTACTTCTTGTCCTCCCAGCCATTCTTGAAAATGTGGTGCAGCAGGCCGAAGAGGAAGGGGATGTCGGAGCCAGAGCGGATGCGCACGAACTCGTCGGCCCGGGCGGCGGTGCGGGTGAAGCGCGGGTCCACCACGATCATCTTGGTGCCGTTTTCCTTGGCGTGCAACATGTGCAGCAGGCTGACCGGGTGCGCCTCGGCGGCGTTGGAGCCAATGTACAAGGCGACCTTGCTGTTCTGCATGTCGTTGTACGAGTTGGTCATGGCGCCATAACCCCAGGTGTTGGCCACACCGGCCACCGTGGTGGAGTGGCAAATACGGGCTTGGTGGTCGCAGTTATTGCTGCCCCAGAAGCTGACGAACTTGCGCAGCAGGTAGGCTTGCTCGTTGTTGTGCTTGCTTGAACCCACCCAGTAAATCGAATCAGGCCCGCTGGCCTTGCGCAACTCGAGCAGCTTGGCGCTGATTTCGGTCAAAGCGGTGTCCCAGCTGATGCGCTCGTACTTGCCGTTGACCAGCTTCATCGGGTAGCGCAGGCGGAACTCACCGTGACCGTGCTCGCGCAGGGCGGCACCCTTGGCGCAATGGGCCCCGAGGTTGATCGGCGAGTCAAACACCGGCTCCTGGCGGACCCAGACACCGTTTTCGACCACCGCGTCGACCGCGCAACCGACCGAGCAGTGGGTGCAAACCGTACGTTTGACCTCGATCTTGCCGTCCCCTATCGCCACGCCAGCGCCGGCGGCATGGGATTTTTTGACCAGGGTCAGACCAGAGGCGGCAATACCCACCCCCACGCCCAGGCCGGAGCGGCGCAAAAACATGCGCCGGTCCATGGTGGGCAGGGCCTGCGACAGGCCGCGACGCAGGCTATGGACAAAAGGTGAACGGGCCGGGCTGTCGGCGGTGGCAATTTTTTTGGTCAGCAACATGGGGTTCTCCAAAAACCGCTCAGACCCGGGTGGTCTGGTAATAACGCTTGACGTGCTCGCTCAGTGAGTAACCACCGCCCTTTTCAGGCGCCGGTTTGGGCGCTAGGGCCACGGCCGCTGGGGCCGGTGCCTTGATCAGGCTGGCCGACGCTGCCACTGCACCGGCGGCTGAGGCTGTCAAAAAGAAACTGCGGCGCGAGGCTTTGCCAGAACTGTCGGACATATCGATCTCCTGAAGGTGCACGAAGCTATGCAGTGCATTGCATAGCGCTGTTTGACTGTAGCTGAAAGAAGAGCACGTTGGTTTTATTTTTTTCGCCCTAATGAGGGTAACTACTTAGTAAGCCCACAAGTCACGGCGGCAGGATCAGCAAAGGCTCAGCCCAGCATGTCAAAACCCTGAGCCTCCACGTCCATGAAAGCACGGGTCAACCCGGCCAGGGCGGCATAAAAACGGGCCCGGGGATGCTGTTCGATGTCAGCGCACATCCGGCCCACCCAGGGCTGCAAGTGTTGGCTGAAAAATTCGCGCTGACGCGTCAGGTTGGCCACCGCCACATCGTCACCGGCGATCAGGTAGCGCATCACCTCGCACAGGCAGGCCACATGGTCTTCGGTCTCGGACATGGCGTCGTCGCGTGCCAGGCCCAGCGCGGCCAAGTCAGTTCGCAGGCGCGCCAGCGGCTTTTCGTTGAGAAAGCCGCTCAAAAAATGTGATCCGTACAGATACACCTCGGGCTTGCCGATGCCACCAAACAGGGCGTCAAACTCTTGCGCAATGGCGCCATCTGGCAGGCTGCGCGCCATGCCGACGAGCACGCGCCAGGGTTCTTCCAGCAGGGCACCCGCCGCCGGGGCTTCCGTGGCAGCGGCGCAGAGCTGGGCGATCAGCTCAGGGCTGGGCGCGGCATA
>CALPLW020000261.1 GCA_943324505.2 Comamonas sp. lk
AAAGACACCTCGACCACCTGCGCCACGATAGAGCCAAAGGACTCGTGCAAGGCGATCCCTCTGGCATGGCCTGCCGGTAATGCGCTGCCCCACTGCGCTTTGTCGGCAGCCATTTTCAGCACAGCAAGATGGCGCGGTGCCTGGGCCAGCCAGGTCGCCCGAAACGCGAGTGGGTCTTGCTGGGTCGCGTGGGCCAACTCATCCATGAAACTCTCAGAGAAAAATGCGTTGTGAGAGTGGCCGACCGATCGCCAAAACCCAACAGGAACCCCCATTTTGGTGGCCACGTGCGACATGTGCTGGTGACCAAATCCATAGGGCAGGTCAAACAGGCCCTCCGAGGTGGTTTTATCCGGTGTATCCAGCGGCCCAGAAAGCGCCGGCAGGCCACGGGCCATCCAGCGCGGTGTAATGGCATCGCCTGCGGACTTGATCCGCAGGCTGTCTACCGTCCCTTGGGCCGTTACGGCCGCGCGCAGCTGCGCCACATGCATGGGACGGTAAAAGTCATGCGTGGTGTCCTCCTCGCGGGACCAGGTCAATTGCACCGGTTTGCCGGCGCAGGCCATCGCCACCTGTACCGCCTGCGCCACATAGTCCACCTCGAGCCGGCGGCCAAAGCCGCCCCCGAGCTGGGTCACGTGCACGGTCACCTGGTCAATGCTCACCCCCGCGACCTGGGCTGCGACAGCCCTTGCCATGCCGGGTACCTGGGTCGGCGCCCAAACCTCAACCTGACCGCCCTTGACTTGGGCGGTGCAGTTCATCGGCTCCATGGTGGCGTGCGCCAGGTAGGGGGCGTGGTAGCTCGCCTCCACCAACCGGGCCGCGCTGGCCTCGGCCTTGTCAACCGAGCCCCTTTCATGAAATGCAAAACCTTTTTCCGAAGACAATTTGCTGATCAATTCGGCTTTGATGCGTTCGGTATCGAGCGCGCCTTGCGCGCCCTGGGCCCATTGCACCCGCAGGGCCAGGGCCGCTCGCTGGGTGTGCCAAGTGGTTATTCCGACCACCGCAAATCCAGCGCTGGAACCAGCGACCGGGGTGAGTGGCACCACCCGCTCAATCCCCGGCATAGCCAGTGCGGCCTTGTCGTCCACCGATTGCACCGTGCCGCCCAACATGGGCGCCTGGCGCAGCGACGCGAACAGCATGCCCGGCAAGCGCACATCGATGCCAAAACGCGCTGTGCCATTGGTCTTGGATGGCACGTCGGTACGCATTGCCGGTTGGCCGATCAGGGTCCATTGGCTGCGGTCTTTGAGCACAACCGCCGTGGGGGTGCGGCCTGCCGCCGCCTTGGCAAACTCGCCGTAATGGCCAGACTTGCCGGAGGCGTGACTCAGCACCCCAGCCTGAACCTTGATCTCTGAGACCGGAACTTGCCATTGGGCCGCAGCCGACTCAAGCAAGCTGGCTCGCGCCGTAGCAGTGGCCTGGCGCAATGGCGCCCAGGCATCTGCCACGCTGGACGATCCGCCCGTGGCGTTGATGCCCAGCTCTCGGGCGACCTTGCCCACCAGCCACTCGCCGGTCTGCACCAGCAAGGGTTTTTTGTCGCCTTCCGAGTCCATGGGGTGAAAAGGCAGACTACCGACGAACATGGCCACGTTGCCATAGATCGCGTCCATGCCCGCCTGCTCCAGGGCAATTCGGGCCAGCGGCAAATCCATTTCCTCAGCCACCAGCATGGCGAGCGCCGTATGAATGCCCTGCCCCATCTCGCTGCGGTGCATGGCCAAGGCCACGCCGCCATCGGCCCTGACCTTGATCCATCCGTTCAGTGCCACATCGCCTTGCGTGGGCAACATCATGGCCGGGGTGCCCAGGCGCGAGCGGGCCGGTAATACGCCCCAGCCCACAACCAGGGCGCCAGTGGCGCCCAGGCCGCTCAGTAGCCAGGTGCGGCGCTTCATGCTCCCAGCCCTGTAGAGGCTATGGTGGCCTTGCCAGCAGCGCGGTGGATCGCTGCCCGCACCCGCTGGTAGGTCCCGCAGCGGCAGATGTTGGTCATCGCCTCGTCGATGTCGGCGTCGCTGGGTTTGGGTTTGCGCGCCAGCAGGGCAGTCGCGGCCATCAACATGCCGCTTTGGCAATAACCGCATTGGGGCACCTGCTCGGCGATCCAGGCGGCCTGCAAGGCATGCGGCTTGTCGGTCGTGCCCAGTGACTCAATGGTCAGAATCTTTTTGCCGGCCAGGCTGGCCAGCGGTGTGACGCATGACCGAACAGCCTGGCCATCCAGGTGCACGGTACAGGCGCCACAGGCTGCTACACCACAGCCGAATTTGGTGCCCGTCATGTTCAATTCGTCGCGCAGCAACCAGAGTAGCGGCATGTTGGGATCGGCGTCAGTGTTGATATTTTTGCCGTTGATGTTCAATTCCATAGGGGCTCTGGTGTATTTAGTTGGCGGTGAGCCAGGGGCTCACCAGCGTGCGCCAAAGGTCTGGCGCAGTTCCTCGATGTGGGCTTCAGTCAGGGGCAAGGGCACAAGCGGGCTCAGCAGCGCCAGTCGGGCAGTTTCCTCCAACTCCTCCAGCGAAGCCATGGCGGCGGCAGGCGAGTCGTGCCAAATGTTGGGGCCCAATCGCGCCAGCATCACGGCACGGATCGGTTTACCGGCTCGCCCATAGCTTTCGATTGCCGTGGCGACGCAGCGGGCCGCTGCCGGGTCGCCGGGGCGATGGTAGGGAATCAGCGGCACGTGACCCACCTTCATCACAAAGTAAGGGGTCAATGCCGGCAGCAATTCTGGCTCGCTGCCCAGTGTTGGCTGCAAGCTCAAGGCCACGCAGTGTGTGCTGTGGGTGTGAATGACACAGCAGGTTTTTGGGTCAAATTGGCCTGCAGCCCCGTAGATCATGAGGTGCAGCGCTATTGTTTTACTAGCGCGGTCACCGCTGATTTGC
The DNA here is from genome assembly GCA_943324505.2 of Comamonas sp. lk. Lineage (GTDB taxonomy): Bacteria > Pseudomonadota > Gammaproteobacteria > Burkholderiales > Burkholderiaceae_C > Rhodoferax. Next base: position 2,913 of record CALPLW020000261.1, read on the forward strand.
CGCCCCTGCGCGTCCAGCCGGGCCAGCCGGGCCGGGTCGAGAAAACCCAGGCAGGCATCGGTGGGGGTGATCAGGAAGCCACCACCGTCCGAAGCGTCGAGCCGCACGCTGATATTGCCAGCAGTGGCATGCACGTAACCGCGCTCAAACAGGCTGCGGCCTACGCGGCAAATCTCGTCACGGGCTTGCGACTCTGTCATGCCAACTGACCAAAGGCCTTGCTGAAGAAATCATCCGTGCCAAAGTTGCCGGATTTGAGCGTAAGGTGCAGCCCCGCGCCAGCGGCAGCATCGCTCTGGGCGTGGCACCAGGGCACACCGGGGTCTATTTGCGGACCGATTCTCAGCTGGCTGATGTTCAGGGCCTGCACGCAGGCGCCCGAGGTCTCGCCACCGGCTAACACCAATTGGCGCACGCCCAAGGTCACCAGACCACGTGCGATCGAAGCCAGGGTGTGCTCCACCAGCGCACCAGCTGCTCCAGCACCAAGCTGCTCCTGCACCGCTTTGACGGCCTTCGCCTCGGCCGACGAGTAGACCAGCAGCGGACCCTGCGCCAACAGCGGTTGAGCCCAGGCCAGGGTATCGGCCACCACATCGCCACCCGCCGCCTGCCTGGCACTGATCTGCAACGGGTCGATGGCCAGTGCCGGGCGGCCCGACTGGATAAAGGCCTGCACCTGCCGGTTGGTCGCCAGCGAGCAGCTGCCAGAGACCACCGCTTGCTGCCCGACCGCGGGCGGCAAAGCACTGGCGGTGCTGGAAGGCGCCAGGCCGAAATTGCCAGGCAAACCAATCGCTACGCCCGAGCCCGCCGTGACCAGCGGCATGCCCCTTAGGGCCGGCGCCAGGCGCATCAGGTCGTCGTTGGAAATCGCATCCACCACGGCCAGGCGCACACCCTGGCTGCGCAGTTGGGCGATGTGCGCCTGGATGGCCGCCCCACCCTGCGCCACCACGCGGTAGTCGATCAAGCCCACCTGGCCAGCGCATTGGCCTTGCAACACACGCACCAGATTGGCATCGTTCATGGGGGTGAGCGGGTGGTTTTGCATGCCGCTTTCATTCAGCAAGGCATCGCCCACAAACAGGTGCCCTTTGAACACCGTGCGGTGGTTGTCCGGGAAAGCCGGGGTGGCAATGGTGAAATCTGTACCCAAAGCCGCCATCAGGGCCTCAGCCACCGGGCCAATATTGCCTTGTGTCGTGCTGTCAAAGGTGGAGCAGTACTTGAAATAGATCTGCTGCGCCCCCTGTGCTTGCAGCCAACGCAAGGCCGCCAGCGATTGGGCGATGGCATCGTGCACCGGCAGAGTGCGCGACTTGAGCGCCACCACCACGGCGTCAGCCTGCGTATCAAGCGGCTGCGCCGGCACGCCAATGGCTTGCACGACCCGCATGCCGCCGCGCACCAGGTTGTTGGCCAGGTCGGTGGCGCCGGTGAAGTCGTCGGCAATGCAGCCCAGAACCATCGGTTTCATGGCTTTTGCGGCAGGTCTATGCCGGGGAATATCTTGATCACCGCACTGTCGTCCTCTCGGGCAAAACCTGCGCTGGAGGCCTGCATGAACATCTGGTGCGCGGTGCTGGAGAGGGGCAGCGGGAACTTAGTGGCACGAGCTACGTCCAGCACCAGGCCCAGGTCTTTCACAAAAATATCGACTGCCGACAAGGGCGTGTAGTCCCCGGCCAGCACATGGGCCATGCGGTTTTCGAACATCCAGCTGTTGCCCGCACTGTGGGTGATCACCTCATACAGGGCGGCGGCGTCCACGCCTTCCCGCAGACCCAGTGCCATCGCCTCGGCGGCGGCGGCAATGTGCACGCCGGCCAGCAGTTGGTTGATGATTTTCACCTTGCTGCCGGCTCCTGCGCGGTCGCCCAGCCGGTAGACCTTGGCCGCCATGGCGTCGAGCAAAGGGCCAACAGCGGCGTACGCCGCAGGTACTCCCGCGGTCATCATGGTCATCTCGCCGCTGGCGGCTTTGGCGGCACCACCGGAGATCGGCGCATCAATGTAGAGAATGCCCAAAGTGGCGAGCCGCGCCTCAAGCGCCATCGACCAATTTGGGTCGACCGTGGAGCACATGACCCACACGCTGCCCCGAGCCATGGCGGCCGCACAGCCGCCCTCTCCAAACAACACAGCCTCGGTTTGGGCAGCATTCACCACCACCGAAACAATCACCTGACATTGCTGGGCCAATTCGGTGAGCGAGGAACAGGCTATGCCGCCCTCCGCGGCAAACGCTTGCGCGACTTCGGCACGCACATCGAACACCCGCACCGCATGACCATGGCGACGCAACGACCGCGCCATACCGCTGCCCATTGCACCCAGGCCAATCACGCCAACGTTGTAGCTCATGTGGTCTCTTCAAATAGCGGGTTAATCGAGCGTGATCTTGGCGTAAGCAGCTACACGCTGCCATTTGGCGGCATCTGCAGCCCAGAAAGTCGCCATCGTCTTGCTGTCCATGAAGGCCGGCTCAGCACCCTGGCGCAGCATGGCTGCGGTAACCTCAGGCTGTCGGC
>CALPLW020000262.1 GCA_943324505.2 Comamonas sp. lk
CCAACCGGTCTGCTTGCCGTCGCGGCTCTGACGCGGGTAAAGACTGAACTGCCCGGTGCGCACCTCGAGTTGCCCCGGCTGAGCTGCTTTGCGCGCCTCCACCAGCGCGCTGTCCAGAGCCGCCTTGAGCTGGCTTTGCACCAGTGCGGCGTCGCTGCCATCACGCGTGGTGCTGAGGGACATAGACAGCACATCTTGTTGCACGTCCGCCACAGCACTGGCCGACAGCTGCACCACATTGACCGGTACTGTAACTGGTAAATTTTGAGAAAAAGTGAGCCCAGACCACGCCAGTATTGAGGTTGAAGCTATATTTTTAATAGCAATTTTCATTGGGACTCCTGGTGTTTTTTTCGGCGGGGCCGCGGTTACACAAGGGCGTGCCGCGGCTGTCAGAAGGATCTGGCTTGAGCGGGGACGCCGCCTGCTGCCGAAGTTGGCGACGTAAATCCGCTCTCTCTTCCTCTGACAGTTGTCGCTTGGACTCGCCTTGGGGGCCTGCCTGTTGATCACCTGCTCTCAGGCCTTGAGAACCTGGTGGCGAGCTTAGGGCAGAGCGCAACTCGGCCCGGCGTTGCTCCGGGGCGATCGGGGCCAGGCCAGGCTCGCGTCTTTGGCTCGATGGTCCCTGGGCGCACACACTGGCCCCGAGCAGCATCGACAGAAACAACATCACGATTCTCATGAATGACACCTTAACACCGGTTTGGAGCAAGATCGGCATTGTTCTCCAGATTGACCGTCGTACAAACCGTATTTGTAACAGTGTGTGAGCCCTTGGGAAATTAGCGGCGCCCTGGCCGACCAAGCGGCAAAATCACGCTTGTTATACATCGAGCCCTATCCCAATGAGCCAAGCGTCCAGCCGAAATGACAAGATCGTGATCGTCGACGACGATGCACGCATTCGCGACCTGCTTCGCCGCTATTTGACGCAGGAGGGCTTCGATGTTCTGCAGGCGGAAGACGGCAAGGCGCTGAACCGCATCTTGCTGCGCGACAACGTCGATTTGATCGTGCTGGACCTCATGATGCCGGGCGAAGACGGCTTGTCGATCTGCCGGCGTCTGCGAGCGGCCAAAGACCGCACACCCATCATCATGCTGACCGCCAAGGGTGAGGACGTCGACCGCATCGTCGGTCTGGAGGTTGGCGCCGATGACTATCTGGGCAAACCCTTCAACCCGCGGGAACTGCTGGCCCGAATTCACGCCGTGTTGCGCCGACGCCCTACGCCGGAAGCGCCCGGCTCGCCCGCCAGCGACGCAGAGATCGTGAGCTTCGGCCCCTTCACCTTTGACATGGGCACGCGAACGCTGCGCCGTGCCAATGAAGACCTCCTGCTGACGACAGGCGAATTTGCCATGCTAAAAGCTCTGGTTCGCCATCCGCGCCAGCCCCTCTCGCGGGAAAAACTAGCCCAACTCGCACGTGGCCGTGATCTGGAAGCCTTCGACCGCAGCCTGGATGTCCAGGTGTCACGCTTGCGTAAATTGCTCGAAGTCGATCCCAGCGCGCCCCGTTACATCCAGACGGTGTGGGGCGTGGGCTATGTGTTCGTGCCGGACGGTTCAAACTGATGCCCTTGACGCCGCACCCAGGCGTCTTTGCGTTGCCGACGCGCGCCGGCGTCAGCCTGTTCTGGCGCACTTTCTTCCTGCTCGCTGTGCTGCTCCTGGGCAGCATGGCGGCTTGGCTGCAAACCATTCGAGCCATGGAGTCCGAGCCCCGCGCGCTGCAAACCGCGCAAGAGATCGCGTCTCTGGTGAATCTGAGCCGCGCCGCTCTGGTGCACTCGGACGCTATCAACCGGGTTTCCCTGATCAAAACCATGACCGAGCAGGAGGGTGTGCGCATTCTGCCGCGCGAGCCCGGCGACACCGTCGACCCTTTCGACTCCGACGCCTCGGGCCAGCGGATCACGCGAGAGCTGGTCGCCCTGCTGGGACCTGGCACCGAACTGGCCAACCAGGTGAACAAGCAGGAAGGGCTTTGGATCGGCTTCACCATCGATGGCGACCGCTACTGGTTGCGCACAGATCGTGCCCGTTTCAACCGCACCGGCGGCCCAACTTGGATCATCTGGTTGATGACAGTCACCGCGCTGTCGCTGGCCGGCGCTGCGCTCATCGCGCGCCTGATCAACCGGCCGCTCAAGCAACTGTCTTTGGCTGCTTTCCGGGTGCGGGAGGGGGATCTTGATGCCAGCACACTGGACGAGTCCGTCACTACCCCAGAAATTCTGGCGGTCAATTCGGGCTTTAACCGAATGACACGCAAGCTGGCGAAGGTGGAGCATGACCGCGCCATCATGCTCGCCGGCATATCGCACGACCTGCGCACGCCCCTGGCTCGACTGCGTCTGGAGACCGAGCTGAGCGTCGCTGACCCGCAGGCACGCGGCCACATGGCGTCAGACATCGCGCAGATTGACGCCATCATCGAAAAGTTTCTTGATTACGCCCGCCCGGGACGCGTCACGATGGTGCCCGTGCTGCTGCGATCGGCCATCGAAGGTAGTCTGTACGCCTTTGACCAGCAGGACGACATCCGAGTCCAGGTCAATCTGCCCGACGACCTGATGGTGCTGGCAGAAGAGGTGGAACTCGGTCGGGTGATCAGCAACCTGCTTGAAAACGCGCGGCGTTACGGCCGCTCGATGGACACCGGTGTGGCCCAAGTCGAGATCAGCGCACGGGCCAATGCACCCTGGATAACGGTCGAAGTGCGCGACCATGGCGCCGGTGTGTCGTTCGACCAATTGGCGCAGCTGACCCAGCCTTTTTACCGCGGTGACGTGGCCCGCACGGATGCGCGCGGCACCGGCCTGGGGCTGGCGATCGTCGAGAAAACCCTGTCAAGCTTGGGCGGCTCACTGCAACTGGCCAATGCCTCTGATGGCGGCCTGCGGGTCAGCTTCATGCTCAAACGCGCCTTGCCATCGGACATTCAGCCGCCCATCGTCGCGTAAGCGCAACGTTTACCGACTGAATGCTTGTCTGGCGTCCTGCCCCGGGTGACATCCGCCAGCTTGCCGCTAAACTGGCTTGCGCTAACATATTGATAGCAGACAAGTCAATATCGACAATGATTTTCACGGCGTAGACTGATCAACACCGGATTTGATGAGCCAACTCGAAGCCGATTTTTCCGACTCTAGAGCGATGATCATCGACGGTAGTCCGATGTCCCGGTCTATCTTGGCCTCGCAGTTGCGGGAGTTCGGTTTCAAAAAAATCACGCAGTGCACCAAACTCTCCGGAGCGCGGGAAAAGTTCAGCGATAGCAGCTTCGATGTCGTGGTGTGCGAACAAAATTTTCCCGGCGAGTCGCCCTCCGGTGTCGACCTGATTGACGAACTGCGTTAGAAAGGCCAACTGCCGATGAACACCATGTTGTTCATGCTCACCGGCGAAGCCTCCTACAACCGCGTGGCAGAAGCGGCTGAAACCGGCCTCGATGGCTACCTGCTCAAGCCGCACCGGGCCACCCAGTTGCATGAGCGTCTGCGCCTGGCCCGTTACCGCAAGGACGCCTTCCGCGAAGTGTTTGACGCCATCGAGGGCCAGGCTTTCGAGATGGCTGCAGACCTGTGTCTGGAGCGCTACCGGGCGCGCAGCATGTTCTGGCTCTACGCAGCCCGGGTCGGCGCCGAACTGCTCATGCGCGTGCAGCGCTTCCCAGAGGCCCAGGAGCTGTACGAGGCCATCGCCGACGCCAAGGCGGCCCCCTGGGCCAAGCTGGGCGTCGCGCGGGCCATGATGGCCTCGGGCGATCCGGTCGCTGCCGTCACGGCGCTGGGTGCCCTGATCGCTGAAGACCCCAGCTTTGCCGATGCCTACGACGTCATGGCTAGAGCGCAGTTCGCGCTGGGCAACGTGGCCCAGGCCCAGGCCACCTACAAGATGGCCTGTGACATGACACCCGACTCGGTGCCACGCCTGCAAAGCCTGGCCATGATGACTTTTTACAGCGGGGACATCGCAACAGCCAGGTCCCTGCTTGACCGCGTCACCCGCTTGGGTCTGGATTCAAAGCTCTACGACTGCCAGACGCTGGTCGCCCTGGCGTTTGCCGAGCTTGACGCCAATGATCACCGAGGCCTGCAACGTTGCCAGGACAATTTCACCCGGCTGATCGAACGCAATCCGGACAGCCAGCGGCATCAGCGCGCAGCCACCGCGATCGACATCATGGTGGCCATGCTGAAAAATCAGGCCAAGGTGCAGCCGATGGTCCATGACATGTGCCAAGCCTCCAATTCCGCAGGTTTTGACTTTGAGGCGGCCTCCAACTTGATTGCGCTGCTGAGCCGCCTGGCGCATCGCAACACCCGGATGCCATCGTCGGAGACCCGTTTGGAGGCCCTCGCCATGCGCTTTTGTACGTCCCGCCCCATCACCGAGATGCTGGCGGGCGCGGCCGTGCTGCACCCGGCCCATGCCGATCGCATTCGCGCTGCAGGCCAACAGATCCAGAAAATTGCACAGGGCGCGGTAGCCTTGGCCTTGCGAGGCGACCCCGGCATGGCGGTGCGGCAACTGATCGTGGAGGGCCAAACCACGCTCAACGCCAAGCTGATTGAGGCTGCCCACCACCTGCTCGAACGCTATGGCCCGAAGATGACGAACACCACCACCATCGAGCAGGAGTTGGCCAGTTTACGGGCCCAGTTTGGCGCCCGCGGCGTGGGCTTCGGCCAGGTACCGAACAGCCAAACGGTGATGGGCGCCAAAATGAAGATGGGCGCCGCCTGAGCCCGCCCAACCGGCTAGCTGATCAGGCTGGTCCGGCGCCGCGCGCGCGTTTGGCCGGCCGTCGCGGGCCGCCGTTGTCACGCGGGGGCAGGCCAGTGTGCTGGGTCAAGACCCTGCCGCGCACCGGCGGTATGGCAGCCGGCGGCACGGCACCGGCAGACGTCGAATTCTTGCGCCGCGCACTGGTGTAGCCACCATCGGTCAATGGCTGAAAGGTCGGAATCAGGTGGTGACGGCCGTTGCCGATCAGGTCGGCCCGGCCCATGGCCTTGAGCGCCTCGCGTAGCAGCGGCCAGTTGTTGGCGTCGTGGTAGCGCAAAAACGCCTTGTGCAGGCGTCGGCGCCGCTCCCCCCGCACGATGTCCACCGTCTCGCTGTCACGCCCGATCTTGCGCAGCGGATTTTTGTTGCTGTGGTACATCGCGGTAGCGGTGGCCATGGGGCTGGGGTAAAAGGTTTGTACCTGGTCGGCGCGAAAGCCGTTCTTTTTGAGCCACAGCGCCAGGTTCATCATGTCCTCATCACTGGTGCCCGGGTGGGCAGCAATGAAGTAAGGCACCAGGTACTGCTTTTTGCCTGCCTCCAGGCTGAACTTGTCAAACAGGGTTTTAAACTTGTCGTAGCTGCCGATGCCCGGCTTCATCATTTTCGACAGCGGCCCGGCCTGGGTATGCTCGG
>CALPLW020000263.1 GCA_943324505.2 Comamonas sp. lk
ATGGGACGAACCAAAGCGCAAGCTGAGCCTCAAGAATCACGGGCTTGACTTCGTTGGATGCGATGCAATCTGGGACCACTTCACAGTGACCCGCGCGGACAAACGGCAAGACTACGGCGAAGAGCGCTTGGTCTGTTTCGGTCTTCTCAAGTCAGAAGTGGTTGTGATGGTTTACACCGAGCGCCCGAAAGGGCCTCACGTGATCTCGCTGCGAAAGGCAGAAAAACATGAAGCTCGCTACTACCGCCAAGTTGCCAAAGAAAACCTCGGCTAAGGTGAACGACCCGGACAATCCCGCATGGACTGAGGACATGCTGGGTGCGCCAGTACTGAAGCGGGGCCGCGGGCCACAGGCTACACCCACGAAGGTTCTCACCTCTGTCCGTTTGGATGCGGACATTTTGGAGTTCTTCAAGTCGAAGGGGGCTGGCTATCAGTCGCGGATCAATGCAGCGCTTCGCATGGAAGTGGAGAGGAAATTAACTGGCCGTCCAAGAGCGACAACGCGCAAGAGCGTCGCGGCTTGACTTCTACTACAAGGGTTACCCCATCTTTGTCAAACAGAAATCCATCGTGGTGAATACCCGCACTGAGCCTGGAGCCTTTGATGCCAAACACGAACGAACCAAAAGACGGTGATTTCGCGTCCTACTTGGAGGGGTTTGCGAGTCGCAAAAATGGCATTGGACTGGAATTGAATGCGGATAGGGGCAGCGCACGACCGCCAGAACGGAAGCCAGGGCGGCAAACCATCCAGCATGTGCTCGCAGAAGGCCAAGAGCCCACGACCGAATTTCATTCGTTAAGCCTCACAACAACACCCTCGCACACCCTCATGCATATCTCAGGCAAGTGCCATTGCGGCGCAATCTCCTTTACCGCAACCGTAGACCCACATCGAGTCCTGGTCTGCCATTGCGCGGACTGTCAGGTCTTCTCTGGCGCGCCGTTTCGTGCTGTGCTCCCGACCCCGGCGGAGAGCGTTGAAATATCGGGCACGGCCAAGCACTACGTCAAGGTTGCAGAAAGCGGAAACAAGCGAGTACAAGCCTTCTGCCCCGAGTGCGGAACTCAGTTGTACGCCACTGAGGGTGAAGGTCCTCCCAAAGTCCTGAACCTGCGCCTGGGCTGCGTCGACCAACGAGACCAACTTGCGCCGGCTGCACAAATATGGGGCGACTCCGCAATGCCATGGCTTGAAGGCTTGCCCTCCGTACCTATGCATCACAAGGGTTTGGCCAGTCCCATCGTACAGCCCCAACCGTAGGCTCAGCGTGCGACTGAATCGCCCCGGATTTTGAGGAGGCTCCTAACTCTGAGAAGATGGAGTCATGAGTAAAAAATCAAATCGTTTGTCCCCCGAGGTTCGTGAACGCGCCGAGCAGCTGGGCTGGCAAGGTCAGCACACTTGGTCCTTTCCCAGTGATGCAAGAGCCCAGAGTTTTCAAGTTGGGTCGCCTCTACACGCAGTACGCGATTGACAGGTCGGAGCATACTTTCGCCTGGCGGTTTCACCTTGGGCTGGAGATTTTGAAATGAGCACACTCGGCAACATTCTCTGGTTCATCTTTGGCGGATGGTGGATGGGCCTGGGGTGGTGGCTGGCAGGATTGCTCTGCGCCGTCACCGTGGTAGGCCTGCCCTGGGCGAAAGCCTGTTTTGTGATCGGTCAGTTTGCGTTCCTGCCCTTTGGCAAGGAAGCCGTCAGCCGGAACCAGCTCACGGGCAAGGACGACATCGGTACCGGTGCCCTGGGCCTGGTGGGCAACATCCTCTGGTTCATTTTTGCCGGCCTATGGCTCGCCATCGGCCACGTGGCCACGGCGCTGGCGCTCTTCCTGACCATCATCGGCATGCCGTTTGGCATACGGCACCTGAAACTTGCGGTGCTGGCCCTGGCGCCGATTGGCAAGAAGATCGTGGCGAAGTGAGTCGGCACCAGCAATCCCTGTGGAAAAGCCGAGTAGTCACCGGTCGGTTTTCTGATTCTTCTTTGACATCACTCAATATGCCCTGGGGCGCAACAGCGCACAGTTGGCGCCATGTTGCCCATTCCCACTGCCCCGGTCACCGCTGCCAGCGAGGCGGCCCCACGTGGCCAGACGCTGTTGCGACGGGCTCAGGCCTCGCCGTGGGTCAGTTTTCTGGAGTCGGGCCGGGTGGTGCTGGGCGTGATGGTGGGGGATGTGATGGAGCACCAGCTCGGCGTGCTGGAGGGGCCGTGCTGGCTGGAGGCCTCTTCCGCCGTGGTGTTGCGGCGCGTGCCAATGGTCATGACTAAACCCCTGTTTTCAAGTGCAAAAAATCTAGCCCAGCAAAGCGATTGAAATCGCCATCAAAGGAAACCAGTCGGCATTGGCTGCTGATTGCAAAAGCGGCCATATAGGCGTCTGTCCATAGGCGATGAACAAACCCTGGGGCACAGGTCAAGGCACAGTAGCTGTCATCAAGTGTTGGCGGTTCAGGCAGCCAGCGAATGGTGGGCAGCAATAAAAATTGTCGGTAAGTGATCCAGGCTTCATGCGGGCTAAGCGGATTTGGCAGCACATTGGCGTTGCTGCTCAGGCGCAAAAAACCATTCGCGGTGATGCGGCAAAACGCGCGGCTTCGCACCGAGGTGTCAAACCAATAATGGGCGGCCGTTGCGTGGTGAACGTGTCGCTTGTCGACCAAGGCCAGCCAAACGTTGATATCGGGTAGGTCGTTCATTGACCGCTTGCATCGTTGCGTACACGCTTGTACTGCGCCAAGTCTTCTTCCTCCAGAATGGCATGGAGTTGTGCGTTATCAAGGTAGGGCGTGGCTGTGCCATCGGCATCGCGCGCAAAGGGTATCGGGTAAGTGGGAGTTGGTTCGGTAGTGGAAACGGTGGCTGCAAACCGCTTGATCGCAACGGACTGCGGGCCGGACTGCTGCGCTGGTTGGTTTGTCGTGACACCAGCCGCCAGGCCGCGCTCTATCAACTGGGTGACCAGTTCTTTGAGCTTCATGCCGCTGAGTGCTGCCTGCGACTTGAGCTGGCGGAAGGTTTCATCGGGGAGGTCCAGTGTGGTTCGCATAAAAACATCTTGGCATAAAAAAATCATATGTTACACGGTTCAAACGTCACCCTGCGGGTAGTGCTTAAGCTTGCAGGCGGTCAAGCCAAGGGTTGAGGCGGTCTGTCCGCTGGGCACTACCGGCGCGTCGCAGCTTGCCAATGCCTTGCGCCATTTCAAAATTTTGGTGCTTTCTTGATCCCAATCAAGGCGACTGGCTTTTTGAAGGTGCACAGTGATCACCATGCTGCCAATCCATACCGCGCCGGTTTCTGATGCAAGCGAGGCCGCCTCGCGCGGCCAAGTCCTGGCACGTCGCAACCAAACCTCGCCGTGGGTCAGTTTTCTGGAGTCCGGGCGGGTAACCCTCGGTGTGATGGCGGGTGACGTCATGGAACATCAGCTCGGCGCGCTGGAGGGGCCGTGCTGGCTGGAGGCCTCGTCAGCCGTGCTGGATCTGCCACCCGCAGTCGATGCAGTGGCCGATACCGATGTGGTGTTGCAGCGCGTGCCGGTGGCCGAGTTTCGGCACAACTTGGCCGGGATGTCTGGCCCGGCAAGGGCGGTGCTGGACGACGTGGCGCGTGCGCACCGGCAGCAAACCGAGCTGGCGGTGAGCCGCCTGGCCAAGGATGCCGAGGCCCGCTGCGCCGAATGGCTGCTGCAGCATGCTGAGCCACAGGCCCAGGGCTGCATGACGGTTCAATTGCAAGAGCGCAAGCGTTCAATTGCCGCCCAGTTGGGCATTGCGCCTGAGACGCTGTCGCGTGTGCTGCGCCACTTGCGCGAGCGCAGCCTGATCAGCGGCTCGGGCCGCAGCCTGAACCTGCTGGACCTGACGGGTCTGCGCTCACTGGCCGGCGTTTAGCGCGTTCAGCACCGCTTCGGCGGTGGCCGGCGCCTGCAGCGTCACCGCAGCACCGTCGCCCCGCGCCTGCGCCACGGCATCACGCAGCGCCTCAAACACACTGATGGCCAGCATGAAAGGCGGCTCACCCACAGCTTTGCTGCCAAACACATTGTCCTCACGGTTGGGCTCGGGCCACAGGTCCACCTTGAAGTGGTCTGGGATGTCACCGGTGGCCGGAATTTTGTAGGTGCTGGGCGCGTGCGTGGCCAACCGGCCCTGCTTGTCCCACACCAGCTGCTCGGTGGTGAGCCAGCCCATGCCTTGCACAAAGCCGCCCTCGATCTGGCCGATGTCGATGGCCGGGTTGATGGAGCGGCCCACGTCGTGCAGGATGTCCACCCGCAGCACCCGGTTTTCGCCGGTCAGGGTGTCGATGGCGACTTCAGTACAGGCTGCGCCATAGGCAAAGTAATAAAACGGCCGCCCGGTGAGTGTGGTCTTGTCGTAGTGGATTTTGGGGGTGCGGTAGAAGCCGTCGCTCCAGAGCTGGATGCGGTTGGCGTAGGCCAGGCGCACCACATCGTCAAAAGCGCGAGTGCCGTTCGGTGACAGCACCTGGCCGGCTTCAAAGCGCACCGCGCCAGCGCCACAGCCGTCTAGACCCGCCACAAAAGCCGCCAGGTTGTCGCGCACATGGCGCGCCGCAAACTGGGCCGCACGGCCGTTCAGGTCGGTGCCGGCCGAGGCGGCGGTGGCCGAGGCGTTCGGTATCTTGCTGGTGTCGCTGGCGGTGGCCAGCACCCGGGCCAATGGCACGCCCAATTCGTCGGCCACGATCTGCGCCACCTTGGTGTGCAGCCCCTGGCCCATTTCGGTGCCGCCGTGGTTCACTTGCACGCTGCCGTCCAGGTACACATGCACCAGCGCGCCGGCCTGGTTGAACAGGGTGGCGGTGAAGGAAATACCGAATTTGACCGGCGTTATGGCCAGCCCGCGTCGGATGACGGGTTGGCCAGCGTTCCAAGCCAAAATGGCCTTCCGCCTTTGCTGGTATTGAGAAGTTTGCTCTAGTTTCGATAGCAATGGCGCCAGGATGTTGTCCTCGACCCGCATGCCGTAGTGGGTGGTGTCGCGCCGCGCCTGGCCATTGGCCGTGGGGTGCTCGTCGTACAGATTGCGCTGGCGTACGGCCAAAGGGTCCAGCCCGAGCCGGCGCGCGATGTCGCCCATGATGGCCTCGATCACGACCATGCCCTGGGGCCCGCCAAAGCCGCGAAACGCCGTGTGGCTCTGGGTGTTGAGCTTGCAGCGGTAGGAGGCAATGGCCACATCTTCCAGAAAGTAGGCGTTATCGGCGTGGAAGATCGCGCGGTCTGACACCGGGCCCGACAGGTCGGCGCTGAAGCCGCAGTTCATGGCCATCATCAGGTTAAGGCCGCACAAGCGCCCGCTGGCGTCAAAACCCACGGTGTAGTCACAGACCATAGGATGGCGCTTGCCGGTGATCAAAAAGTCATCGTCCCGGTCCAGTC
>CALPLW020000264.1 GCA_943324505.2 Comamonas sp. lk
AACCTATTATGCGAACGTATACAGCAGCTCTTCCCAAGCCACCTATGACTTGACGCTCACATCAGCGGCACTGTCGACCACACAAGAAAATGAGCCCAACAACAGCACTGCCCAGGCGGATACGGTTGTTGCCTCAACGGTCTTTAAGGCCAGAATGTCAGGCAGTGACACCGACTACTTCAAGCTCACCACCTCAGCTGCGGGCATGGTCAGCATCAAGTTTGAGGCGCCTACCGGCAATTACGATACCTATTACCTATATGCCCGCGATGTAGATGGCACTAGTTTAGGGAGCTGGACCACCAAAGCCAGTGCATCCTATAGCTTCAATACTGCAGCAGCAGGTGACTACTACATCAGGGTCGATGGTGCGAGTGGCGGCATTTTTGATGCCGATTACTCGCTTACCCTAGGCGGCTCGACGATACCGACCTACAGCCTTGGCGCTAGCAGCTCTTCAGTCAACGAAGGCTCAACCGCCACCTTCACCCTCACCACCACCAACCTAACTTCTGGCACGTCAGTTCCCTACACCCTCTCAGGGATAAGCGCAGCCGATGTATCGGGCGGCTCACTCAACGGTAATGCGGTTGTCAACTCCAGTGGCGTAGCCACAATTTCAGTAACACTGCTGAACGACTTGCTGACTGAAGGAGCGGAGACGCTAACGGTTACTGCTGGGGTATCCACTGCATCTACAGTTGTCAACGACACGTCCAAGGGCACAGCAACCTACAGCCTGAGCGCTGCCAGCACCAGCGTCAACGAAGGCTCAACCGCCGCCTTCAGCCTGCTCACCACCAATGTGGCGGCAGGCACGTCGATCAGCTACACCATCACCGGGGTAATCGCTGCGGATATCACCAGCGGGTTGACCGGAACCGCTACGGTGGACGCCAACGGCATTGCGGCCATTAACGTGGCTGCAGCTGCTGACTTCTTAACCGAAGGCGCAGAGACACTGACCGTGACCGCGCAGGGCAAGTCAGCTTCGATGACCATCAACGACACCTCCAAGACGGCTGTGACTGTGCCGTTAATTGCGGGGACTGCCGCTGCAGACACCATCACGAATTTAGCGGTTTCTCAGAGCATCGACGGAGGGGCTGGCATCGACACGCTGGTGTACACCAGCAACTCAACAGCGGTGGTGATCTCCAAGTCGGGTGGAAACACCGTGGTTACCAACACAGCCACCGGCGAAGTGGACACCTTGGTCAATGTCGAGCGGCTCAAGTTTGCAGACACCGCGATCGCACTTGACACCAGCGGGGTTGGTGGCCAGGCCTACCGTGTCTACAAGGCGGCATTCAACCGTACCCCGGACCTTGGCGGGCTAGGGTTTTGGATAAGTGGGATGGACGGCGGCGTATCTTTGAATACAGTAGGCCAAGGCTTTGTCAATTCAGCCGAGTTCAAGGCCGTTTATGGCACCAGTCCCACCAATGCTCAGATCGTCACCCGGTTTTACGACAACGTGCTGGGCCGAGCTGCCGATTCCGGGGGCTACAACTACTGGCTTGGTGTACTCAACTCAGGCGGAGGCTCTGTTGCCGGGGTGTTGGCGGCTTTTAGCGAAAGCTCAGAAAACCAGGCCGGTGTAATCGGCGTCATAGGCAACGGCTTTGCCTACACACCCTTTATCAGCCCGACCTACAGCTTGGTCGCCGGTGCGACGTCGGTTAATGAGGGCGCGGTGGCCAACTTCACGCTGAACACGACCAACGTCACGTCTGGCACGTCAATCCCCTACACGCTCTCAGGAATTAGCTCAGCCGATGTATTTGGCGGCGCACTCAGCGGCAATGCAGTTGTTAACACCAGTGGGATAGCCACCATTTCAGTAACACTGCTAAACGACTTGCTGACGGAGGGGCCTGAGACGCTAACGGTTACTGCTGGGGGTGCGAGTGCATCTACAGTAGTAAATGACACATCCAAAGCAATAGCGACCTACAGGCTCGTCGCCAGCGCAACGTCGGTTAATGAGGGTGCGGTGGCGAATTTCACGCTGAACACGACCAATGTGGCGGCGGGAACTATGGTTGGCTACACCCTCTCAGGCGTGAGTACTGCCGATGTATTTGGTAGCCTGCTCAGCGGCAGCGCCACCGTCAACGCCAGTGGGATAGCCACCATTTCAGTAACACTGCTCAACGACTTGCTGACTGAGGGAGCTGAGACGCTAACGGTTACTGCTGGGGGTGCCACGGCCTCTATCCTTGTCAACGATACATCCATAACGTTTGTTGGAATAATTGATGGTGGTGGTGGTGGCGGTGGCGGTGGCGGTGGTGATGGTGGTTGACCAGCGAGGCACTGCTGCAAGGGTGCCGAGGACGATGTCAGTTTATCGACGCATAATGCAGATTGGCTGTCCGCAACAGCACATTTTGAATTTTTTTACTGATTCAATTCATGGGACTCAATAAGCTAATGCAATGCCGAATGCTGAAATGGCTAGCGATGCTGTTGTTTGTGGCACCTACTATTGGTAACGCAGCCTGTACTTTTTTTGATAAGGAACTGTCTTTTTCAGATGGTTCTAAGGCTTGTATGAAGGACTTCAGCTTTTTAAATATAAAAGGCTTGATGCCGAAGAACCCAAGTGAGAGCTTCGCAATCAGAGGAATCAGGGAATCGTCTTTCGCAATAGCCGTCACGGCTCAACCCATGCTTTGTCCCTTCGAGCAAAACATGCAGTGGGGCGCGCCTTGGTTCGACAAAAAAGAAGCGGTCGCAAGTTGTGAAAAAAAAATGGTAGCAACCGTGGCGGCGTTAGGTAAAGCCGATGAAGCGCAAAGCTGTAAGTGCGAAGTGCTGATTGACAGCGGTAAAGTCCCGCTCAATCGCTTCGAGTTTGAACAAAAAACTAAACTGTATGAAAAACAAATTGCCATGGGCGGCAGAGCCATTGAGCTTGCAGAGGGTTCATCGAAAATAAAAGCTGAGCAGGCGCGCGTGGCGGCAGAGGCAGCAGCCAAGGAGCAGCAGCGCTTGGCCAATGGGGTGCAAGCGAAAAAGCAGGTCCGCCTGGCCATAAAGGCCACTGCCACTGAGCCCGATGCCAATGGGGATGTCACGATCAGCATCCAAACCAACGCAGACACAAGCTCTCTGGAAGTCAACGGCGATGAGCAGGGTGGTAGGCAAGATGGCAAGTATGTGCTCAAACGCGTCGCACGCGTGGGCCAAGAAACCAAATTTGTCGTGACTGCAAAAGACATTTACGGCAACACTGAAACCACGATAATTCCTGTTTTTCGTCGAATGGCGGATGCCAAAGTGGTATACGCCCAACTCAACGCTGCCAACGTCAGCCTCCAGCCGGCCAGAGACGCGGTGGCCATCATCATTGGTATACAAGACTACAAGCGTGTCACCAAAGCTGAATTTGCCAGCCAGGACGCCCAAGTCTTTTATGACTACGCCATCCGGGCTTTGGGCATCAGGCCAAACAACATCAAGCTGCTGGTTGACGGCGATGCGGATGACCTTGAAATTCGCCGTGCCTTTAAAAGCTGGCTGCCCCAAAAGGTCAAAAAGGGCAGGACTGACGTCTACGTGTTTTACAGTGGCCACGGCTTGCCAAGTGAAGATGGCAAGAGCCTGTACTTGTTGCCCTACGGTGTAGACCGAGATTTTCTTGAACGAACGGCCATCAACCAAAATGATATTGTGACCAACATACAGGCCGCTCAGCCCAAGTCTGTGACCATGTTCATTGACAGCTGCTTCAGCGGGCAAACTCGGGCGGGCACCACCCTGCTGGGCAGTGCCCGGCCTGTTGTAATCAAAGCCAAAGAGACCGCCTACCCGGCAGAATTTACGGTTATTACCGCCTCTGCCAATGACCAAATCTCGTGGTCCAGCCCCGACCTCAAGCATGGCGTCTTCAGCTACTACCTCATGAAGGCGATGGAGGGGGACGCAGACGCCAACAAAGACGGGCGCATCACCGCTGGCGAGCTGCAGGAGTATTTGGTCGATATGGTCGGCCGAAAGGCAATGGGCATGAACCGCAGCCAACAGCCCCAGCTGTTTGGCGATGCAGAGCGGGTGCTGGTTGGACGCTAAGCGTCAAAACAGCCTGGCCAGCCGCCGCCCCATCTTGCGCGCCAAAAAAGTGACTTCCCCTACAGCGTGCACCAGATGTCCGTGAGGCCTTTTAGCTGCCACACCGCTGCCTGCTTGGCAGCCTTGTTGCTGCCTCCGGCAGCGCCAGCTCAAGTCTCTGACGGCAAAGGCCTCACACCGCTGGAGGGGGTGGTGGCGATCAGTGACGAACGGGCGCTTTGGGACTCTGTCAAAGACAGCCGGGATGCGAATGAGCTGCAGGCCTACCTGGCGCAGTTTCCCAAAGGCCTGTTTGCCACTGTGGCGGCCATCCGTATCCGCGCCATGGGCGGGACAGGGCCAGTGGCCAACCCGCAAGTCGCACCTAAGGCCAGCGGCGCTCCGGCAACCGAGGGCATTGCCGCCCCAGTCGCTGGCCCGTCGGCAAGCTATGGCGGGCGCCTCGTGGCGCGCATTCGGCCCAACATCACCTTCGTTTCCAACTTGGTTGGCATCATTGGGAATCCTGGCGCCGAAGTTGAGGTGCGGGCTGACGCCGATGGCACCATCATCAGCCGCAAACTGCTCAGATCCAGTGGTAGCAGGGCTTGGGATGAGGCAGTGCTCAAAGCCATCGACAAGACAGAGACCCTGCCGCGAGACATTGATGGGCGGGTCCCCGGTTATTTGGAGTTCACTTTTCGGCCGATAGATCAAAGCCAACTTGAGTCAGAGAAGTTGGCCCAGAAACTTGAATCAGAGCGTGTTGCTGCCGATACGCAATACAAACTTGCTCAGACACGGGAAGTCCCCGTCCCGGCAAAGAAGGAGACCTGTTTGGCCGCGGCAGAGGGCGCTGGCTCCGGTGCCGGGGGTGCAAATAGCGCAGTAGCACAGGTCGCCACAACTAAAAAACTCGAGCCCGACCTCACAATCAAGTCTAAAGTGATCTATTTTGACTATGACAGCAGTGCCATCAAGCCGGAATTCCAGGCTGTGGTGGAGTCGCATGCGCGCCTGTTACGCGCCGAAAAGTCTCGTCGCGTTGCACTGGAAGGACATACTGATGCACGTGGCGGGCGCGAGTACAACCTGGCCATTGGACAAAAGCGCGCGGATGCTGTGCGCTGTGCCATGAGCCTGCTCGGCGTGCCAGACAGCCAGATGGAGGCCATCAGCTTTGGCATGGAAAAGCCTGCGGCGCAGGGTTCTGACGAGGCTTCGCTTGCCAAAAACCGCCGCGTTGAGATCAACTACAGGTGAATGGCGTTTTAGTGGCGGTCGTGCCAAACACCATCGTGGCCAGGCCCTGCTTTGTTTTTTGGCCGAAGGGCTGTGCCAGCTATTGTCCTG
>CALPLW020000265.1 GCA_943324505.2 Comamonas sp. lk
GGCTGCAGCGCCGCTATGGCCTGAGCCTGAATCCGGCCACCCAGGTGCTGCCGGTGAATGGCTCGCGCGAGGCCTTGTTTGCGCTGGCGCAGACCGTGGTGGCGCCCTCACCCACCGGGCAACCGGCGCCGCTGGTGGTCTGCCCCAACCCGTTCTACCAAATTTATGAGGGCGCGGCGCTGCTGGCCGGGGCCGAGCCCTACTTTGTGGCGAGCGACCCGGCCCGCAACTTTGCCGCCGACTGGGACAGCGTGCCCGACGCCGTCTGGGCCCGCACCCAGCTGCTGTTTGTTTGCTCCCCTGGCAACCCGACAGGCGCGGTGATGCCCCTGGCGGAATGGCAAAAGCTGTTTACCCTGAGCGACCGCTACGGCTTTGTGATCGCCTCGGACGAGTGCTACAGCGAGATTTATTTCCGCGACGAACCGCCGCTGGGCGGCCTGGAAGCAGCAGCGCAACTGGGCCGGGCCGATTTCAAAAACCTGATCGCCTTCACCAGCCTGTCCAAGCGCAGCAACGTGCCGGGCATGCGCAGCGGCTTTGTGGCGGGCGACGCGGCGCTGATCAAGCCGTTTTTGCTGTACCGCACCTACCATGGCAGCGCCATGAGCCCGGTGGTGCAGAGCGCCAGCATCGCCGCTTGGGGTGACGAGGCGCATGTGGTGGACAACAGGGCGCAGTACCGCAGCAAGTTTGCCCAGGTCACGCCAATACTGGCCGGGGTGCTGGACGTGGCCCTGCCCGACGCCGGCTTTTACCTGTGGGCCCGGGTGCAGGGCGATGACGCGGCTTTTGCCCGTGAGCTGCACGCTCTTTACAATGTGACGGTTTTGCCCGGCTCCTACCTGGCCCGCGAAGGCCAGGGCGGTAACCCGGGGACGCAGCGTATTCGCATGGCCCTGGTGGCCGAGACTGCCGAATGCGTGGAAGCGGCCCAGCGCATTGTCCAATTTGTCACATCCAGAACCTGAAAGAAGAATCCGACATGACCCAAGCCCTGCAAGCCACCCTGGACGCCGCGTGGGAACACCGCGCCAACTTTTCGCCCAAGTCGGCACCGCCCGAGATCGTGGCTGCCGTGGAGCACGTGATTGCCGAGCTCAACGGCGGGCGCCTGCGCGTCGCCACACGTGATGGTGTGGGCCAGTGGACCACGCACCAGTGGATCAAAAAAGCCGTGCTGCTGAGCTTTAGGCTCAAAGACAACGCCATCATGCGCGCCGGTGACCTGGGCTTTTTCGATAAGGTGCCGACCAAGTTCTCGCACCTGGACGAGGCCGCCATGAGAGCCAGCGGCGTGCGCGTGGTGCCACCGGCGGTGGCCCGGCGCGGCAGCTACCTGGCCAAGGGCGTGATTTTGATGCCGTCTTATGTGAACATCGGCGCCTATGTGGACGAGGGCACTATGGTGGACACCTGGGCCACGGTGGGCTCGTGCGCCCAGATCGGTAAGAACGTGCACCTGAGTGGCGGCGTGGGCATTGGCGGCGTGCTCGAACCCATGCAGGCCGGCCCCACCATCATCGAGGACAACTGCTTCATCGGCGCCCGTTCCGAAGTGGTGGAAGGCGTGATCATCGAAGAAAACTCGGTGATTTCGATGGGCGTGTACATCGGCCAGAGCACCCCCATCTACGACCGCGCCACCGGCACCGTGAGCTACGGCCGCGTGCCAACCGGCTCGGTGGTGATCAGCGGCAGCCTGCCCAAAGACGGCGGCAAATACAGCCTGTACGCCGCCATCATCGTCAAACGCGTCGACGCCCAGACCCGCGCCAAGACCAGCCTGAACGACCTGCTGCGGGATTGAGTGACCCTGCTCGAACTGATCACCCAAAGCGCCTGCCAGCTCGACGCCGCCGGGGTAGCCTTTGGGCATGGCACCGACAGCGCGTTTGACGAGGCGGCCTGGCTGGTTTTGTGGCGCCTAGGCCTGCCACTGGACACCGCGCTGGATGACCCCGCCACCGAGCCACTTTCCAAGGCAAATCAGGCTGTAAGCCTTGTCCAGCAAGGCGAAGTTGCTATGCTTTTGGAAGCACGGATCTCAACTCGCCAGCCCGCTGCCTACCTGACCCAAGAAGCCTGGCTGATGGGTGTGCCGTTTTATGTGGACGAGCGCGCCATCGTGCCGCGTTCTTTGATTGCCGAACTGCTGTTTGACGAATCGCTGGACTACTGGTTGGGCTCAGACACGCATCGCGCGCTGGACCTGTGCACCGGCAACGGCAGTCTGGCGGTGCTGGCCGCCATGGTCTGGCCCGAACTGGCCGTGGACGCCTCGGACCTGTCGCCCGACGCGCTGGCCGTGGCCCGCATCAATGTGGACAAGCACGGTCTGCAGGGGCGCATCAGGCTGCTCAGCTCAGACGGCCTGGCCCAGGTGCATGGGCCGTATGACCTGATCATTTGCAACCCACCCTATGTCAATGCCCAAAGCATGGCGGCTTTGCCACCAGAATTCAAGGCCGAACCTACCATGGCGCTGGATGGCAATCAGGCGGGCAGCACCGATGGCATGGACTTTGTGCGCAGCCTGCTGGCCCAGGCACCGGCCCATATGACGCCCGGCGCCGTGCTGCTGCTGGAAATCGGCAATGAACGCGAGCACTTTGAAGCAGCCTTCCCCCAGTTGGAGCCGGTCTGGCTAGCTACCAGCGCCGGCGAAGACCAAGTGCTGCTGATGACGCGTGAGGCGCTGCTCAGGCCGCTTGCAAGTACTGGTCGAACCGGGCTTTGATACCGCCCATGGCTTCCGCGCCAAGGCGGTTGCCGTGCTGGCTGACCACCTGGGCCGCGGCTTGGTTGGCCAGCCAGGCCGATTGGGCACGGCTGTGGCCATGTGTGACGGCGTACAGAAAAGCACCGGCAAACATATCGCCAGCACCGTTGGTATCTACGGCGGTCACCTTCGCTGCAGGCACCGTGGTCTGATCGCCAGAATGCAACACGATGCAACCCAAGGGGCCGCGTGTCAAACAAACCGTAATGGCGAGCTGGCTAATTTGGCGACAGATCGCCGCCAAGTCTTGCGTGCCGCACCAGACCTGCGCTTCTTCTTCATTGCAAAACAGGTAGTCCAGGCCGTCACCGATGATGGCGTCCAGGCCGGAGCGGCAAAAATTGATCATCGACACATCGCTGAGCGTGCTGGCCAGGGCGACACCAGCGGCCTTGGCGATGGCACGCCCTCGCAAGGCGGCGTCCAGGCCCGTGGGCGAGGCGGCCAGGTAACCTTCCATGTAATAGACCTGCGAGCGGGCGATATCGGCCTCCTGCAGGGACGTGTGGTCCAGGTCGGCGGTAGCGCCCAGAAAGGTGCTCATGCTGCGCTCTGCGTCAGGGGTCACCATCACCATGCAACTGCCGGTCTGGCCCGGGCGCTGCTGGGTGTGCGTGAGGTTGGTGGCCACGCCATGCGACAGCAAGTCTTGCGTGTAAAAAGCGCCTAACTCATCGTCCGCCACGCGGCAGGAGTAAAAGGCCTTGCCGCCCAGCTGTGACAGTGCCACCACCGTGTTGCCGGCCGAACCGCCACCGGTACGGCGGGACTTGGCGCCGTGCAAGTGCCCCAGCAGTTCGGTGCGTCTTGACGCATCAATCAGCGTCATGTGCCGCTTGTCTACCCCCATAGTCTGGAGTTGCTGGTCTGAGACTTCATATTCAGAATCGACCAGGGCGTTGCCGATGGCGTAGAGGTGGTAGCGGGTCATGGGTTGGGAGCGTCTAGGTTGAGAAAAAACGTGTCAGCAGACATCAGCTTCAGTGTAGCGTTGGCACCAAGCCCTTACCCGAGCGGCAGGCGAAAAAAAGCCCGCATGAGCGGGCTTTTCAGGGTGCTGCCAGCAACGCTTAGCCCATGTGCAAGCCGCCGTTCACCGAGAAATCGGCACCGGTGGCGTAGCCACCTTCATCCGACGCGAGCCAGGCAATGATCGAGGCGATCTCGCTGGGTTCGCCCAGGCGCTTGACGGGCACGGTAGCCACAATCTTGTCGAGCACGTCCTGGCGGATGGCCTTGACCATATCGGTGCCGATGTAGCCCGGGCTCACGGTGTTGACCGTCACGCCCTTGGTGGCCAGCTCTTGCGCCAGCGCCATCGAGAAGCCGTGCATGCCCGCTTTGGCGGCCGAGTAGTTGGTCTGGCCGGCCTGGCCTTTTGCGCCGTTGACCGATGAGATGTTGATGATGCGGCCCCAGCCCTTTTCCACCATGTCAGCCACCACCTGCTTGGTGACGTTGAACATGGAGTTGAGGTTGGTTTCGATCACAGCGTCCCAGTCTTCGCGTGTCATCTTGATGAACATGCGGTCTTTGGTGATGCCGGCGTTGTTGACCAGCACGTCAATGCTGCCATGCTCGGCCTTGGTCTTGCTGAATGCCTCGACCGTGGAATCCCAGTTACCGACATTGCCGACCGAAGCATAGAAGGTGTAGCCTTGGGCGGCCTGCTCGGCGAGCCACTTGGCGTGGTCACGGGTGGGGCCGCAGCCGGCGATGACCTTGTAGCCCTCTTTGTGCAGGCGCTGGCAAATGGCGGTTCCGATGCCGCCCATGCCACCGGTGACGTACGCGATTTTTTGACTCATGATGCTCTCCTCTTGGTTATGAACTGACTTGAAACTGGGTTCTGCGTTGCGCTCAGCGCTCAATGGTAAGTGCCACGCCCATGCCGCCGCCGATGCACAGGCTGGCAATACCTTTTTTGGCATTGCGCCGCTGCATCTCGTGCAACAGGGTGACGAGGATACGGCAGCCAGACGCCCCGATGGGGTGCCCAATGGCAATGGCGCCACCGTTGACGTTAACCTTGCTGGTGTCCCAGCCCATTTGCTGGTTGACGGCACAAGCCTGGGCGGCGAAGGCTTCATTGATTTCCAGCAGGTCCAGGTCGGCCGCGTTCCAGCCGGCACGGGCCAGGGCTTTTTGCGAAGCCGGCACGGGGCCCATGCCCATCAGCGCCGGGTCCAGCCCGCTGGTGGCAAAGCTGGCGATACGGCCCAGGGGCGTGAGGCCCAGAGCGGCAGCTTTTTTGGCGGTCATCACCATCACGGCGGCAGCGCCGTCGTTCAGGCCCGAGGCATTGCCGGCAGTGACGCCACCAGCCTTGTCAAACGCGGGGCGAAGGCCGGCCAGCGCTTCGGCGTTGGTCTTGCGGTTCAGGTATTCGTCGGCCGCAAACACCAGCGGATCGCCCTTTTTCTGGGCAATGCTGAAGGGCACGATTTCGTCTTTGAACCGGCCAGCGTCTTGCGCAGCCGCGGCCTTGTGCTGGCTGGCCAGGGCCAGTGCGTCCTGCATATCGCGGCTAATGCCGTGGGCCTTGGCCACGTTTTCGGCGGTGATGCCCATGTGGTACTGGTTGTAGACGTCCCACAGACCGTCCAC
>CALPLW020000266.1 GCA_943324505.2 Comamonas sp. lk
CCTCCATGTGTTCGCTGACGATGAAGCCCTGAACTTTCAGCCGGTTGGTCAGGATCAGCGCCGGGTAGGCGAGCGGAATCGGCGCGCCGTTATAGCCGGCAATCATGCCGCAGACGGCGATGCGACCAAAGGCGTTCATCAGCGGCAGCGCAGCGTCGAACACCATGCCACCCACGTTTTCAAAATAGCCGTCAACGCCGTTCGGGCATTCCCCGCGCAGCGCATTGGACAGCGAAGCAGCATTGGCGTGCTGCTTGTAGTCAATACAGGCGTCAAAGCCGAGCTCATCCACCGCGTAGCGGCATTTGTCGGGGCCGCCGGCCACGCCCACGGTGCGGCAGCCCCGCGCCTTGGACAGGGCTGCAAAGGCGCTGCCCACCGCACCCGTGGCGGCGCTGACCACCATGGTCTGGCCGGCCTGGGGCTCAATGATTTTCACCAGCCCGTACCAGGCGGTGACCCCAGGCATGCCCACAGCGCCCAGGTAGGCGCTGAGCGGCACGTCGGTGGTGTCGACCTTGCGCAGGGCGCCGGGCTGGTCACCATTGACCACGCTGTACTGCTGCCAGCCGCCCATGCCGACCACCTGATCGCCGACCGCGTAGTGCGCGTTGCGCGATTCGATGACTTCGCCCACCGTACCGCCGCCCATGGTCTGGCCCAGCGCCTGAGGTACCGCGTAACTTTTGGCGTCATTCATGCGGCCGCGCATGTAGGGGTCCAGGCTGAGGTAGTGGTGGCGCACCAGCACCTGGCCGTCTTGCAGGGGCGGTGTCTCTGCCACCACGCGCTTGAAGTTGCTGGCCTGGGCTTCGCCGACCGGACGCTTGTCGAGATGGATCTGAATGTTCTGGGGCATGGTGGCTTCTGGGGGATGGGGTCAGGGTGAGTTGGGTCGCGGCGCTGATCAGCCTTGTGGATCGACCGCCTCGGCCGGGGCTGACTGGCGCCGCACGTATTTGAAAGTGCCGCTGGCGCGGGCGCACACGCGGCCGGCGGCGTCAGCAATGCTGGCCTCGGCAAAGCACAGGGTGGCGCCGCGCTGGATCACCCGGCCGCTGCTGCTGAGCAGACCGCGCGCCGGGCGAAGGAAACTGGTTTTCATCTCGATGGTGACCACGCTGCTACCGGCTTGCAGGCTGCGCACGGCGGCGGCCATGGCTACGTCCAACAGCGTCATCAGCACACCGCCATGCACCACGCCAAAGGAGTTCAGATGCTCGGCACGGGGCGCCAGCAGCAAGGCCGACGAACCGGTCTCGGCCAATTGCCGCTCAATCCCCAGGTGCTCGACGAAAGGGTATTCCACCGCCATGCCTAGCCGCCCCGCACGATGCTGACACCGCCGTCCACCGCCAGCCACTGGCCGGTGATGTGCTTGCCGGCGTCCGAGGCGTAGAGCACGCACAGGCCCTTGAGGTCTTCATCATCGCCCAGGCGGCCCAGCGGCGCGTGGGCAGCCAGTGCATCGCCATGCTCGGCCAGGGCACCCTGGGTCATGCGGCTGGGGAAAAAACCGGGGCAGATGCTGTTGACGTTGATGTTGTACTTGCCCCATTCCGCCCCGAGCGCGCGGGTGAAATTGACCACCGCGCCTTTGGAGGTGTTGTAGGCGATGGTGCAGATTTCGGGCGGGTTGCCCCCCAGACCGGTGATCGAGGCAATGTTGATGATGCGGCCACTGCGCCGGGGGATCATGCTCTTTTTGGCGATGGCCTGGCTCAGCAAAAAATAGCCGCGGATATTGAGGTTCATAACCTTGTCCCAGGCCTCGATCGGATGGTCCTCGGCCGGCGCCCCCCAGGCGGCGCCGGCGTTGTTGACCAGGATGTCGACATCGCCCATACGCTGCAGGGTCTCATCGGCCAGCCGATGGATCTCGGTGTCGCGGGCGCAGTCGGCAGCCACCCAGCGCGCGTCAATGCCAGCAGCCTGCAACTCGGCGCAGGCCTGTTCCAGGTCCGCCGCTTTGCGCGAACTGATCATGATCCGGGCACCCGCCTCGCCCAGCGCATGGGCCATCTGCAGCCCAAGCCCGCGGGAGCCGCCCGTGACCAGGGCCGTCTTGCCGGTGAGGTCAAACAATTGCTGAATGGTGCGCGTCATGGTGTGGTTCCGGGTTGGGTGCGTGATTTTGCAGGAGTGTGCCGGTCGGCCATGTCACGCCCGCGATATTGTCAGGCCTGTGGTGGCCGGGGATAAGGGGCCCGGCGCAGAGTAAGCCTCGCGTTAGACTTGTCGGCTGTCCCTCGACTCTGTCGCCCCAGCCCATGTCAACCCACCCCCTGCCCGCCCAAAGGTCAGCCCAGATTCTGCTGGGTCTGGGTTTTGTGCTGCATGCCACGGTGGGTGCGCTGCACGGGCTGTCCGTGGACGAGGCGCACTACCTGCTTTACGCACTGCACCCGGCGCTGAGCTATTTTGACCACCCGCCCATGGTGGGCTGGCTGCAGTGGCCGCTGGTGGCGCTGGACGCACCGGTGGCGGTGCTGCGGCTGCTGCCAGGCCTGATCTGGCTGGCCTCGGGCTGGCTGATCCAGCAAATGGCGCAGCAACTCAGCCAGGGCAGCGAGCTTGCGCCCGAGAGAGCAGGCCTGGCGGCAGTGATCGTGTTTTCGCTGGCGCCACTGTTCAATGTGTTGGCCATCGGCCTGCTGCCCGACAGCCTGCTGACGCTGCTGAGTCTGGCATTGATGCACCAAACCATTCGCCTGATGCAGCCACTGGCGCTGAGCCGGCCGCGCGATTGGCTGCTGCTGGGCCTGCTGCTGGGCCTGGCTGGCCTGAGCAAATACACCGCCATCCTGGCCGCGCTGGCCGTGGCAATCTGCCTGCTGCGGACCCACGGCTGGCGGCTGTTGCTTCAACCTTGGTTGTGGGCCGCCACGCTGCTGGCGCTGATGCTGGTCGCCCCGGTGCTGGTGTGGAATGCACAGCACCACTGGCTGTCCTTCAGTTACCAGGCCCAGCATGGCGCTGGCGCCGGCTGGCAGCTGCGGCCCTTGCTGGCCTTTGGCCTGCTGCAGTTGTTGGCTTACGGGCCGCTGCTGCTGTGGGCCGGACCAGGCTGGCGCCGGGCAAATTCGGATCGTGGGCGCTTGACGGTGCTGTTCTTTGTGCTGCCCTTTAGCGTACTCGCCTTGTTATCAGCCGGCGGCAGCAGCCTGCCGCACTGGACAGCACCGGCCTGGGCCGCGCTGGTGCCTTTTGCCGGGCTGGGTCTGGCCCGCGCTCTCCAGCAGGGCCGGCGTTGGCTGCTGAGCACAGTGGCCAGCTTGCAGGCGGTGGCACTCACCCTGCTGCTCGGCGCCATGGCAGCCGGCCTGGCGCCCTGGCCCGACAACGAACCGGGCGAGGCCCAGGCGGCCAACCCCTTTGCCGACCTGCACGGCTGGGATATGGCCGGTGAACGGGCCCGGCTGCTCGCGTCGGCCCATGGCCTAAGCGCCTTGGCCGTACAGCACTGGACCCTGGCCAGCCGCCTGGGCTGGTACGCGCGCCCGCTGCCGGTTCAGGTGCTCGACCACCGGGTCGATCAGTTTGA
Source organism: Comamonas sp. lk (assembly GCA_943324505.2). GTDB lineage: Bacteria > Pseudomonadota > Gammaproteobacteria > Burkholderiales > Burkholderiaceae_C > Rhodoferax. Next base: position 3,545 of record CALPLW020000266.1, read on the forward strand.
TTTATGGACCGCGCCACTGACAGCCGGGGGCAAGGCCCTGCTGGTGGACTGGTCGCTGATGCCGTTTGCGCTGCCTGTGGGCCCGGAGGGCTTTGAAGAGTGCCAGCTGCTCGACAGCATGCCAGTGCGCCGATGGGGCGCCTTGTTGTCCGAGTTCCGCTTCTACGACTGCCGTGGCTGGCAGGGCAACAACGGGGTACAGGCTTGAGTGCTGCGCCCTCAGGCGGCCGTTCCAGACTCAGGACCATCACGGCGGTGGCCTTGCTGTTGCTGCTTTTAGGTGCGCCGGTCTGGTTGGGTTGGTTCGAGCCGCGCCTGTTTCTCACACTGAACCACGCCTGCGCCCTGCTGGGCAGCAGCCTGTGGGCCGGGCTGTCCTTGCTGGGCAACGGGTGGGGCCTGCTGGCGGTGAGCTCGCCCCTGTTGGTACTGGCCCCGCGGCTGATGTGGGCCTGGCTGTGCGCGGCGCCTTTCGCCAGCCTGCTGTCGCGAGGCATCAAGGCCTGGTTTCAAAGCCCGCGACCGCCGGCGGTGCTGGACGCGGCGCAATTTCGGCTTTTGGGCGAGCCCCTGCACCTGGAATCATTTCCTTCGGGCCACACTGTCACCGCCTTTGCCGCCGCCACCGCGCTCTATCTGGCCTGCACCGATCGCCCAGGCCGGCGCCCGTTCTGGCTGTTTGGTCTGGCTGCGGCCGCAGGAATGTCGCGCATCGCCGTCGGTGCGCACTGGCCGGGTGATGTGCTGGCGGGTGCTGCAATAGGACTGATCGCCGGGGCGCTGGGCCATGCCCTGTGGCTGCGTATGAACCCGGCCTGGTTCCGGCCGACCGGCCTGGCACAGTGGCTGTTGGTGCTGCTGCTGGCGGCCACGCTTTACACGCTTGGGACGGAGCCACTCGATTTTGCAGAAAACCAGGTGTTGCAACCGGGCTTGATGGTCATGGTGGCACTGTCCCTGCTGGGCTTTGGCCGACAGGCCTGGCGGTCACGCTGAGGCCTCAGCGCCTAAAACGCCGCGTCAGGCATGGTGGCGCAGAGCGGATTGCGGGTGCTCACCACCTGCAGCCAGGCCCCGATCTTGGGCAACTCATAATGGTAAAAATAGGCTGTAGCCCTTATCCTGCCTTGTGTTTGCGCTATGGATTGTGTAGCGTCGTCGCGCAGCGCGGCCATACTCACGTCCAGCCAGATCCAGGCCAGCACCGTGTGGCCAAAGGCCTGCATATAGGGCACGGCATTGGCCAGCGCCTCAGCCGGCACGCCGGTGGCCCAGGCAGCGCGGGTGGCGGCTGCCACTTGCTGCAAGGCCTGGCGCAGGGCCTGGGCATGCTCGGCCAATGCCGGCACGGCCAGGGCACGCTCTGCGGTGGCCTCAATGCGGGCACTCAGCAAAGCGAGGCCACGGCCGTTTTCCATCAGCACCTTGCGCCCGAGCAGGTCGGCGGCCTGGATGCCGTGCGTGCCTTCGTGGATCATGTTGAGTCGGTTGTCGCGCCAGTACTGCTCCACCGGAAAGTCGCGGGTGTAACCATAGCCGCCATGGATCTGGATTGCCAGTGAGTTGGCCTCCAGACACCATTCACTCGGCCAGCTCTTGGCAATGGGCGTGAGCACCTCCAGCAGCAGACGCGCCTCATCAGCCGATTCCGGCGCGCCGGTACGCTGCTCGTCCACCAGCCGGGCACAGTACAGGGCCAGCGCCAGCGCGCCCTCGCCGTAGGCTTTTTGCGCCAGCAGCATGCGCTTGACGTCGGCGTGTTCGATGATGCGCACCTGGGGCGCTGCAGCGTCCTTACCGCTGCTGCCGATGGGTCGGCCTTGC
>CALPLW020000267.1 GCA_943324505.2 Comamonas sp. lk
GCACCCTCACCCCTGAAGCCCTGGCAGAACGCGCCAAAGCGCAAGGTGTGGAGCTGTGGGCCCTGACCGACCACGACGAGGTGGGCGGACAACACCGCGCCGCAGCAGCCGCCCACGCCATCGGTCTGCACTACCTGACTGGCGTCGAGATCTCGGTCACCTTTGTCGGGCAAACCGTACACATCGTCGGCCTCGGCTTTGACCCCGACAACGCCGCCCTGAGGGCGGGTCTGACTCTTACCCGGGGTGGCCGCAATCAACGCGCCATGGAAATGTCAGATGGCCTGGCCCGCGTGGGTATCAAGGGCGCCTATGAGGGCGCCACCCAGTACGCCGGCAACCCCGAACTGGTATCGCGCACCCACTTTGCCCGCTTTTTGGTAGAGACTGGCGTCTGCCGCGACACCAATGAGGTGTTTCGCAAATACCTGATCGAAGGCAAGCCCGGCTACGTGCCACACCGCTGGGCCAGCCTGAAGGACGCCGTGGGCTGGATCACCGAAGCGGGTGGCGCGGCCATCATTGCCCACCCGGCGCGCTACAAGTTCAGCGCCAACGAAGAATTCGCCCTGTTCAGCGAGTTCAAGAGCCACGGCGGGCTGGGCGTAGAGGTGGTCACCGGCAGCCACACCACAGCCGAGTACCTGACCTACGCCGACATGGCTATCGAGTTTGGCCTGGCCGCCTCGCGCGGCAGTGATTTCCACAGCCCGACCGAGAGCCATACCGAACTGGGCGCCCTGCCCTACCTGGCCGGTGGCCTTCAGCCGGTTTGGGAGTTACTGTCGCACCGCATTCAGTCCCACATGGCACCTGGCCCGGTCAGTGTCTTGGCGCACTGACCACCATGACGACTCGGCAGGCCCGGCAGGGGCTGGGTATTGGCCTCATCGTGCTCTCGTGCCTGTCATTTTCGATTCTTGACTCTGGCGTGAAGCATGCCATGACGCTGGCGCCGGCCGCCATGCTGCTGTGGTTCCGATACGGGTTTCAGGCCGTGATCACCCTGGTGCTGCGGCTGCCGGTGCAAGGCCGCACCCTGCTGGCCACCGAGCACCCGCGCTTTCAAGTGGCGCGCGGCCTGCTGCTGTTGGTCAGCACCGTCTGCGCCTTTTTCTCGCTCAAGTACATTCCCGTGGGCGAATTTACCGCCATGGTCATGCTCTCGCCCCTAATTGCCACCGGCATGTCGGCCTGGTTCCTCAAGGTCCATGTGCAGCGCTTGAGCTGGGTGCTGCTGATCACCGGGCTACTGGGCGTGGTGCTGGTGGTGCACCCGGGCGGCAGCATGTTCACCTGGGCGCTGGTGTTCCCCGCCATTTTGGTGTGCGCCAATGCCGGCTTCCAGGTGCTGACCAGTCGCCTCTCTGGGGCCGACGACCCCTACACCACCCAGTTTTACACCGGCCTGGTCGGCGCCGTGGCGTTTGCGCCCCTGCTCTGGTATTTCTGGGACGGCGCCGCGCTATGGGCGCACTGGCCCTGGTTTTTGCTCTTGGGTATCAGTGGCGCGTTTGGCCACCTGATGCTGATCCGGGCCTTCATGCACGCCCCGGCGCCAGTGTTGATGCCCTACATCTACACCCAGATCGGTTTTTCGATGCTGTTGGGCTGGCTGGTGTTCGCCCATGTGCCTGACACCCTGGCTTGGGTCGGCATTGGCGTGATCGCCGTCAGTGGCGTAGCCAACGCCCTGCTGGTGTCGCACCCAGTCACCGCACGCGTTACGGCACGGGCCACAGCGCGAACCTGACGCCATGGCCCAACTTTTTGAACTGCACCCCGACAACCCGCAGATGCGGCTGCTCAAGCAGGCCGTGGCCATGCTGGCCAAAGGCGAGGTGCTGGCCGTTCCCACAGACTCCAGCTACGCGCTGGTCTGCCACCTGGACGACAAGGCCGCTGCGGACAAGCTGCGCCGCATCCGGGGCGTGGACGACAAGCACCACCTGACGCTGCTGTGCCGTGATCTGTCGGAGCTGTCCAGCTATGCGCGGGTCGATAACCGTCAGTTCCGCTTGCTGAAATCGGCCACGCCCGGGCCCTACACCTTTATTCTTGAGGCCAGCAAAGAGGTGCCGCGCCGGCTCAGCCACCCATCGCGAAAGACCATCGGCCTGCGCGTGCCCGACCACCAGGTGCTCCAAGCCCTGCTGACGCTGCACAACGGCCCACTTCTGGCAGCCACACTGATCATCCCAGGCGATGTTGAGCCGCTGAACGACGCGCAGGACATTCGCGAACGACTTGAGCACCAGTTGGCAGCCGTTATCGATGCCGGCGCCTGCCACCGTGAACCGACCACCGTGGTTGACCTCAGCGGCGAAGAGCCGCTCATCGTCCGCGAGGGACGCGGCCCGCTGGCCGCGCTAGGCCTTTAAGGCTCCTGCCCCTTTTGAGACAATCGCAGCATGGACATTGCCCACCTGATTCAAACCGTTGCGATCTACGCTCTGCCTGTGCTGTTTGCCATCACCGTGCACGAAGCTGCACACGGCTATGCGGCACGCTATTTTGGCGACAACACCGCCTACAGCCTGGGGCGCATCTCGCTCAACCCGCTCAAGCACATCGACCCAATGGGCACGCTGCTGATGCCCCTGCTCTTGTACTTTGCCACCTCGGGCGCGTTCCTGTTCGGCTACGCCAAGCCGGTGCCCGTCAACTTTGGGCGGCTGCGCCACCCCAAGCGCGACATGATCTGGGTGGCGCTGGCCGGGCCGGGTGCCAATTTTTTGCAGGCACTGCTGTGGGGCGGGCTGCTGCTGGTGCTGGGCGCCATCGGTGTTGATGAGTATTTTTTCATCAAAATGTGCCAAGGCGGTGTGCTGGTGAACGTGGTCATGTTTGCCTTCAACCTGTTCCCGCTGCCGCCGCTGGACGGTGGCCGTATTTTGGTCGGGCTGCTGCCGTGGCGGCAGGCCGCGCTGCTGGCCCGAATCGAGCCCTGGGGCTTCTTCATCGTGATGGCCCTGGTGATCACCGGACTGGTCAGCACCTACTGGATGCAACCGCTGATGGCGCTTACCGCCTCAGCCGTGCATCTGATCTTGTATCCCCTGGCCTATCTGCTTAATTGAAACCCGTACCGCCCTTGACACCATGACCTCCCAGCGCTTTTTGACCGGCATCACCACCTCGGGCACGCCCCATCTGGGCAACTACGTCGGCTCCATCCGGCCCTCCGTACGGGCCAGCCAACGCGCCGACGTGCAGAGTTTTTATTTTCTGGCGGACTACCATGCGCTCATCAAAGTGGAAGACCCCGCCCGCATCCAGCGCTCCACGCTGGAAATCGCCGCCAGTTGGCTGGCCTGCGGGCTCAACCCGGAACGCGTCACCTTCTACCGCCAGTCTGATATTCCCGAAATCCCTGAACTGACCTGGTTTTTAACCTGCGTGCTGGGCAAGGGCGTGCTCAACCGCGCTCACGCCTACAAGGCGTCTGTCGACAAAAACACCGCCGCCGGCATTGACCCGGACGCCGACGTGAGCGCCGGCCTCTTCATGTACCCGGTGCTGATGGGCGCTGATATTTTGATGTTCAACGCCCACAAGGTGCCGGTGGGGCGCGACCAGATCCAGCACATCGAAATGGCGCGCGACATGGCCAACAGCTTCAACCACCGCTATGGCGAACACTTTGTGCCGCCCGAGGCCGAAATTGAAGAATCGGTGGCCACCCTGCCTGGCCTGGACGGCCGCAAGATGAGCAAGAGCTACGACAACACCATCCCCCTGTTTGCGCCGAGGGCGCAGCTGCAAAAGCTGATTGGCGGCATCGTCACCGACTCACGCGCGCCGGGAGAACCCAAAACCGTGGAAGGCTCGGCCCTGTTCCAGATCTACCAGGCCTTTGCCACACCCTCTGAGACCGACAGCCTGCGTCAAGCCTACGCCGACGGCATTGGCTGGGGAGATGCCAAGCAACGCCTGTTTGAGCGTATCGACCAAGAAATTGCACCCATGCGCGAGACCTACCTGGCTCTGCTGGCTGACCCGGCCAAGATCGAACACATCTTGCTGGCAGGCGCAGCCAAGGCACGGGCACTTGCCACCCCCTTCATGGGTACGCTGCGCCAAGCCGTTGGCCTGCGAGATCTGCGCGCCACTGACCAGGCTGTCAGCGCCAAAGCAGCCAAGGTGGAACGCCCGCTGTTCAAACAATACCGCGAAAGCGACGGCCAGTTTTACTTCAAACTCCTCGATGCACAGGGCCAGTTGCTGCTGCAAAGCCTGGGCTTTACCACCCCGCGCGAAGCGGGCCAGGCCATCGCCCGACTAAAAACCGAAGGCGCCGCTGCCCTGGCAGCACTTGGCGCCCAATTGCAACCCGTGAACACAGTAGCCCAAGCACCTTTGGAGGCCGCGTTAAAGGCCCTGCGAGAGGGCGATTAACGCTAGAATCGCGGCTCGAGTAACGGAGAGGTGGCAGAGTGGCCGAATGTACCTGACTCGAAATCAGGCGTACCGCAAGGTACCGTGGGTTCGAATCCCACCCTCTCCGCCAGAAAATTGAGTTAACTATATGATCTATATAGATATTTTAAATATAAATATTTATAAAGATACACCCAAAGATACACTGTGCGCGCTGGGAAAATGCTGAAAAATTAGGCAAAACAGATCAGCTTATCACCGATAGGTTGTCAGGACAAGCCCTGTAAGTCATGTAATTTCGGCAAGCGTAAGTAGTCACTTTGATAAGTTGCGCGCCAATGTGTGAATAACCAAAGCTAGCAGAGCGGATCTTCTCACTTCTCACTTAACTCAGTGATGAATTTTTCAACAATTTCTTCAATCGCTGCGTGATCAAGGACGTCCAGCACCATAGCTCCGCCGAGAAGTACCAAATGCTTCCCTGAATGTTCGCGCCGATTGAATATTGACCCACCGGGGGTGCGGCGGAAATCTTGGACTGGTTTATGCCGTAAGTCCAAGGCTCGCTCGGTATTCGAGAGGACTGAGTGAGCCAAGGGAGATTTTGATGCGCTTCTCGTTATACCAGTGGATGTACGCATCAACAACCTCGATGAATTGCTCAATGGTTGCTGCCCGCCAGTCACGAGGGTAGAACAGTTCCGTTTTCAGCCGCCCGAAGAAGCCCTCACAAGCCGCATTGTCCGGTGAGCAGCCTTTGCGCGACATCGAGCGAATCAGCTTTGCATTGCTTATCCGTGATAGCCAACCAGGCCAGCGATAGTGAGCACCACGATCCGAGTGGACAACTGGTCGGTCGTTGCCGTTGGCTACCGTTTCGATGGCGGCATCCAGCATGGTGTTCACGAGTACTGCGTCGGGACGGGTTCCTATGGTCCAACTGACGACCAATCCATCGAAGCAGTCGATCATGGGCGAGAGGTAC
>CALPLW020000268.1 GCA_943324505.2 Comamonas sp. lk
AGCACGCACTGGCCTACCTGCGGCTGCTGGAGAACCCGCGCGACGACACCAGCTTTTTGCGCGCGGTCAATTTCCCACCGCGTGGCATCGGCCTGCGCAGCCTGGAGCAGCTGCAGGATGCGGCCCGTGCCAGCGGCTGCGCCCTGAGTGACGCCGTGAGTGGCATGGGCGGCAAGGCCGGCACCAACCTGGGCGCCTTTCTGGCGGGCATCGACGTGCTGCGCGAGCGGACCCAGGGCCTTAACCTGCGCGAGATCGTGACCTTGACCCTGGAGCACAGCGGCCTGCTGACCCATTACCGCGCTGACCGCGAAGGCGCTGACCGGGTGGAGAATTTGGAAGAGCTGGTGAACGCGGCCGAGAGCTTTGTCTCAATTGAAGGCTTCGGCCGCGACGCGCTCAGCCAGTCACCCGCCTCGCAGGGGCTGGACCTGAACCAGCCGGTGCTGGACGAACCCGCGCCCGACGCAGAGAGTGGCGAGACGCTGTCACCCCTGTCGGCCTTTTTGTCGCACGCGGCGCTGGAGGCCGGCGACAACCAGGCCCAGGCCGGGCAGGACGCGGTGCAGCTGATGACGGTGCATGCCAGCAAGGGGTTGGAGTTCGACGCGGTCTTCATCACCGGCATGGAAGAGGGCCTGTTCCCGCACGAAAACTCGATGAGCGACCGCGACGGCCTGGAAGAAGAGCGCCGCCTGATGTACGTGGCCATCACCCGGGCGCGCAAGCGGCTGTACCTGAGCCATTCGCAAACCCGCATGCTGCACGGCCAGACCCGCTACAACCTGAAAAGCCGGTTTTTTGAAGAGCTGCCCGAGGCCGCGCTGAAGTGGGTGACGCCGCGCCAAACCGGCTATAACGCCGGATCTGCTATGCATTCAGGAGCTGACAACCCAAGCTACACAAGGGCTGGAGGCACTTTTGGCACTGATTATTCGCGCTTTGGCAGTCCCGCGTTGCCGCCCCGTAGCGCCGAGCCGGCGCACGGCCTGAAGGCCGGCATGAAGGTGTTTCACAACAAGTTTGGCGAAGGCACGGTGCAGACCCTGGAGGGCGTGGGCGACGACGCCCGGGCCCAGATCAACTTCCCGCGCCACGGCGTCAAGTGGCTGGCGCTGAGCGTGGCCAAGTTGACGCCAGTGAACTGAAGCGGCTCAGGGGGATGTCTTGCCGTAGCTTGATGGGTCGGTACTGCCAGGGCTCCCGTAGCCGCCATAGCTGCTGCCGTCCTTCTCGCCCTTTCGGCCAGTGATTTGCCAGGCAGTCCGCTGATTCACCAGTTGCGCCATGTATTCCAGTTCTTCGTCGGTGTGGTTCAGCAGTGGTGCGGGGGTCAGCAAACGGCCGTTGCGCGCTATGGGTTCGCCCCAATGGGCGTCGTGGTATCGGGCCTGCACCAGTTTGCGCTCGGTGCTGGCCTCCAGGTCCACCACGCCGTAGCAGATGCAGAGGTAGCTGCGGTGTCCTGCTCTGGAAAAACCTCGGCGTAGGCCTCGGTGCCACGGATACCTGCGGTCGCTGTTGGTGTTGAAATCTTTCGTTGCGGGCCTTTGCCCCAGACGCTGATGACGCCGCCCGTTAGCAGGCGCAGCGCGTTGACGACGGCCCCATCGGTGTCACCTTCGACCTTCAGCCTTGAGTTCTGGCGCAGGTGAAAGGCTGAGTCGCCCATCACAAAGACCAGGCTGGCGCCGGGGCCGGTGAGCAGTTCGTCGCCTACCAGCGTCACGATGTTGCTGCGGCCTTGCGCTTATGCGCCCAGTGTGCCGCCGAGGCTGGTCCACAGCGCCGCAGCGCGCAAAAAGCTGCGGCGCTGGAACCACAGGACTTCTCGTTTGGTACGATTTGCCAAAAGGTGCTGGGTCACGGCGCGTCTCCCGAGGGTGACTCAAAGGTGTCGCGGTAGGTGAAATACAGCGAGCAAAAGAACATGGCGGCCATGAGCAGCAGCACAGGAAAAATCAGGCTTCCGGTGCTGTCCCCCAGGTTGAGCAGGGCGGCCAGCAGGCTCACGGCCAGCAAGGCCAGGATCAGTACCAACATCCAGCTCAGGCCAAAAACCAGCAGGGCGCGCAGGTTGCGAAGGCAGGCCACCATGCTGAAAAACACGCTCTTGGCTGGCGGCAGTCCGTGCCAATGCACCAGCGCTGGCGCATGCCAGAACAGCAGCGACACCGGCAGGTGAATCGCGATAAAGGCCCACATCGCCCCCTGAAAACCGGGCTCCATCATGGCTTCTGCGCTGGGCGACTCGCCGCCCAGATAGACCCGGGCAAAGCCGCCGCCATCGACCATCCAGCAAGTGCCCAGTGCGGCCAAAAAGCCCAGGGCGTAGAGCGCGCCCAGGATCAGCATTGACCGCAAGGCCTGCGGCCCGGCGCGGAACCCGGTCAGTAGCATCAAGGGCATCGGAAATTTGCCGGCAGCCGCTTCGCGGGTGGCGGCCATCAGGCCCAGGGTGGTGCCGGGCAGCAGCACCATGGCCAGCGGTACGCCGATCAGCGGCAGCTTGCTGACCAAAGTCATGGCCGCCATGAACATGAAGAACAGGCCAGTGAGCGCCAGCGGCTGGCGCAAGAAAGTTCGGATGCCGAGCTTGATCCAAGTGAAGCCGGTGCGTGCCGGGACAAGTTGCAGCTTCATGCGGTCTCTGACTGCCAGCCGTTCAGCACGACCGGCTGTGTGAGCCGCTCACGCAGGATGCGCTCGAAGTGACCGGGATCGTGCGCCTTGAGCACGCTGGCCTCGCGTGGCAGGTAGAAGTCCCACAGACGTGACAGCCAAAATCGCAGGGCGCCGGCACGCAGCATGGCGGGCAGCAAACGCCGTTCGGCGCCGGTCAGCGGTCGCACACTCTCATAGGCGGTGACAAAACTGTCTGCCCGGGCGGTATCAGGGCGTCCCGTGGCCAGGTCCACACACCAGTCGTTCAGGCACACCGCCAGATCAAACAGCCAACTGTCCACGCCCGCGAAGTAAAAGTCAAAGAACCCTGACAACCGGGAATGACCATCAATTTGCTCGAACATCACGTTGTCACGGAACAGGTCAGCGTGGATCGGCCCTCGCGGCAGCGCCGCGTAGTAGGCGCCTTGTGCCACGTGGACCTGGTAGGCCAGTTCGCTTTGAATCAGCTCAGCTTGGGCCGGGTTGAGGTAGGGCAGCACCACGGGTACCGTGTCTCGCCACCAGTCCAGGCCGCGCAGGTTAGGTTGGCGCAGCTCAAAGTCGCGGCCAGCCAGGTGCATGCGGGCCAACATATCGCCCACGGCCGCGCAGTGCACGGCTCGGGGCTGCAGTTCGCTGCTGCCGCGCAAGCGCTCCACCACCGCGGTCGGCTTGCCTTTCAGAGAAAACACCAGGTCACCGTCGCGATCCGCACTCGGGTCAGGCACCGGGATGCCCCGCAAGGCCAGGTGTTTCATCAGCCGCAGGTAAAAAGGTAACTGCTCGAAGCTGAGCCGCTCAAACAGGGTCAGTACCAGTTCGCGTCGCTGGCCGGCCAGCTCGGTAGTGACAAAGTAGTTGGTGTTTTCAATGCCGCCGGAGCACCCCTGAAGGGTCATCAGCTGGCCCAATTGCAGTTGCAGCAGCAGTGTGCCCGCCTCTTGTTCCGAGACTTCGGTATAGACCGCCATGGTGCTTAGAAAATCGCTATTTTCCAGCTGCGTTGGCCGCTACCGGGGTGCACCTGGTAGCTTGGCATGTCGCCTTTGGGTTGTACCGTGATGCTGCGCGTTTCGCCGCCGACCCGCAGCTCGTCGATGCTGGAGCCAGCATCTTCTATGTGGATGCGTTCGGTACGCTTTTCCACAGCCATACCCACGGCCACTGGGCGGGTTGCTCCGGCCTGGGCTGGGCTGGGAGCGGTGGTCTGGGCCTGACACAGGCTCAGACCGGCAAGAAACAGGGGCAAGATGAGTGAAGAGCGCATGATGCACATTGTAGAACCAGTGGCCTTGTTCGGGCACAGGCAAAATGGCAGGATGACTGATATCCCCACGCCGCCCAAAACTCTGCTCCTGGTTGATGGCTCGAGCTACCTGTACCGGGCCTTCCACGCCATGCCCGACCTGCGGGCGGTACCGGGTGACCCTGCCAGCCCGCCCACCGGGGCCATCCGCGGCATGATCAATATGTTGCAAAAGCTGCGTAAAGATGTGCCGGCGGACTATGCTGCCTGCGTGTTTGATGCGCACGGCCCCACTTTTCGCGATGCCATCTACCCCGAATACAAGGGCCACCGCTCGCCCATGCCTGATGACCTGCGCGCCCAGATCGAGCCGATCCACGAGGTGGTGCGGCTGATGGGCTGGAAAATTCTGGACGTGCCGGGTGTGGAGGCGGACGACGTGATCGGCACCCTGGCTGTGATTGCTGCTGGGCAAGGCGTCGAGGTGATCGTGAGTAGCGGCGACAAGGATCTCGCGCAACTGGTCAATGCACACATCACGATTGTGGACACCATGAACGGCCGCCGGCGCGACGTGGCCGGTGTCGAGGCCGAATTTGGCGTGCCGCCGCACCTGATGGTCGATTACCAGACCCTGGTCGGCGACGCGGTGGACAACGTGCCTGGCGTGGCCAAGGTCGGCCCCAAGACGGCGGCCAAGTGGCTGCAAGAGTACGGCTCGCTGGCGGCGGTGGTCGCCCACGTGGACGAAATCAAGGGTGTAGCCGGCGAAAACCTGAAGAAAGCGCTGGACTGGTTGCCCACCGGGCGGCAGTTGCTCAGCATCAAGGTTGATTGCGACCTCGATGGTTGGGTACCGAACCTGCCTGCTCTTGATTTCATAGCAACTGGGGTAGAAGACACGGGGGCTCTGCGCCTTTTTTACGAAAAATTTGGGTTCAAGGGCTTGGCCCGCGCCATCGCCGGTGAAGGCTCGGTGGCCGCACCTGCTGCGCGCAAGCCCCGCGCCAGCGAGCCCGGGCTGTTTGACGAACCCGAGGCCGCTGCCGCGCCAACCCTGGCGCGGCCCAGCAACCTGGCTTACGAGACTGTGCTGGACTGGCCTACCTTCGAGCGTTGGCAAGCGCGGCTGCAGGCGGCCGATCTGGTGGCGCTGGACACCGAGACCACCTCGCTCAATGAGATGCGCGCCGAGATCGTGGGCCTGAGCTTTTCGGTGCAGCCGGGTGAGGCGGCCTATGTGCCGCTAGCGCACGACTACCCCGGTGCCCCAGACCAGTTGCCCCGGGCCGAGGTGCTGGCCCGGTTGAAGCCTTGGCTGGAGGACGTTAGCCGACCCAAGCTGGGCCAGCACGTCAAGTACGACCGCCATGTGTTTGCCAACCACGGCATCGAGGTGCAGGGCTA
>CALPLW020000269.1 GCA_943324505.2 Comamonas sp. lk
GTGAACAAGGAGATTGAGGCCCTGCGCGCCGCCGGCCAGGTGGGCTCGTCGCTGCAGGCCCAGGTCACCCTGAGCGCGCCACCGGCTGACCTGGACATCTTGGCCAGCCTGGGGGCAGATCTGAAGTTTGTGTTCATCACGTCCGCTATTGAAATAATAGCTGGAGATGCCCTATCCATAAGGGTTAGCGCCGCTTTTGGCACTAAATGCGAGCGCTGCTGGCATTACAGTGAAGCGCTCGGGACCGACCCTGCGCACCCCACGCTGTGCGGCCGCTGCACCAGCAACCTGTTTGGCGCCGGCGAAACCCGGCACTTTGCCTGATGGCCCGCGCTGGCAAGCCGGCGGCGCCGGCACGAGCCGCCGGGCCCGGCAAGGCGGCCGCACCCGGCATGCTGCGCTGGCTGGCCCTGGCCACCATCATCCTGCTGGCCGACCAATTTTGTAAGGTGCTGGTGGTGGGCTACTACAGCCTGGGCGACAGTTCGGTGGTCACCAGCTTCTTTAACCTGGTCCGGGTCCATAACAGCGGCGCCGCCTTCTCGTTCCTGGCGGGCGCCTCGGGTTGGCAGCGCTGGTTTTTCACCGCCATCGGGCTGCTGGCGGCAGGCTTGATCATCTGGATGCTGCGGGCGCACGCCGGTCAAAAACTGTTTTCCTTTGCCCTGGCCTGCATCCTGGGTGGGGCCGTCGGCAATGTGATTGACCGGATACTGTATGGTTACGTGGTGGATTTTCTTGATTTTCATTGGTCCTGGCTCAGCCCGGTGTTCGCCGGCGGGCACTTCCCGGCCTTCAACATTGCCGACGCCGCCATCACGGTCGGCGCGACCTGCCTGATCCTCGACGAGTTGCTGCGGGTTCGGCGCAGCCGCTGAGCGCAGGACCATGAAGGAGTCTCATTGACGCACCTGCTGAACCTGCTGGCCGCCATTGCCTTATTGGTTTGGGGGACGCAGCTGGTTCGCACCGGTATTTTGCGGGTACTGGGTGCCAACCTGCGCAATGTGCTGGCTCGCAGCGTGGCCAATCGGCTCACAGCGGCAGCCTCCGGAATTGGCGTCACCGCCCTGTTGCAGTCCAGCACGGCCACAGCGCTGATCGTGTCCTCTTTTGTGGGTCAAGGCCTGATGAGCCTGCCGGGCGCGCTGGCCGTCATGCTTGGGGCCGATATCGGCACCAGTTTGATGGCCTTGCTGTTCTCGCGCGACCTGTCCTGGCTGTCGCCGCTGTTCATTTTTATCGGCGTGGTGCTGTTCATTGCACGTCAGTCGACCACGGTTGGCCGGGTAGGACGCATCTTGATCGGTCTGGGCCTGATGCTGCTGGCGCTGCGCCTGGTCACAGAGTCTGCCAATGTGCTGACGCAGGCCCCTGCCATCAAGGCCTTGCTGGCCTCGCTCAGCAGCGACCTGCTGCTTGAAATCATGGTCGGCGCCCTGCTGGCGGTGCTGTGCTACAGCAGCCTGGCCATCGTGCTGCTGACCGCCACCCTGGCCTCTACCTCGGTTATTCCGGTGGATGTCGCGCTGGGACTCGTGCTGGGCGCCAACCTGGGCAGTGGCGCACTGGCGGTGCTGACCACCTTGAGCGCCAAGGTCGAGACGCGCCAAGTGCCCCTGGGCAATTTGGTGTTCAAGTCGCTGGGGATTGTGATCGCGGCGCCGCTGGTCGGTTGGTGGCTGAGTCAGGCCGGACCGCTGTTGGGCAACAAGGCATCGGTGGTGGTGGTGGTGTTCCACCTTTGCTTCAACCTGCTGGTGGCATTGCTGTTCATTGGCCTGACACAGGTCGTCGCACGCTGGGTCGAATACTGGCTGCCCAGGCCAGCCAAGACCACGGTGGCCGGACGGCAAAGGCATCTGGATGCGTCTGCGCTGGCGACGCCGTCATTGGCCATCTCGTGCGCGGTGCGGGAGTCCATGCACCAGGCCGACGTGGTGGAGACCATGTTGCTGGGGGTTATGCAGGTGATCCGCCAGAACGACCGCAAGCTGGCGCAGGAACTGCAAAAAATGGATGACACGGTGGACGAGCTGTACTCGGACATCAAGTACTACCTGACCAAAATTTCACGCGAGGCCTTGAGCGAAAGCGAAGGCCGGCGCTGGACAGACATCATCAGCTTCACCATCAACATGGAGCAGATAGGCGACATCGTCGAACGCGTGCTGATGGACATTGAAGACAAGAAAATCAACCCGGGCCGCGAATTTTCGGAGGCCGGCATGAACGAGATCACCGAATTGCACCGCCGCCTGATCGACAACCTGCGCCTGGGTATGAGCGTGTTCCTGAACGGCACCGTGCGCGATGCGCAGCGCTTGCTGGAGGAGAAAACCCGCTTTCGCGACCTGGAGCGCGAGTATGCGACCACCCACCTGGCGCGCTTGTCGGTCAACACATTGCAAAGCATTGAGACCAGCTCACTGCATATTGACCTGATCAGCGACCTCAAACGCATCAACTCGCACATCTGCTCCATTGCCTACCCCATCCTGGATGCGGCAGGCGTCCTGGCGCCAAACCGCTTGCGGCAGTCGGCGCTGGAGCCGCTGTGGCCGGTCAGCGTTGCAACGCCGCCACCAGAATCAACGCCGCCTCGGTCGTAAATTGGTTCTGCGCCAGCCGGTGCAACAGTTCGGCCCGGTCCAGCAGGGCGAACTGAGCCACTTCGCCATCCTGATTGACGGGTTCCAAGCCATCAGGCACCACGGCCCGATACCAGTCGATTTGCTCGACCATGTAGCCAGCGCTGCCCGGCTCGGTGGGACGCCGCAGGGTGACCCTGCCGCCCGGCGCAAGCGACTGCAAATCGTTGACGCGCAAACCGGCTTCTTCCCAGGTCTCGCGCACCAGGGCCGTGGCCACGGTATCTGCCGCCGAGACCATGCCGCCCATCAGCGTGTCCCACAGGCCGGGGTCGTTGGCTTTGTTCAGCGCACGTTGCTGCACCCAGATCCGGCCGTCTGCCGCATGCCCGACCAAATGCACCGCCTGGGTGGCAATGCCCAGGGGCCGAACGGCGCCACGCTCTACCTGACCGACGATTTGCCCGCCATCGCCGCATACCGCCAGCGCCTCATCGCGCCACTGGGCTGCCACGTAGGGTGACTGCACACGCAGCGCCAGCGCGACCAGGCTCAGGCTGGCCGACAAGTCGCCCTGGATGCGCCAGGCCACGCCGCCCTCATGCTTCTCTTTTTGTAGCAATAAACGTCCATCCGGCAAGGGCTGGAGGCCAATTTGGCTTAAAAAATCAGGCTCCACCGAGCCAACCGTGTACTCACCGCAGAGCAGTGGTACCCTCGGTTGATGGGGCGGCTGATGGGCGCTGGCCGTCAGCGCGGCCAGCCAATCCGGATCGGGGACGAGCTGGTTCAGAGCGTCAGCACCGAGCAACCGGTGGTCTTGCGCGCTTCCAGGTCGCGGTGCGCCTGCGCCACCTCGGCCAGCGGGTAGCGCTGGTCGATGCGGATGTGCACCTTGCCGCTGGTCACCGCCTCAAACAGATCGTCGGCCATGGCTTGGGTACTTTCGCGGGTGGCGATATGGCTGAACAGGGTCTGGCGCGTGACGTAGATCGAGCCCTTGACGCCGAGGATGCCAGGCGCAAACGGCCCCACCGGACCCGAGGCATTGCCAAAACTGGCCATCAGGCCAAAAGGCGCAAGGCAGTCCAGCGATTTGTCCCAGGTGTCTTTGCCGACCGAGTCGTACACCACCTTGACGCCCTTGCCACCCGTGATGGCCTTGACCCGCGCCAAAAAGTCTTCGGTGGCGTAGTTGATGACGTGGGCAGCACCGTGTTCTTTGGCCAGCGCGCACTTGGCGTCTGACCCGGCGGTGCCAATCAATTGCAGTCCCATTGCACGCGCCCACTGGCAGGCAATCAGACCGACGCCCCCGGCAGCGGCGTGAAACAGCACGAAGTCACCCGCCTGCAGCCCACCCTGGGGCAGGGTGCGCTTGAGCAGGTACTGGGCGGTCAGGCCCTTGAGCATCATCGCCGCGCCGGTCTCAAACGAGATCGCGTCGGGCAGCTTGCAAACGCATTTGGCCGGCATGACCCGCAGTTCGCAGTAACTGCCCGGGGGCTGGCTGGCGTAGGCGGCGCGGTCGCCGACCTTGAGGTGCGTGACGCCCTCGCCCACTGCTTCCACCACCCCGGCTGCTTCCATGCCCATTTGAAGGGGCATGGGCAGGGTATACAGGCCGCTGCGCTGGTAGACGTCAATAAAGTTCAGGCCCACCGCGTGGTGGCGAATACGGATTTCGCCGGGGCCGGGGTCGCCCACCTGCACCGACACCAGTTTGAGTTGTTCAGGGCCGCCGTTTTGGTCAATGCGGACGGCGCGAGAGGTTTGGGTTGTCATAGTCAAAATCTTTCATGAATAAGGGCAAGCTTAAGGGCAAGCGGGATCGCCAAGGCACAGGGAGCGGATTGGCATCATCCCCGAGCAGAAGCCCTCAGAGCCTGATCAATATCCCACAAAATGTCGTCAATGTGCTCGATCCCGACGGATAGCCGGACCATGTCGGGCAAGACGCCGGCAGACAGCTGTTGCTCGGCATCGAGTTGCCGGTGCGTGGTGGACGCCGGGTGAATGATCAGGGTTCGCGTGTCACCGATGTTGGCCAGGTGACTCATGAATTGAGCCGCCTCGATAAAGCGGACACCAGCAGCCAGTCCCCCCTTCACGCCAAAGGCCATCAAGCCCGATGCGCCCGGCGCGCCATCGACCTGTCGCATCTGCTTTTGCACCAGGTCATATTGCGGGTGATCGGGCAACCCGGGGTAGTTGACCCAGCTGACGAGCGGGTGGGCCTTGAGGAATTCGGCCACCTTACGCGCGTTGCTGCAGTGGCGCTCCATGCGGACATGCAGGCTCTCCGTGCCCTGCAGGATCTGCCAGGCCGAGAATGGCGAGAGCGTGGCCCCATAAACCCGCAGCACCTCCATGCGTGCCCGCATGGTGAAGCCAAAGTCGCCAAAGGTCTCATAGAACTTGACGCCATGAAAACTCGGCGAAGGCTCGGTCATGCCAGGAAACTTGCCGTTGTCCCAGGGAAATTTACCGCTCTCCACCAACACCCCCGCCAGCGTGGTGCCATGTCCGCCCAGGTACTTGGTGGCCGAATGGACCACAATGTCAGCCCCATGGCGCAAGGGGTTGCACAAAAACGGCGACGGCACGGTGTTGTCAACGATCAAAGGCACGCCATGGGCGTGTGCAAC
>CALPLW020000270.1 GCA_943324505.2 Comamonas sp. lk
CGCGGGGCGACTGGGCACTGAACTGGTGCTGAACTGGTGAGCGCCAGGCTTAGAACAAGCCTGAAATCTTCCCGTCGTCGTCGATGTCGATGCGCATCGAGGCAGGTTCCTTAGGCAGTCCGGGCATGGTCATGATGTCGCCGCAGATCATCACCACAAACTCGGCGCCAGCCGCCAGTCGGACCTCGCGCACATTGACAGTGTGACCCGAGGGAGCCGCGCGCAGTTTGGGGTCGGTGGAGAACGAGTACTGCGTCTTGGCCACGCACACCGGGTAATGGCCGTAGCCGTCTTGCTGGAGTTTCTCGATTTTGGCGCGCACGGCAGAGTCGGCCGAGATGCCGGCCGCACCATAGACCTGGGTGGCAATGGCTGTCATCTTGTCCCACAGGGTGTCGGCGTCTTCATAGACATAGCGCATCTTGGCGGTGCCGGACTCAGCCAGTTTGACCACGATGCGTGCCAGGTCTTCAGCGCCGGCCGAGCCTTGCGACCAGTGCCGCGCCACCACCACCGGCACGCCCTGCTGGTCCATTTTCTGGCGCAGCAGGTCGAGCTCTGGCTCGGTGTCCGAGGTGAAATGGTTGATCGACACCACGCAGGGCAGGCCGTAGCGGTTGCGGATGTTGTCCACATGCCGCTCCAGATTCGCCATGCCTTTTTCCAGGGCAGCTAGGTTGGGCGTGTTCAGGTCCTTGGCGTCCACGCCGCCGTGGTGCTTGAGGGCGCGCAAGGTGGCCACCACCACCGCCACATCAGGGCGCAGGCCGGACTTTCGGCACTTGATGTCAATGAACTTTTCGGCGCCCAGGTCGGCACCAAAACCGGCCTCGGTCACCACGTACTCGCCCAGCTTGAGCGCGGCCTGGGTGGCGGTCACCGTGTTGCAGCCGTGGGCAATGTTGGCAAAAGGGCCGCCATGGATGATGGCCGGGTTGTTCTCCAGCGTTTGCACCAGGTTGGGTTTGATGGCGTCTTTGAGCAAAGCCGCCATGGCGCCTTGCGCTTTGAGGTCACTGGCGCGGATGGGTGTTTGTTCGCGGGTGTAGCCAACAATGATGTTGCCCAGGCGTTGTTTCAGGTCGCGGCGGGAGGTGGCCAGACAGAAGATGGCCATCACCTCGGACGCCACCACAATGTCAAAGCCGTCCTCACGCGGGAAGCCATTGCCGGGCCCGCCCAAAGAGACCACCGTGGCGCGCAGGGCACGGTCGTTCATGTCCATGACCCGGCGCCAGACGATGCGCCGCGCGTCAAACCCGAGCGTGTTACCGTGGTGGATGTGGTTGTCCATCAGCGCGGCCAGCAGGTTGTGGGCCAGCGCAATGGCGTTGAAATCACCCGTGAAGTGCAGGTTGATGTCCTCCATAGGCACCACCTGGGCATAACCGCCGCCGGCCGCGCCGCCTTTCATGCCAAACACCGGCCCCAGTGAGGGCTCGCGCAAAGCGATCACAGTGCGCTTGCCGATGCGGTTGAGCGCGTCGCCCAGACCCACCGTGGTGGTGGTCTTGCCTTCGCCCGCCGGCGTGGGGCTGATGGCGGTCACCAGCACCAGTTTGCCGTTAGGCGTCTGGTTGTTGTTGAGCCATTGCAGGTCGATCTTGGCCTTGTAGTGGCCATAGGGCTCCAAAGCTTCCGCTGGGATGCCAAGCCGATCCTGCGCCATTTGGATGATGGGCTTCAGGGTTGCGGCCTGGGCGATTTCAATGTCTGAACCAATCACGGTGTCTCCTTGTATTTTTTGCCACGGACCTGCGAGGCCCAACCGAACATTTTGGTAAGCCCAGCCACAGTCCACAATCGCCAATGCGTCATTGACTATCCCGACCGCGCCACAACACCGGCTGTAGCACTGCTAGCGCGGCTGTAGTGGCAGCACTGTGTTTATCGCCGCCAAACTGCTTGCATTTGCCACTCAACCGCTGGCCTGAGTCGCCCGGCCCTTTCTGCAGCAGGCGCCGGGGCTGCACGAGCTGGTGGGCGAGCTGTCGTACCGGGTAGCTGGAAGAGCCTAGGCGCTCCCAGTTGGCGGTCGCAAGGGCGTGGCCAGCACCTTGTCAATACGCTTGCCATCCAGGTCGACCACTTCGAAACACCAACCGACGCAGTCGATGCGCTCAGCCACCGCCGGCAAGCGGCCGGACACCGACATCAGCAGGCCGGCCACCGTGTTGTAGCGGCCACGGTCTTCCTGGGGCAGCTCGTCCAGCTCAAGGCGAACCTTGAGCTCGCCCACGGGCATCAAACCGTCCAGCAACCAGCTGCCGTCGTCACGCTGGGTGGCCCATGCATCAATCTGGGCGCCCGGCTGCAGCTCACCGGTGATGGCTTCGAGCAGGTCGCGCGGCGTCAGCAGGCCTTGCACCACGCCGTATTCGTCGACAACGAACACAAAGCGTCCCGCACGGGCTCGAAACTGCTCCAGCAGTTCCATACCGCTCAAGGTTTCCGGGACAAAAGAGGCTGGCGTAGCGTACGGCTCAATGCTCCCGGGCGTGTCAACACCAAGCTCCAGCAGCCGAGCCACACTGATAACCCCCACAACATCGTCCAGCGACCCGCGACAGACCGGGTACCAGGAATGGGCGCCCTTGCTGCCGCCGGTGCTGGCGCGCTGCAAGCCCTGCGCCACCGTCAGTGAGGCGTCCAGCCACTCCACGTCGGTGCGAGGCACCATCAGCGAGGTCAGCGGCCTTTCATCGAGCTGGAACACGTTCTGCACCATCTGATGTTCATGCTGCTCGATCACACCTGCGTCAACGCCCTCCTCCAGGCTGGCGGTGATTTCTTCCTCAGTCACGGCGCGCGCAGCGTTGGTGTCGATGCGCAGCAACTTGAGCACACCGGCGGTAGTGCCAGACAGCAACCTCACGAAGGGCTTGGCGGCTGTAGCCAGCCACAGCATGGGCCGCGAGACCCAGCGCGCTACCGGCTCCGGGTACAGCTGGCCGATGCGCTTGGGCACCAATTCGCCAAAGATGATGGTCACAAAGGTGATCATCGTGACCACAATGGCGGTGGCCGAGATGGCCGCCGCTTTGTCACTGGCGCCCAGTTGGCGAAGCCAATCCGCCACGCCGTCACTGAAAGCCGCCTCGCCAACAATGCCGTTGAGCACGCCAATCGAGGTGATACCGACCTGCACCGTGGAGAGAAACTGGTTGGGATTGCCCAGCAAGGTGAGCGCCGCTTGCGCACCCTTGTCTCCTGCCTCTGCCATGGCATTGAGCCGCGCCTTACGGCTGGCCGCCAAGGCCAGCTCAGACATGGCAAACACACCATTGAGCAGGGTTAGAAAGACAATCAGCAAGACGTCCATGGATCAGGCGCGAGAATGAACACCATGGCAATGTACTTGATCGGTGATATTCAGGGCTGTGACGAGCCCTTGCAGCGCTTGCTGGCGGAGCTGGCGTTCTCGCCCAGTCGCGACACGCTGTTTCTGCTGGGGGACCTGGTGAACCGCGGACCAGCGTCGGCCAGCGTGCTGCGGCGGCTGATGGGCTACGGCGCTGCCGCCCAATGCCTGCTGGGCAACCACGACCTGCACCTGTTGGCGCTGGCGCAGGGTGCACGCCCGCCGCACCGCAGCGACACGGTGAACGAAATTCTGCAGGCGCCCGACCGCAGCGCCATGCTGGACTGGTTGCGCTGGCAGCGCCTGGCCATCCTGGAGCACATTGACGCCCACCCGGTGCTGATGGTGCACGCCGGCGTGCTGCCCGACTGGACTGTGGCCCAAACCATGGCCAGGGCGGCCGAGGTGGAGCAGGTGCTGCGCAGCGGTGCGGCGGGTGATTTCTTGCAACAGCTGTATGGCGACGAGCCTGATTGCTGGCATGAGACGCTTCAAGGCGTGCCGCGCTGGCGCATGATCGTGAATGCCCTGACCCGCCTGCGGTTTTGCGACGCCCAGGGCCGCATGGAATTTGCCACCAAAGAGGGTGCAGGCGCATCGCCCACCGGTTACCAACCCTGGTTTGACGTGCCTGGCCGGCAAACAGCCGGCGTGACGGTAGCCTTTGGTCACTGGTCTACCCTGGGTGCGCTGAGGCGCCCAGACGTGCTGTCGCTTGACACCGGTTGCGTGTGGGGGGGCTGCCTGAGCGCGATGCGCCTGGGTGGCCGCGCGCCCGGAGTGCCGGGCCAAGCACTCTCTCAAATGCTGTTTCAGGTCAAATGCCCTGAGGGACAGAAGCCCGGCTGACCGGGCCAGCGCCGCACTTACTCGGCCTTGAAAAGCGCCGCTACACGGCGCTTGGGCTTGATGTTGGCGGAGACCGAGCGGGCGCCTGGACGTGCCGGGCTGGCCTCCCAGGCCGGCGCAGTCTCGCTGGCAGCGGCTGCCGGCTCGTAGGGCTTGTCAAAAAACGGATCCCGCGAGGGTGAGGAGCGCGGCGCGCGCTCTTGCCGTGGGTATTGGGCGGCCTGTGGTGTCTCCCGCGTACCAGCTTCCCGGTGACCACCGCGGCGGGGCTCCTCGTGGGCACCCTCGGCGTACATGCGGCGTCCGTCGTTGATGCGACCCTGCTTGCGGATATCGGGTTGGTCCTCTTCAAACTCAATCGCTTCGAGCTCAATTTTGACCTTGATGAGCTTCTCAATATCGCCCACCAGCCGGGCGTCGCTCTTGGAGACAAAGCTCACGGCAAGGCCCGACGCGCCGGCGCGTCCCGTGCGACCGATGCGGTGCACATAGTCTTCGGCATTGAAGGGAATGTCAAAGTTGAACACTGCGGGCACGTCTTTGATGTCCAAGCCGCGTGCTGCCACATCGGTACACACCAGTAAGTCGACTTCGCCCTTTTTGAAGGAATCGAGCGCCTTGAGCCGTTCGTCCTGGCTTTTATCGCCGTGCAGGGCGGTGGTGTTGAGGCCTTCACGCTCCAGGGAGCGCGCCAAGCGGGCACAACCGAGCTTGCTGTTCACGAACACAAAAGCCTGTTTGAGGTCTCGCGCCTTCAGGATCTGATGCAGCGCGTGGCGTTTGTCCTCATCGCCCACGCTGTAGAAATGCTGCTCCACGGTGGAGGCCGTCGCGTTGGAGCGGGCCACCTCAATCGTCACCGGGCTTTGCAGGTAACTGTTGGCCAGGCGCTTGATTTCAGGCGAGAACGTGGCTGAAAACAGCAGGGTGGTTCGCTGCTTGGGCAGGTAACTCAGGATGCGCTGCAGATCGGGCAGAAAACCGATGTCGAGCATGCGGTCAGCCTCGTCGAGCACCACGTACTCCACC
>CALPLW020000271.1 GCA_943324505.2 Comamonas sp. lk
AGACTAGGTGGAGTGGTTCGTGCAGGCCCCTCTTGGGGCCACTGGTCGGCCCGCTGCACCTGCCGCACCCCTTGGTGCAACAGGCTGGCCGCGCGGATCACGCCGGCGTGGGTGATCCACGCCGCGTCCTGGCCGGCCTGCCAGGTGACGTCCCAGGCCAAAGCCACACGTTGCATCACCTCGGCCACGCTTTCACGGCCGCCAAAGCGGTGGCTGGCAAAGTCGGCCACCCAGGCGTCCAGGGCACTTTGCGGAATGCTGCTCCAGGCCTGGCCTTCCCAATGGCCAAAGTCCATTTCGGCCAATTTGGGCTCGGTTTTTTTATAAGCCAAATCGGGCCGCAGCCCTTGCAGCACTTGGGCTAGCTGCTCACATCTTTGTAGCGGCGACACCCGCAGCCCCAAACCCTGTGGCAGCTCGGCTGCCAGCGCCTGTGCAGCACTCAGGGTGGCAGCAGCGTCAGCGGCCACGTCGGTCGCGCCGTAACAGATGCCCGGTGGCAGCAGCACCTGGGCGTGGCGCACCAGCCAGAGTTTCATGCGCCTACAGGGCCAAGGCCAGGCCAAGATAGAAAGCGATCTCGCACACCTGCTGGGTGGTGCCCAGGCAATCGCCGGTAAAGCCTTGCAGGCGGCGCCAAAACCAGCGACCCAGCATGACACAGGCCAGGCCTGAGGCCAGCAGTGCTCCGGCCAGCGGCGCGGCCAAGCCTTGCGCTACGTCATCCATCACTACAAATTCCATAGCATCCCACCCATACAGCACAAGGGCTAGAGCACCAAAACACCATATAAATGCCGTCAGCAAGCCAGCGCCACTGATCTGGTCGGCCAGCGGTTTGGATTTTGAGCCGGCCGCATCGCCCACGTGGGGCATCAGCCGGATCAGCAGCAGCGGCCAGGTACGCGACACCACATGGCCCAGAAACAGCGCCACACACATCAATTCCGGGTTAAGGTGGCCCAACAGAGCCAGCAGGGTTACCTTCACCAGCAAGGCCAGGCCCACGGCAATCGCGCCAAACGCGCCGACGCGCGAGTCTTTCATGATGATCAGCGCGCGCTCCCGGTCCAAGCTGCCGCCCAGACCATCGGCCACGTCGGCCAAGCCGTCCTCATGAAAAGCACCGGTCAGCAGCACGCCCGCGGCAGTGCCCAAAGCGGCGACCACCAGCGGCGTCATCACGCTGTCGGGCAAAAACACCAGCAGCAGCCAACTCAAACTAGCCAGCAATCCACCCACCAGCCAGCCCACACCAGGAAAATGGCCAGCGCTGGCGCGCAGCATGGCCGGACTAAAACCCACCCACTCGGCCAGCCGGCCCGTGACCGGAATGCGCGTGAAAAACTGCAGCGACAGCAGGTAATGACGGACAAAGCGGCTCAAGAACATCATGGCGTGGCGTTCTCCACGGCAAGGGTCTGGTCGTCGGCCACCGATTTTTCTGAGACTCCGGCCGACTCAAAACTGGCCATCTCGCGAAGGATGGCGCAGGCCGAGGCCAGCAGCGGCCAGGCCAAGGCCGCGCCCGAGCCCTCGCCAAGGCGCAGCCCAAGGTCCAGCAGGGCCTGCGCACCCAGATGCTGCAGCATGAATTCATGGCCGCGCTCGCCCGAACGGTGGGCAAACACGCAGCGCTGCAGCACCAGCGGCTGCAAGGTATGGGCCACCAGCACCGCGGCGCTGGCAATGAATCCGTCCACCAGCACCACCCGCCGCTCATGCGCTGCCTGCAGCACCGCGCCGACCATGGTGGCAATCTCAAAGCCGCCCAGCGCGGCCAGCGCCTGCAGCGGCGCTTGGGCATCGGCATGTCTGGCGAGCACCTCACGCAATACCGCCGTCTTACGCTGCACGGCAGCCGCGTCCAGCCCAGTGCCTGCACCGGTGCACTGGGCAATGTCCAAGCCGGCAAGCCGAGCCAGCAGCAGCGAGGCGGCAGAGGTGTTGCCTATGCCCATCTCACCCAACAGCAGCACATTGCCCGGCAGACCCTGCACCAGCGCGACGCCATGTGCCAACGCCTGCGCGCACTGCGCCTCGCTCATGGCTGGCTGTTGCGACGAATCAGCCGTACCCTGCTCGGCGCCCATCGCCTTGCGCACCTGCAGGCCGGGCCGCGCGGCACCGGCCGGCAGACCGGCCAAAAAGTCGTGTTTGACGCCGCAGTCCACCACCGTCAGCGCAATGCCGTGCTGGCGCGCCAGCACGCTCACCGCCGCGCCACCGGCCAAAAAGTTCTCCACCATCTGCCAGCTGACGTCGCTGGGAAAGGCCGAGATGCCCCGCGCGGTCAGGCCGTGGTCGCCGGCGAACACCACCATCTGCGGCGACAGCATCTCAGGCGACGACGTCCCGAGAATCTGGCCCAACTGCAGCGCCAAGCCCTCCAGACGGCCGAGCGACCCCTGCGGCTTGGTCTTTTGGTCCAGCATGTGCTGCAGGGCCTGGGTGAGCGCGGGGTTGGCGATGTCGGCCAGGGTGGGGAGCTGATGGGTCATGGTGAGGAGGCTTTCAGAACGGTCCGGGTCAAGGGTCAATGTGGGATGAGCAGCTGCGCCAGCACGCCAGGCTCAAAATGCTGCTCAATATAGTCCGCCAAGCCCTCAAACACCGCGTCCAGCGTGGGTACGGGGCGTTCGCCTTGGGGGTCAAACAGGGCCTGCAGCGCGGCCGGGTCTTCAAACAGGCCGTGCAGGTACAAGCCCAGCACGTTGCCGGCCGGGCTTTGCCAGGCCAGCCCGCCGGGCATGGCCGGCTGGGCCACCTCACCCGCCTGGGCCAGGCCGGCGTGCTGGCGAGTTTGGCCGTGGTGGATTTCATAACCGCGCACGGTCACACTGGCTAGACCGGCCCAGGGACCCTGCACAGGCCCAAATGTGGCTTGCGTGTGGCGCACCGTTTTGTCCACCTCAAACACCGTCACCAGCGGCAACAGCCCCAGTCCCGGCGCATTGCCGTCAATGCCGTGGGGGTCAATTAGCGCTTCGCCCAGCATCTGCAAGCCGCCGCAAATGCCCAGCACCGCTCCGCCCTGCCCGGCAAACGCCGCGACCGCCGCGTCCAGCCCCTGTACCCGCAGCCAGGCCAGGTCACCGCTGGTGTGTTTGGAGCCGGGCAGGATGAGCCAGTCGAGGCCCGGGTTCAGGCCGGCCAGCTCGGCCGGGCTGCGCACCCACTGCAGGCGCACGCCAGGGACTTTTTTGAGCGGCTGAAATTCGTCCAAATTGCTGATGCGCGGGTAGGCGATCACCGCAATGGTCTGAAAAAGCGGATGTGCAGCGACAAGCGTCGGAGCGACGGCCACGACCGGCGCCGGGCCGCCCCAAGCCGGTCGAGCCCCCTCGGGGGGCAGCGCAGTACGCGCAGCGACAAGCGTGGGGGTCTCATCAAAAACACCATCCTCTTCGGGCAGGCCGTGCTGCCACCACATTGGCAACGTGGCCACGGTGGGGATGCCGGTCAGGTCCTGCAACATCTGCGGCGCAGGCGCCAGCAGAGCGGCGTCGCCACGGAACTTGTTCAGCACAAAGCCGCGGATGAGGGCACGGTCGGGCTCGGGCAGCAGGGCCCAGGTGCCATAAAGGTGGGCAAAGGCGCCGCCCCGGTCGATGTCGGTCACCAGCAGGCAAGCGGCGTCAGCGTGCTGCGCCACCCGCATGTTGACGATGTCGCTGGCGGCCAGGTTGATTTCGGCCGGCGAGCCGGCGCCTTCGATCACCACCACATCGTTCTCGGCCATCAGGGCGTCCAACGCGCGGGCGATGTGCGGCCAGACCCGGTTGCTGCGCTCGCGCCAGGGCATGGCGGTGAGCGCCCCATCCACCTGGCCCAGCAGCACCACCTGGCTGTGGGTGTCGCGCTCGGGCTTGAGCAACAACGGGTTCATGCGCACATCGGGCACCGCGCGCGCGGCCAGCGCCTGAAAGTACTGTGCACTGCCGATCTCGCCACCCGCCACCACACGGGCGTTGTTGCTCATGTTCTGCGCCTTGAACGGCGCCACCTTGAGGCCCTGGCGCGCGTAATGCCGGCACAGCGCTGTGGTGAGCCAACTCTTGCCGGCGCCACTGGTGGTGCCAAGCACCATGACGCAGCGGGCGGTCATGCCACACCCCGAATTGCTACAGAAACCATAGCTATCAATGCTACAGCCATAAGGGCTAGCAGGGTTTTTTCTGCATAAACCACCGCGTGCCCCGTGTCCGCTGCCTGCGCCTCCCGGCCGTCTGGGTTGAGCCCGTAGATCAACGGCTTGCGCAGCCTCACGCCCAGCACCAGCGCCATCGCCGCCATCGGCCAGCCGCTGTTGGGCGAGGGCGTTTTGACGGCTTCTGACCGCAGGGCGCCCGCCAGCCGCAGGCCCCGCCCGCCGGCGGCCAGCAGCAGCAGTGCTGCCGTCAGGCGCGCTGGCAGCCAGCTCATCACGTCGTCCACGCGCGCCGCCCACTTGCCGGCCCACTCCCAGCGCTGGCCCCGGTAAACGCCACGGTAGCCCCACATCGCATCGGCGGTGTTGGCAAAACGGTACAGCGCCGCGCCCGGAAGACCCAGCAGCGCAAACCAGAACAGCGGCGCCACCACCGAGTCGTTCAGGTTCTCGGCCAGCGATTCGATGGCGCTCTCGCGCACGCCGGCTTCACTCAAGGCGCTGACATCGCGGCTGACCAGCCAGCTCAGGCGCTCGCGGCCCGCCGCCAGCGACTGTTGCAGGGCCTGCTCCACCGCCTGCACCTCGGTGCGCAGCATGCGCCAGGCCAGCAACGGCTTCAACGCCAGGCCCAGCAGCAGCCCGGCCAGCACCGCCGGCAGCCGCAGCGCCAGTTGCTCAATCGCCAGCGCTGCTGCAATAACCATAGCAGCACCACCAAGCCAGGCGAGGGCTCCAAGCCAAAATGATCGGTAATCTGCGCCGTCCGGCCGCGCTTGGCGCTGCAGCTGCCAACCGGCCCAGCCCAGGTAATGACCCATCCACACCACCGGGTGCCAGCGCACCGGCGGCTCGCCCAGCCAGCGGTCGACCAGCAGGGCCAGCAACAGCGCAGACAGGCTCAGCATCAGCGCATCAGTCCTCAATGCCGCGCTGCGCCGGCACGCCGGCTTCGAACGCGTGCTTGATCTTGGTCATCTCGGTCACGGTGTCGGCCAGCGCCATGATCTCGGGCGGGCAGCGGCGCCCGGTCAGCACCACGTGCACATGGGC
>CALPLW020000272.1 GCA_943324505.2 Comamonas sp. lk
ACGCGGCCCTGGCCGTCCAGGTACTTGGTGCCCGAGTGCATGATGATGTCAGCCCCAAACAGCACCGGGCGCTGCAGGGCCGGCGTGGCAAAGCAGTTGTCCAGCGCCAGCAGGGCGCCGGCGTTGTGGGCAATATCGGCCAGCGCCTGGATGTCGCACACCTCGGTCAGGGGGTTGGTGGGGGTCTCGGCAAACAGCAGCCGGGTGTTGCTGCGCATCGCGGCCTGCCAGGCGGTGGTATCGGTTTGCGACACAAAGGTGGATTCCACGCCAAAGCGGGCCAGGTCGGTGCCAATGAGCCGGATGGTGGAGCCAAACATCGAGCGCGAGCACACGATGTGGTCACCGGCCTTGAGCAGGGCCAGGCACATCATCAAAATGGCAGACATGCCCGAGGCGGTGCCAATGGCGGCCTCGGTGCCTTCCAGCGCGGCCAGCCGCTGCTCGAAGCTGCTCACGGTGGGGTTGCCATAGCGGCCGTAGGTGTAGCCCTCTTCCTCGCCGGCAAAGCGGCGCGCTGCCGCCTCGGCCGAGGGCTGCACATAGCCGCTGGTCAGGTACAGGGCTTCCGAATTCTCGCCATATTGGCTGCGCGCCACGGCCTCGCGCACGGCCAGCGTGTCGCGGTGCAAGGGGCGGGGTGGGGTGGGCTGGGTCATGGCTCAGTCTTCATGGTTGGGCAGGGCCAGGCGCGAGTTGTCCTCCAGGGCCTCCTCGTGCTGGGGGCGGTCGGCATTGAGCCGGGCGATGTCGGTGGCGGTGATGTCGCCAGTCACGTACACGCCGTCAAAACACGAGGCGTCAAAGCCCGTAATCGCCGGGTTGAGCGAGCCGATGGCGCGCTTCATGGCGTCCACATCCTGGTAGATCAGGGCGTCGCAGCCGATGATCTCGCGAATCTGCTCCACCGTGCGGTCGTGCGCCACCAGCTCATGGCTGGTGGGCATGTCGATGCCATACACGTTGGGGTAGCGCACCGGCGGCGCGGCGCTGGCCATGTAGACCTTGCGGGCGCCGGCATCGCGCGCCATTTGCACGATCTCGCGGCTGGTGGTGCCGCGCACGATGGAGTCGTCCACCAGCAGCACGTTGCGGCCCTTGAACTCGCTGGCGATCACGTTGAGCTTTTGCCGCACCGATTTTTTGCGCACCGCCTGCCCCGGCATGATGAAGGTGCGCCCCACGTAGCGGTTTTTAACGAAGCCCTCGCGGTAGGGCAGACCCAGCAGCTGTGCCAGCTGTGCGGCGCTGGGGCGGCTGGATTCGGGGATGGGGATCACCACGTCAATCTCGCTCGGCGGCACGGTGGAAATCACCCGCTTGGCCAGGGTCTCGCCCAGGTTCAGCCGCGCCTGGTACACCGAGATGCCGTCCATCACCGAGTCCGGCCGGGCCAGGTAGACAAACTCAAAAATGCAGGGGTTCAGCACCGGGTGCTCGGCGCACTGCTGCGTGTGCACGGTGCCGTTCAGGTCAATGAATATGGCCTCACCCGGCGCCACATTGCGCTGGAAGCGGTGCGAGGTACCCTCCAGGGCCACCGATTCACTGGCCACCACCACCGTGCCCTCGCTGCGCCCCAGGCACAGGGGCCGGATGCCAAAGGGGTCGCGAAACGCCAGCACGCCGTGCCCGGCGATCAGGGCAATCACGGCATACGAGCCGCGCACGCGCCGGTGCACCTTGCGCACAGCGTCAAACACATCGGCCGGCTGCAGCGGCAGGCCGCGCGTGGTTTTGTCGATTTCGTGCGCCAGCACGTTCAGCAGCACCTCCGAATCGCTCTCGGTGTTGATGTGCCGGTGGTCGGTGCTGAACAGCTCGGCCTTGAGCGCCTTGGCATTGGTGAGGTTGCCGTTGTGCACCAGCACGATGCCAAAGGGCGCGTTCACGTAAAAAGGCTGGGCTTCTTCCTCGCTGTAGGCGTTGCCAGCAGTGGGGTAGCGCACCTGGCCCAGGCCGCAGTTGCCCGGCAGCGAGCGCATGTTGCGGGTGCGGAACACATCACGCACCATGCCTTTGGCCTTGTGCATGAAGAACTTGCGCTCCTGCTGGGTCACGATGCCAGCCGCGTCCTGGCCCCGGTGCTGCAGCAGCAGCAAGGCGTCATAGATCAGTTGATTAACAGGGGCGTTGCTGACAACACCAACAATTCCACACATAAGTTTCCAATCCGCCCAGGGCACGCGTTTGCTGCGGCCTCAGGGCAAGTACTTTCCAAATTCTTGCGGCAGCAGGGGCTTGAGGCCCTTGACGGCTGCGCTAGCGATACCCGCGCCCACTGAGTCACGCCACCAGTCACTGGTCTGCAGGGGCGTCATGGTGATGACCACCGCGGCCGCCAGCACCAGCACGGTGCCACGCACCAGGCCAAACACAGCGCCCAGAATGCGGTCAACCGGCTGCAGCCCGACCATCGAAAACAGGGTTTTGGCCAGCCGCGCCAGCAGCGCAGCGACAAAAACAGAGAGCACAAACACAAGCACGAAGCCAGCGGCGTAGCGCACCGCCTCGCCAGCCCCGCGCATAGGCAGTAGCTGGGCCATGTCAGGCGCGAACCATTGCGCCAAAACAAAGGCCGCAGCCCAACCCAGCACCGAGAGCACCTCGTAGACCAGGCCCCGCCAGGCGCCCAACAGCATTGACAAGGTGAAGGCTGCCAGGATGATCCAGTCAAGAACCTGCATGACGCGGAACGGGCAGGCTTAAAGCGTCAAGATGGCCGCTGGCAATTCAAGCCGACGGATTTTCTCGGCGACACGGTCTGCTTCTGCTTTGGTCGCAAATGGACCCACCCTAACCCGGGTGCGGCGCCCCTCTTTGGTGTCCGCGACATGGGTGTAGGTCTTGAGCCCGGCCCGTTCGACCTTGATCCGTACCTCTTGGGCGCGCGCGGTGTCGGCAAACGCGCCTACTTGAACGATATAACGGGCGGCCACGTCGGCGCCAGCTTTTGGCGGCACTTGTCCATCCAGCAAGGCTTGTGCCTTGGCAGCTTGGTCCACCTTAGGCTCGGGGGTTGGTACAGGTTTGGGCGCGGAAACCGAAGCCGAGGACGGTGTAGCGGGCAGAATCTCCTCGATCTCCTGCGCAGGGGCAGGGGGTGAGGCGGTGATCACCGTCTCGGCCGCAGCAGGGGGAGTAGCAGCCGGCAAATTCAAGGGTTTGACCTTGTTGCGGTCAGGTATTTCGATCGGGATATCCACCGACACGGGTCGCGGCTGCTGGTCAAAAAGAAAGGGAAACAAGACGACCCCCGCCAGCACCAGCACAGCGGAGCCGATCAGCCGGTGTTTGGCGCGGCGGCGCACCGCCTCGACACTTTCAGGCTGGATGGGTGCTGCGGCGGATAAATCGCCACTGTTGCGGGACTTGAAAAAGGCCATAGGGTGCGGGTCAGGGGTTCAGGTATCAACCATGTGTCGCGCCTTCAGGCGGGGAATGCCGTCTTTCAGAATGCCGCCCACGGTGTAGAACGATCCGAAAACCACAATTCTATCAGCGGGGTCGGCTGCAGCCATGGCCGATTGAAGCGCCGACAACGGGTCGGCATGGGTCGTTGCCACGGCGTCCTTCCGTTGGTTTTGCGCGAGCCATTTGGCGGCCAGACCATGGGCCGAGTCGGCTCTGGCCGTAGGCAGGTCCGTGAAATACCACTTGTCGATCAATGGGTTGACCTTGGCCAGCATGGGGACGAGGTCCTTGTCGGCCATGGCGCCAAAAACCGCGTGTGTCGTCGGAAAATAGCCCATCACATCCAAATTGGCCGCCAATGCAGCCACCGAATGGGGGTTATGCGACACATCCAGCACCAGCGTGGGTTGGCCCGGAACGATCTGGAAACGCCCGGCCAGCTCGACCTGGCCCAGGCCGCTGCGTACCGCCTGCGCCGTCACCGGCAGCCGCTCACGCAGCGTAGCCAATGCGGCCAGTACACCGGCCGCGTTGACCAACTGATTGGCGCCGCGCAAGGCAGGATAAGCCAGGCCGCTGTAGCGACGGCTGCCACGCGCAGCCGTAGTGCTCCAGCCCCACTGCTGTTTGTCGCCCGCCACTTGAAAATCAACACCGGCTCGCCACAGATCGGCATCAATGTCGCGCGCACGGTCCAGCACACTTTGGGGTGGCATCGGGTCGCTCACCACCACGGGGCGACCGGTGCGCATGATGCCGGCTTTTTCAAACCCGATGGCTTCCCGGTCCGGCCCGAGCAGTTCCATGTGGTCAAGGTCGATGCTGGTGATGATGGCGCAATCTGGGTCGATGATATTGACCGCATCGAGCCGTCCGCCCAAGCCCACTTCCAAAATCACGACATCAAGCGCCTGACGCGCCATCACGTCCAAAATTGCCAGGGTTGAAAACTCAAAATAAGTGAGCGAGATTTCCTCATCATTTTGGCATCTAGCCCTTTCCACGCTTGAGAATGATGCTACTAATTCAATAGCATTCACCGGCTCACCCAGCAAGCGCAGCCGCTCCTCAAAATGCACCAGGTGGGGCGAGGTGTAAACCCCGGTGCGGTAGCCGGCGTGCCGCAAAATCGACTCCAGCATGGCGCAGGTGGAGCCTTTGCCGTTGGTCCCAGCGACAGTGAAGACGGGGCAGGAGAAACGGATGCCCATTCGTTGGGCAACCGCCTGCACACGCGCCAAGCCCATATCGATGCTTTTGGGATGCAGCCGTTCGCAATGCGCCAGCCATTGGTCCAGGGTTTGGGGTTCGGTCATCATGGTTTTGCCATTGTCGCCGAGTGCGGCATGATGCTGGCCATGACACATCCCGCTTCATCCCTACAGATTTTTGGCATTCCAAATTGCGACACTGTCAAAAAAGCCAGGGCCTGGCTCGGCGCCCAAGGGCTGGCTTATGACTTTATCGACTTCAAGAAACAAGGGCTGACCGAGGCCCAGTTGCAGACATGGATAGCGCAACTGGGTTGGCAGGCCCTGGTCAACACCCGCGGAACGACCTGGCGCCGACTCAGTGACGCAGAGCGGTCGGGTGTGACTGACGCGGCCACTGCCAGCGCTTTGATGCGGTCACAACCCAGCCTGATTCGGCGGCCGGTGGTGCAATGGCAGGCCGGTGAGGTGAGTGTGGGCTTCGACCCAGCGGCATGGCAAGCCCGACTTGACGACCGCATCGACC
>CALPLW020000273.1 GCA_943324505.2 Comamonas sp. lk
AGGGTGTCAAAAAAGAAACTCATGGGCATCGGTCCTCAAGCCAGCCAGCGCTTGCGCCGTTTGTAACTCTTCACATCTTTAAAGTTCTTGCGCTCACCGCCACCCACGCCGAGGTAGAACTCCTTAACGTCTTCGTTGTTGGCCAGATCACTTGCCACGCCGTCCATCACCACCCGGCCCGACTCCATGATGTAGCCGTAATCGGCGTACTTGAGCGCCATGTTGGTGTTTTGCTCAGCCAGCAGGAAGGTGACTTTTTCCTTTTGGTTGAGGTCTTTGACGATCTCGAACACTTCTTGCACGATCTGCGGCGCCAAGCCCATCGAGGGTTCATCCAAAAGCACCATGCTCGGGTTGGCCATCAGGGCACGGCCTATGGCGCACATCTGCTGCTCGCCGCCCGAGGTGTAGGCAGCCTGGCTGCCGCGGCGCGTTTTGAGGCGTGGGAAATAGGTGTAGACCTTGTCCAGGTTGCGCGCGATCTCGGCCTTGTCCTTGCGGGTGTAGCCGCCTGTGAGCAGGTTTTCTTCGATGGTCAGGTGGGCAAAGCAATGCCGTCCCTCCATCACCTGCACCACGCCCCGCTGCACCAGGTCGGCCGGCGACAGGTTCTCAATGCGTTCACCACGCAGCTCGATCGAGCCCTTGGTCACCGCGCCACGTTCGCCATGCAGCAGGTTGGAGACGGCGCGCAGCGTGGTGGTTTTGCCGGCGCCATTACCGCCCAAGATGGCCACGATCTTGCCCTCGGGCACATTCAGGGACACGCCCTTGAGCACCAGGATGACGTGGTTGTAAATGACCTCGATGCCATTGACGTTGAGAACTATTTTGGGAGCGTCCATAAATCCTTGCCTTTTGCCAGTCGGCAGCGTTGCGCGCAGCGCTGCCGGTTGGTCTGTCAGCCCGGGCAAACCGCCAGGGCTGACAGATCGCTCATCAGGACTGGCAGTCCGCCGGAGTGCGCGGTGTCAGTTTCTTCTCGGCCGCATACTTGGCAGCCGTTGACTTGACCAGCGGCTTCAGGATCTGCTCATCCGCCTGCAGCCAGTCGGAGGAGAAGTTCCAGGCCTTGCCGTCCCAGGTGTGGACCCGCGCCCAGTTGGAGCCCATGTGGTCGACGCAGGAGGTGCTGATGGGGCGCATGACGCCGGCAAAACCCAGGGCGTCGAGCTTCTTCTGGTCCAGCGCCAGGTTCTCATAGCCCCAGCGGGCCTGCTCGCCGCTCATCCACTTGCCCTTGCCAAAGCGCTCCTGCGCGCGGGCCACACCCTCCACCGCCAGCATGGCGCTCATGGCGCCGCGGACATACAGCACCTGGCCGACTTCTTCCTTGGGCCCGGTGCCCTGGCCCTTGTTATGCACCAGCGCCAGGATGTCCTTGATCACCTTGGCGTTCGGCTCGGCGCCGTGCTGCATGGTGACCGCGTTGTAGCCCTTGGCGCCCTCTCCCACGTCCTTCACATCAGGCTCAGCGCCCGACCACCACACGCCGTACATTTTCTCGCGCGGGAAACCGGTGGCTTGGGCTTCCTTCAAGGCGGTGGAGTTCATCACGCCCCAGCCCCAGAGCAGCACGTAGTCGGGCCGGGCCTGACGCACCTGCAACCAAGTGGCTTTTTGCTCCACGCCCGGTGAGGTCACCGGCAACAGCTGCAGGTTGAAGCCGTGTATGGCGGCACGCTCTTGCAGCAGGGGAATTGGCTCCTTGCCATACGGCGAGTCATGGTAGACCAGCGCGATCTTCTTGCCCTTGAGCTTGTCCAGGCCACCTTCTTTTTTGCCGACGGTTTGCACCAACGCGTCGGCCGCCAGCCAGTAGGTGCCAGCAAGCGGGAAGTTCCACTTGAACACACTGCCGTCCTGGCTCTCGCTGCGGCCGTAGCCGGCGGTGATCAGCGGAATCTTGTCGCCAGGGGCCTTTTCGGTCAGGGCGAAGGTGATGCCGGTGGACAGCGGCTGGAACACGGTGGCGCCACCGTGCTTGTCCTTCAGGCGCTCATAGCACTCGACGCCGCGTGCGGTGTCGTAGCCAGTCTCGCACTCTTCGTACAGGATCTTGACGCCGTTGATGCCACCCTTGGCATTAACCAGCTTCAAGTAGTCGGAATAACCGTTGGCCCAGGGCACGCCGTTGGGCGCAAAAGGGCCTGTGCGGTAGGGCAGGCCAGGGAAAAACTGCACCTTGGTCTCGGCAGCAGCCTTGGCCGCTGGCTTGGCTGCTGGCTTGGCTGGCGCCGTCTGAGCCACAGCCATCGACGCCACAGCGGCGAGTGACAGGGCGGCGAGAAATCGTAACTTCATGTTTGTCTCCTGGATAGGTGGCAGTAAGCTGCCTGGGTTAACGAAAAAAACGCAATCAATGAGGAAAGGGCCACAGCCGCAGCTTCTGCTTGGCGGTCGACCACAGTTTGGCCAGGCCATGCGGCTCCACAATCAGGAACCAGACGATCAGGGCGCCAAAGATGATGAGTTCGGCATGCGAAATGCCAGAGGTGGAAATCACGACACCAAACAGGCCGCCCAGCACCGGCAGAAACTGGTTTAGGCTAATGGGCAGCAGCACGATGAAGGCGGCGCCGAAAAAGCTGCCCATGATGGAGCCCATGCCACCGATGATGACCATGAACAGGAGGCGGAACGACATCTCCACCGAAAACGCCGCCGGCTCCCAGGCGCCCAAATAGACAAAGCCCCACAGCGCACCGGCCACACCGATGATGAAGGAGCTGACCGCAAAGGCGGTCAGCTTGGCGTACATGGGTCGGATGCCTATCACCGCTGCGGCAACGTCCATGTCGCGGATGGCCATCCATTCGCGCCCGATCGCCGAGCGCACCAGGTTTTTGGCCAAGAGTGCCAGCACCACCAGGATCGACAGGCAGAGCAGGTATTTTTCGGTGGGGCTGTCGATCGGAAAGCCTAGGAACTCCAAGCCGGACACCGACACCGAGCCCGAGGGCGAGTTGTTGGTGAACCACTTGATGCGCAGGAACATCCAGTCACTGAAAAACTGCGCCGCCAGTGTGGCCACGGCCAGGTACAGACCTTTGACACGCAAACTCGGCAGACCGAACAAAATACCAAAGGCGGCCGCGCACACCCCACCCAGCACCAGCGCCAGCAGCAGGGGGATACCGGGCAAGCGCACAAAGAAGTTGAAGGCCGCGTAGGCGCCCACCGCCATGAAGGCGCCTGACCCGAGCGAGATCTGGCCGCAATAGCCCACCAGAATGTTCACGCCCAGGGCTGCCAGCGACATGATCAGGAAGGGAATCAGGATGGCGCGGAACATGTAGTCCGAGCTGAACTGCGGCACCAGCAGGAAGGCAGCCGCCACGATCAGCAGCACCGCCCAGCGGTCCTGCGCGATAGGAAAGATCTGGCTGTCGCTGCGGTAGCTGGTCTTGAATTGGCCGTTTTCTCTGTAAAACATCGAAATCCTTCTTCTAATCAGTTGGGGACAGAGCAAATTTGCTGCGCAAATCTTGGTCTATCCCGCAAGGTCTCACTATTCAGTTGGGGACAGAGCAAATTTGCTCTGCAAATCTTGGTCTGTCCCGCAAGGTCTCAGACACGATCAATGATCTTCTCGCCGAACAGCCCTTGCGGCCGGAACAGCAGAAACACCAGGGCCAGCACGTAGGCAAACCAGATCTCGATGCCGCCGCCCACGTAGGGGCCCAGGAACACTTCGGACAGTTTTTCACCCACACCAATGATCAGGCCGCCGATGATGGCGCCGGGTACCGAGGTGAGGCCGCCAAGTATGACCACCGGCAGGGCACGCAGCGCCACGGTGGTGAGCGAAAACTGCACACCCAGCTTGCTGCCCCAAATCATGCCAGCCACCAGCGCCACCACCCCGGCCACGCACCAGACGATGACCCAAATGCGGTTGAGTGGAATACCAATGCTTTGCGCCGCCTGGTGGTCGTCGGCCACCGCACGCAGGGCGCGGCCGGTGGCGGTTTTCTGGAAGAAGAGGCTTAAGCTCGCCACCAGCAGCGCGGCAATCAGGGCAGCGTACAGGTCTTCCTTGTTGATCAGGATGCCGCCGGGGAACATCGTATCGAGTACAAAAATCGGCTCCTTGGGCATGCCGATGTCAATCTTGTAAATGTCACTGCCAAACAGGGTCTGGCCGATGCCGTCCAGAAAGTAGCTGATGCCCAGGGTGGCCATCAGCAGGGTGGTGCCTTCCTGATTCACCAGATGGCGCAGCGCCAGCCGCTCGATCAGCCAGGCCACCACAAACATAATTAGCCCGGCCACCACAAAGGCCGCCAGCGTGGTCAGCACCGGGTTGTTCAGCCCCGTCCAAAGTGGAATCCATTCGGCAAAGCGAGCCATGGCCAGCGCCGCAAACAGCACCATGGCGCCCTGCGCGAAATTGAACACGCCTGAGGCCTTGTAGATCAGCACGAAGCCGAGCGCCACCAGCGAGTACAGCATGCCGGCCATCAGGCCGCCCAACAGAGTTTCAAGAAAAAATGCCATATGTTTCAGTGACTCGTGCCCAGATAGGCGCTGATCACTTCCTCGTTGTTGCGTACTTCATCCGGCGTGCCGTCGCCAATTTTTTTACCGTAGTCCAGCACCACCACCCGGTCCGAGATGTCCATCACCACGCCCATGTCGTGTTCGATCAGCACCACGGTGGTGCCGAACTCCTCGTTCACGTCGAGCACGAAGCGGCACATGTCCTGTTTTTCTTCCACATTCATGCCGGCCATGGGCTCATCAAGCAGCAGCACCTTGGGCTCCATCGCCAGCGCGCGACCAAGGTCAACGCGTTTTTGCAAGCCGTAGGGCAGTTGGCCGACCGGCGTTTTACGGTAGGCCTGGATCTCCAGAAAATCAATGATGTGCTCGACAAACTCGCGGTGCCGTTCTTCCTCACGCTGGGCCGGACCGATGCGCAGCGCTTGCCAAAACAGATTGCTCTTGATGCGCAGGTTTCGTCCGGTCATGATGTTGTCGATCACGCTCATGCCCTTGAACAGCGCCAGGTTCTGGAAGGTCCTGGCAATGCCCATCACCGCCACCTGATGGCTGTCCATATGGTCAAAGGTCTGGCCCATGAAGCTGATGGTGCCCTGCTGCGGC
>CALPLW020000274.1 GCA_943324505.2 Comamonas sp. lk
CTCAGGCGCACGCACTGAGTCAGCACCTCGGTGATCTGCTCAGGCGTACGGCCGGGGTCAAGCCGCCAGCGTTGGCAGCTGCGCATGAAGCGCTCGAGGTGGGCCTCCAGCCGGAAAAACGACCCCTCCCACACCGTGACCACGTCGTAGGTGGCGTCGGAGCGCAAAAAGCCCCAGTCGGTCATCGGGATACTGGCCTGGCTGATCGGCAGGTACTGGCCCCGCACATAGGCGACGCCGCTGGAAAAATCGGGTGTTGTCACAGCTTGCCTGCTCTGAGTGGTCTGAAGCTGGATTATGCAATGTCACCCCGCGCCGGCACGTCGGCCAGTTCAGCAACCGGCCGCGTCGCGCTAAAGCATCTGATCACGCGCGTGAAAGTACTTGCGTGCGTAAGCCACCAATTGGCCGTCGCTGGGATGGTCTACGGTTTCGACGCCGATCACCTTGGCCGCCATGTCATGGTGATGGGCATGGATGTGCTTGATCAGCTGCAACTTGGCCTGCGCCGGCCCCACCACCAAAATTTCTTCAGCGCCGGTCAGGGCCGCGGCGACACGGTGGTAGTAATCGGCCTCTTCTGGCGCGCGCCCGCTGCCGGGTTTGCCCGCCAAGGCATGCAGCTTTTGGTGGGGTTGCTTGGGGTGGACGATGGACTTTTCGACATCGTCGCGGCTGATGTGCATGACATGGGCTTCAGAGTGGTCGATCCAGACGACCGCGTGGTAATGAGACAAATCAAGCTCCCGGTGGGTAATGTTCGGGCTGCTGTCAGAGCAGCCCGGGCCATCATGCGCCAGCCCAGGGGCAACAGCTGGCTGAATCGGGCATGGCAACGTCATTTGGCAGGGTGAATTGCCGATAATCTGACTTATATCAACTTCCGGGCTGCTGACGTGACGCCTCTTGAATTGCTCAGCCATTACGACAGCGGCCTTCCCTGGCCGGTAGCGCCCAGCAGCGCCGCGGGTTTTGACGTCAGCGCGGCCTACCAACAGGCACTGGCCGTGCGGGCGCTGCGCCTGGCGCGCGGTGAGCAGCCGCGCGGCTTCAAGATCGGTTTCACCAACCGCAGCATCTGGGCCCGCTACCAAGTGTTTGCGCCAATCTGGGGCACGGTCTATGACAGCACGCTGCGCTTTTGTGACGGGCAAGCCGCGCTGGCACTGGCCGGCACCTGCCAGCCCCGCATTGAGCCGGAGGTGGTGTTTGGCATGCGCGCCACCCCGGCCCCTGGCGCCACGTTGGACGCGCTGTTTGCCGCCATCGACTGGGTGGCCCCCGGCTTTGAAATTGTGCAATCACACCTGCCGGACTGGAAGTTCCAGGCGGCTGACACGGTGGCCGACGGCAGCCTGCATGCCCGCCTGCTGGTCGGGCAGCACCAATCAGTGCAGAGCATCGCGTCGACGGCTGGGCAACTGGAGGCCCTGCTGGCCGCCTGCCAGGTCACGCTCCTGAAAAACGGCAGCCCGGTCGACACGGGCTGCGGCGCCAATGTGCTCGACAACCCGCTGCGCGCTCTGCACCACTTTTTAGGTGAACTACGGCAATGCCCCGGTGCGCCGGACCTTATGCCTGGCGACGTGGTCACTACCGGCACCTGGACCGACGCCTGGCCCGTAGCGGCAGGCGAGCAGTGGCAGGCCGCCTTTGGCACGCCCCTGCCCGAGTTGCGCGTGGACTTTACCAGCGCTTAGCGGACTCTTTGGCCTGACCGGGCTACCCGACCAGCGCCACCGATTTCACCTGCGCCCAAACCTGTTGGCCTGGGGCCAGGCCCAGGGCGTTCACGGCGCGAGCCGTGAGGCGGGCCAGCAGCACGGCATCGCCGCATTGCAGACGCACCAGGGCCTGCGCGGGGTAAGTGTCTGGCTCAACGGCCTGCACCACACAGGCCAGCAGGTTCTGGATGCTGGTATGGCCGGGTTTTTCGGTCGCAATGCTCACGTCTCTTGCCAGCACCCGCACCCGCACCCGCCGCCCAGGCTTCAGCCCGGTATCGCGCACCCACAGCGTGCCGCCCGGGAAGGCCAGACTGGCCAAGTGCCACTGCAGATCGCGCTCGTGCACCACCGCTTCGAGCAAAGCACCGGCGTCCTCCCCCATCACCCCCGGCCCATCCAGGCCAGCCAACACCTCGCCAACCGGGCCGCAGGCCCTGACCCTGCCGGCTTCCAGCACAACCAGCGTGTCGGCCAAGCGCACCACTTCGTCCGAGGCATGGGTGACATACAGCATGGGCATCTGCAGTTCATCGCGCAAACGTTCCAGCCAGGGCAAGATCTCTTGCCGCCGGGCATGGTCAATGGCCGACAGGGGCTCGTCCAGCAACAGCAGCTTGGGCTGTGTTGCCAACGCCCGGGCGATGGCCACCCGTTGCCGCTCGCCGCCAGACAACTGGTCTGGGCGTCGCCGCAGCAGCGCGCCAATGCCGAGCAGCTCAATCGCCGCGTCCAAGCCTGCTGCGTCGCGGGCCAGGCCCGAGCGCCTGAGCCCAAACTGCAAATTGCCCCGCACGTCCAGATGCTCAAACAGACTGGCCTCCTGGAACACATAGCCCAGCGGCCGCCGCCAGGTCGGCAGGCAGATACCGGCCTCGGCGTCTTGCCAGGTTTCGCCCGCGATTGAGACCCTTGCGTCGGGCAGGGGCTCCAGACCCGCCACGCAGCGCAGCAGGCTGGTCTTGCCGCAACCCGAAGGGCCAAACACCACGGCGATGCCGGTCCCGGGCAGGCGCAGGTCGACCTCGAGCGAAAAATCCGCGCGCCGCAGGCAAAGCCGGATGTGGCTGTCGGGCCGGCTCACGGCAAGACCCGGCTGCTGCGTCGGCTCAACAGCGACAGGCTGAGCAACACCACAAAAGAAAACGCCACCATGCCAGCCGACAGCCAATGGGCCTGGGCGTACTCCAATGCCTCAACATGGCCATAGATCTGGGTCGAGACCACCCGGGTCTGCTGGGGAATATTGCCGCCAATCATCAGCACCACACCAAACTCGCCAATGGTGTGGGCAAAGCTCAGGATTGCGGCAGTCAAAAATCCTGGCCGGGCCAGGGGCAGCGCGACAGAAAAAAACGCATCCACGGGCCCGGCTCGCAAGGTGGCCGCCACC
The DNA here is from genome assembly GCA_943324505.2 of Comamonas sp. lk. Lineage (GTDB taxonomy): Bacteria > Pseudomonadota > Gammaproteobacteria > Burkholderiales > Burkholderiaceae_C > Rhodoferax. Next base: position 3,118 of record CALPLW020000274.1, read on the forward strand.
TCCAGCGGACGCCGTCCGATGGCCTCAAACGCATGCTGGATCGGTTGCACCGCAAAGGGCAAGGAGTAAATCACCGAGCCCAGCAGCAAACCGCCAAACGTGAACGGCAGCGTGCCCCAGCCCATGAACAGGGTGAAGTGACCCAGGGGGCCATTGGGGCCCAACGCCACCAGCAGGTAAAAGCCCAGTACCGTGGGTGGCAGCACCAGCGGCAAGGCCACGATGGCCGCCACCGGCGCGCGCCAGGCAGAATGGGTTCGGGCCAGCCACCAGGCCAGGGGCGTCGCCAGCACCAGCAAGATCAGTGTGGTCAGGCTGGCCAACTCCAGGGTCAGCTGAATCGCGCGCCAGGTGGCCAGGTCGAACTCAGGGCTCATAGCCGTAAGCCCGCATGACGTTTAGTGCCTTGGCACCCTGGAGGTAAGCCAGCAGGGCAAGGGCAGCCGGCTGGTCGCGCCCGGCTTTCAACAGGACCGCTGCCTGCGTGATCGGCCGGTGCAAATGGGCCGGGACGATCCAGCCAGAGCCTTGGCTGAGGCGGCCCTCGGCATACACCTGCGACAAAGCCAGCAAACCCAACTCAGCGTTGCCACTGGCGACAAATTGATACGCCTGCCCGATGTTCTGGCCCTCCACCAGGCGGCCTCGCAGGCTCTGCAGCAGGCCCAGGCTCTGCAGGGTCTCATACGCTGCTGCGCCATAGGGCGCCAGCTTGGGGTTGGCTACCGCCAGTTTGCGGAAGCTGCCGGCTCTCAGCACGGCGCCATTGGCATCCACACCGGCCGCCTGTTTGCTCCACAACACCAGACGACCGGTGGCATAGGTGAAGCGCGAGCCCGGCACCGCCAAAGCAGCCTTCTCCAGTTGCTCTGGCGTGGTGGCGTCAGCGGCCAGCAAGACCTGAAACGGCGCGCCGTTCATGATCTGGGCGTAAAAACTGCCACTGGAGCCAAAGGCCAGCACCGCCTTGTGGCCGGTGTCCTGCTCAAAGGCCTGGGCAATGGCTTGCATTGGCGCCGCAAAATTAGCGGCTACCGCCACACTCACCTCGGCCGCATTCGCCACCACAGCCGTGGTCATGCCTAAGGCCCAGCCAAGGCGCCGGCAGCAAGAGCCCAAATCAGTTACGCTAACCACCGTTTCGCTATCCATTTTTTGAATAGCGAAGTATAGCCAGCTGCTTGGCCACCCTGTACAAGGCACCAAACCCAATGACAACACCCCAACTGCTTCTGGCCGACGCGCTCGGCCACCCGTCCAGCGACAAACGCATCGACATCCTGCGACGCATTGGGCAGGTGGGCTCCATCTCTGAGGCGGCGCGGGGCGCCGGCGTGAGCTACCGGGCGGCCTGGCAAGCGCTTGACACGCTCAGCAATCTGGCCGGTCTCCCCTTGCTCGAAAAGCTGGTGGGAGGTGCTGGCGGTGGCGGCGCCCGGCTAAGCCCAGCGGGTCTGCGCTTGCTGGAAGCGGCCGATCGCCTCAATCAGGCCAGGACAGCGGTGCTGGCGCAGATCGACGCCAGTCCGGGCCTTGCTGGCGGGGGGTCCGATTTGTCGGCCTTGGCACTGCGCACCAGCATGCGCAACCAGCTGCCGTGCACGGTGCAGGCGCTCAAACCAGATGCAGGCGCCGTTCGGGCCACGCTGCGTCTGGCTGGCGGCGCCCTGCTGTCGGCCCGCATCACCCGAGAGAGCACCGAACTGCTGGGGCTTGCGGCCGGGTTGGCCGTGCTGGCCCTGTGCAAGGCCACCGCTGTGTCGGTGGTGGACTACGCTGACCTGGCAGATGGCCGCAACGCTTTGCCGGGAAAAGTGAACCGCACATCGCGCTCGGTCAAAGGCGGCCAGGTGGTCCTGACCCTGGACTCGGGCTTGCAGCTGGTCGGCTTCACCAGCGCGGGGCCCGTGCTCAAGGTGGGGCAGACAGCGATGGCACTGATCGACGCCTCTGCCGTGGTGGTGGCCGTCACCCGCTGACCGCC
>CALPLW020000275.1 GCA_943324505.2 Comamonas sp. lk
CCCATGTGGATCACCCGCAGATCATCCCCCTGCTCACGGCCGTCGTCGGCGGCGATCACCTGGTCTACGGTACCAACTTTGCAGGCTGGGACGAGCCAGACGCTGACAAGGCGCATGGGGCGGATGTGATTGCACCTGAACTGGCTGTGAATGCCCGCAAGTTGTTAAGGGCCTGAGACAATGAATCAGGCGATTCTTCTCGACAACGCACATGTCATTGATGGCAATGGGGGTGCGCCTTTTTCAGCGGCGGTCTTGATCGAGGGCGACCAGATAGTGGCCTTGGGCGATGAGGCCTTGCGTCGGGTTGCCCATCTCCAGCACGCCCGACGGATCGACCTTGCCGGCAAGACTGTGATGCCTGGGCTGATTGACGCGCACTGCCACCTTTCTTTTGACGACGCAGCCTCTAACCCGGAGATCTTCTACCAGCGTCGCAATGCCTTGTCGGCACTGGTGGCGGCGTACAACGCCAAGAAGCTGCTGCGAGCTGGTGTAACCGGTATTCTCGACCCCGACTCGGTGTTTGAAAATATGGTTGACGTGCGAGATGCGGCGGAGGCGGGCATCATCGAGGCCCCCAGAATTTCCTGTGGCTGTTATGCCCTGATCACGGCAGTGGGCGGCACAGCCGGGCGACTGATCAATGACACCGGCATCACCGGTTACTACAAGTCGGTGCAGGGCAAGGACGAGATCGTGGCCGAGGTGCGGCGCCAGGTCAAAGTGGGGGCGGACTGGATCAAGGTGCATGTCTCTGGCGTCGTTCCGCGCTATGCGCACTTGGGTGAGCAGTGCAGTTGGACCCAGGAAGAGTTGAACCTGATCTGTGAGCTGGCGCACGATCTCGGGGTGCCGGTGATGGGCCATTGCCGAGGCAGCATGTCGACCTACCGCGCCGCCAAGGCAGGGGTTGATCTGATTTTTCATGGCACCGGCATGGATGAGCAGGCGCTGGACTTGGTGATCGATAGAAAAATACCGGTCTGCCCGGCGTTCACGTTCCAGGCCAATATGGTCGACTATGGCCATCGGCTCGGGACCGATCCCGCACTCATCACCTTGTTCGAGCGTGAGATCACGGATTCGGCGGCTAGCATGCGTCGGCTGGTCGCCGCTGGGGTACCGCTGTTGACCGGCAGCGAGGCAGGCTTCTCCATGGTGCCCTACGGCCATTGGCATTACAGGGAGATGGAGGTCTTCATGCGCTACCTCGGCATGAGCAGCTTGGAGGCCATCCATTGTGCGACTGGTGCTGGGGCGTTCGCTCTGAAAATGGCTGGCCGAACGGGGGTCGTGGCGCCCGGGATGAAGGCCGATTTGTTGGTGGTTGATGGCGACCCTTCGCTGAATGTGGCCATTTTGGGCGAGCCCGGCCGGATCAGCCAGGTATTTCTTGATGGCAAAACCGTCGATCTGTCGCCGCCGCGTGAGCGTAAAGCGCTGGGTGGCTGGCGCATGCCATCGATGGGGCAGCAATTGACGCGTGAATTTGCATTGAGCGGGGCCAGTCAGAACCCGCCCGCACAGCCTGAAGAACTTTAAACCTAACGGAGACTTACCATGGTGAACTTAGAAGACCTGATGCGACGCGTTTCAATGTTGGAGGCGCGTGCTGAGATTTCGGAATTGGTCAGCGCCTACGCCATTGCCTGTGACGAGCACGACATAGACCGACTCAAGACACTGTTTTCGTTGGATGCTGTTCTGGACTCTCCCAGTAAATTGCTGGTGGCCAACGGTCGTGACGAGATTTTGGCGATGTACGTGCGAATTTTCAAGATCCGGGGCCCGGGCTACCACTGGACACACGACCATTTCGTCAACTTCGACCCCACCAACCCAGACCGTGCTACGGGTCTGGTACTGAGCCATGCTGAAACCTGTCCCAACCATGAGGTCAGTCTGTCGGCAATGCGCTACGAGGACGAGTACTGCAAGATGGACGGCCGCTGGGTGTTCCAAAAGCGGATTCTGAAATTTCTCTATTACGTGCCAGCCAAGGATTACACCCATGTGTTCAACAGCACGACGCGGGTCACTATGGGCGGCAACCAGCTGCCGGCAGACTTTCCGGAGTCGCTGCCAGCTTGGCAGGCGTTTGAGCGCGAACACGGGAGTGGGGCTTGAGGCGGATGGATCAGCGGCTAGATCAACGGATTCAGCAAGATAAATCAGGGGAACAAGCATGGCAGTAGACAGTGAATCGATGGCCTTGGTCAAGCGTGCGCTTAACCACCTCAAGACCAAAGGGACTGACCAAGCGGCTGACACCTTGAGCCAACCGTTGGCGTCCTACGTCGATCCCGATCAATACAAAAAGGAAGTCGACCGGCTGTTCAAGCACTTGCCGTTGGCTTTAGCCCTAAGCTTGGAGTTGCCAGAGCCGAAAAGTTACCGGGCCATGACGGTGATGGAGGTCCCCCTCATTCTGGTACGCGGCGCCGACGGTGTGGCACGAGCTTTTCTGAATGCTTGCCGCCATCGAGGCGCCCAGCTGTGCCAGCACGGCGCCGGGAAGGCCGAGCGATTTGTCTGCCCCTACCACGCCTGGCAATATGATATTCAAGGCAAACTGACCGGCCTCTACGGCGCCTCAACTTTTGGTGAGGTGAGTGCTGAAACCCATTCGCTGACCGAATTGGCTTGTGCCGAACGCTCCGGACTCATTTGGGTGAAGTTGACGCCTGGCGAGCCCTTCCAGATTGATGACTGGCTGGGTGATTTTTCCACGCAGCTGGACACCCTTAATCTGGACCGCTGGTATCTCTACGATCAGCGTGACATACCTGGACCGAGCTGGAAAGTGGCTTGGGAGGGTTACTTGGAGTCGTATCATCACAACACGGTGCACGTCAACACGGTTGGTAAATTCACCATTGGCAACCTCACATTGCACGACACCTACGGCCCGCACCAGCGGATCGTGTTTGGACGGCGCAGTTTGGCTGACCTGCCCGGCACACCTGAGGTCCAATGGGAGCCGGAAACCCATATTCGCCGCATTCACCTTGGCTTTCCCAACTTGGCCATATCGGGCGTGCTGGGAGACCACTGTCTGGTCAGTCAGGTTTTCCCCGGACCTACCCCTGATACGACCGTGACCCGGCAATCCGTATTGGCGGCCAAACGACCGGTGACTGAGCAAGAGAAGCAGGCCACCGAGGCTTTCAGCCAGATCGTCTTGCAGGCAGTACGCGACGAAGATTATGTGATCGGTGCTGGCGTTCAGGCTGGACTGAAGTCGGGCGCCAACACCGCGTTCACGATTGGCCGCAACGAGCCAGCGGTCCAGCATTTCCACAAGACGGTCGCTGGGTTCATGGCGCCTTCGGGTGGCCCGGACCAGCCGGCCTGATCATGGCCACCCGGACGCCAGCGATGGCAAAGCCCGCGCCAGCCGCCGTCGCGCAGCCGGCGGTGGCTTTGGCCGATCGGCTGACTTTTCTGGTGCACGTGGCCAGCGCACGGGTGGCGACCATTGGTAACCGGCATTTTCGAGAGCATGACCTGAATCATTTTTCAGCCCGGATCCTGGTCTTGCTGCTCGAAAAAAAAGAATTGCGCACGGGCGAGTTGGGTGAACTGATGGTCCTGCCGCAGTCCACCATATCAAGCCAGTTGCAGGGCCTGCACAAAAAGCGGCTCATCAGACGGCGGCGCTCCAGACAGGACAACCGTACAGTGATGGTTACCCTGACGCCAGCCGGTCTGGAACTTGCCCGCGACTGCAATGAATTGAGCTTGCTGGTTCATGAAGCCATGTTGCTCGATATCCCAGCGCGTGAGCAGGCGGTGGCCTTTGGCTTCTTGCGCAAAATCAACGATCGCCTTCTGGTGCTGGAGTCTCAAGATTTGTACCCGTTTCACGGACCGGAGCAATTGCAGCAGCTTGCCAGCGCTGAGCAACCCGTGCGCGCCAGGAAGCGATTGAGTTCTTAGCTTTGTCAGTGACGGATGTTGGGCCAAGTGCAAGAGAATGTGTTTCATGTGAAGAAGGGGAGATGAGTCATGGATTTGGGTATCAAAGGCCGGTGGGCCCTGGTGTGTGGGGCCAGCAAGGGTTTGGGCTACGGCTGCGCGGAGGCTCTGGTGCGGGAAGGTGCTAGCGTGGTGGTGGTCGCTCGGACCGAAGGACCGTTGCAGTTGGCCGTGCAGCGACTGCAAGGGTTGCGGGTGGATGCCTTGGCACAACGGGTCATCGGTGTGGCCGCCGACATCACCTCGGGCGCCGGGCGCGCTGCTGTTTTTGCCCAAGCGGGCGGGCCGGGCACCAATTTCGACATCGTGATCACCAACGCGGGTGGACCGCCGCCGGGTGACTTTCGCGATTGGCAACGCGACGACTGGATCGCCGCCGTTGATGCCAATATGCTGACGCCGATCGAATTGATCAAGGCCACCGTGGATGGTATGGCTGATCGCCGGTTTGGCCGGATCATCAACATCACATCGACCACCGTCAAGGCGCCGATCGACAACCTTGGGCTGAGCAGTGGCGCCCGAAGCGGGTTGACCGGCTTCGTGGCCGGACTGGCCCGCAGTCCATTGGCCGAGGCCAACGTCACCATCAACAACCTGCTGCCCGGCGCCTTTGACACCGACCGGCTGAGAAAGACGGTCGAAGCAGCCGCGCAGAAGCCTGGACAGACCATCGACATGGTGCTGGAGCGGCGGCGCCAATCCATTCCCGCCGGCCGCTTGGGAACGACGGAAGAGTTTGGCGCCATTTGCGCCTTTATCTGCAGTCAGCATGCGAGTTACATCACCGGACAGAACATCCTGGCCGATGGTGGCGCCTATCCGGGCAGCTTCTAACAAAGGACGGCGAACCATGATCAAACACATTGTTTTTTGGCGATTGAAGGACTCAGCGCATGGCAACGACAAAGTCAGCAATGCCCGCCTTATAAAGGCGAAGATTGAGGCCTTGCGCGGTCAGATTCCCGGATTGCTGCACATCGAACTCGGCATCAACGTGGTGGTGACGGACAGCAGCAGCGACATCACGCTGTACTCGGAGTTTGCTAGCCTCCA
>CALPLW020000276.1 GCA_943324505.2 Comamonas sp. lk
GCGCAACAGTGCAAAGCTGAGTGCCGAGCACCGGTTTCGGCGTAACCGCCGCTTTCTGGCCGCAGACCGCAGCAAACCGGGGCCGGCCGTGCAAATCAAGGCTGAGCAGTTGGCCGGCCTGCCCGTGGAGTGGGTAACGCCCGGCAGCCTGGCCAAGCCAGATACTGCGCCAATCTGCCTTTACCTGCACGGCGGGGCCTTTGTAATGGGCGGGCTGAACAGCCACCGTGACTTGGCAGCCCAACTGGCACAGCGGGCGCAGATCCGGCTGCTGATGGTGGACTACCGGCTGGCGCCCGAGCACCCGTTTCCAGCAGCACTGGACGACGCCTTGGCGGTGTACCGTGCGCTGCTGGCGCAGGGAATCCCGGCGCAGCGCCTGCTGCTGGGCGGTGACAGCGCCGGCGGTAACCTGGCGCTGGGCACGGCACAGGCCATCCAGGCCCAGGGCCTGCCGCCGCCAACCGCCCTGCTGCTGTTTTCGCCCTGGCTGGATTTGACGGGCCATAGCCCGTCGCGCCTGGCCAATGCGGCTTCTGATGTGATGTTGTCGCAACAGGTGCTGGACGAGGCCGCCGCCCTGTACGCGCCTGGCATGGCGCTGGACGATGCCCGGCTGTCGCCGCTGTTTGGCCCTTTGGCTGGCCTGCCGCCCTGCCTTCTGGTTGCCAGCCGCGCAGAAATTCTGATTGAAGATGCGCGGCGGCTACAGCAGCAGATGCTGGCCGCGGGCGGCCAGGTCGAACTGCTGGAATGGGGCCACACACCGCACGCCTTCCCTGTGATGGCGCGCTACCTGCCCGAGGGACGTGCGGCGCTGGACCAGGCGGCGCGGTTTATCCGGCAACGGATGGCCTAGCTCAGCGCATCTGCGCGCCCTCTTGTGGATCGAGCCGCACAAACCACCACAGCGACAGCACATTGACCAGCCCGAGAACAATGAATGCGGGCGAGAAATCGCCGGCCTGTAGATCTATGCCATTGCCACCATGCCAAAAGGACGCGGCTCCCAGCAAGGCGGCCCCCAGCACCACGCCAAAGCTCAACGAAACCTGCTGCGCCATGGTGGAGAGGGCGGTGGCATGGCTCATGCGGGAGGCGGGGATTTCCGAGAAGCCCAGCGTGCCCAGACAGATCATGCACATTGAGGTGACCAAACCGCTCAGCATCAGCACCACAAACAAGAGCAAATGCGGTGTGGCCGGCGTGAATAGGCTGTAACCCAGGTAAAACAAGCTGCTGAGCACCGCAGCACCGATTAGCAGGCTGCGAAAACCAAATCGCCGGATGGCCTGGGCCATCACCACCCGCGTGCCCAGGGCGCCTACCGAGGTGGCCATCGTCAGCATGCCGGACGCCAAGGGCGACAGGCCAAAGCCCAGCTGCAGCATCAGCGGCAGTAAAAATGGCGCGGCTCCGATAGCGATGCGCAGCGGCAGGCCGCCAAACACCGACAAACGAAAGGTGCGGTGGCGCAGGATAGCCAGGTCAATCAGGGGATGGGCACGTTGGCGGCCATGGCGCGTGTAAAGCCACAGCAGCACCGCACCCAGCAGCGCCGCCAGCCAGGACACCGCCACGGGCACCATGGCGCGCCCAGCAGTTTCCAGTGCGCCCAGCATCAAACTCAGGCCCAATGCCATCAAGCCGAAACCACCAAAGTCAAAAGGCACCGGGTCAACCGCCGGCGGGTCGTCACGCACAAAAGCCAGCGTGAGTGCAATCGCCAATAGCCCGAAAGGGATGTTGACCAAAAAAATCCAGCGCCAGTTGGCATAGGTCACGATGGCCCCGCCAAACAAGGGACCCATCATGCGCCCAATGACGGGCGGCACGGTGAACCAAACCATGGCCGCTACCATGCCTTCCGGGGGCACAGCCCGTAACAGGATCAGGCGGCCCACCGGCACCATCATGGCACCGCCCATTCCTTGCAGGATACGAAACACCACCAGCTCGGGCAGGCTGCTGGCCAAGCCGCACAGGGTGGAGGCGAGCGAAAACAGCGCAATCGCCATACAAAATACCCGCCGCGCGCCAAGCCGGTCGGCCAGCCAACCGCTGAGTGGCAGAAACACCGCCAGGCTGAGCAGATAGGCGGTGATGGCCAGGTTCAGGTGGAGCGGCGGCACCGCCAGTGAGGTGGCAATGCTAGGCAGCGCCGTAACCATCACCGAGGAATCGAGGTTTTGAAGGAAGAGTGGGCTGGCAACGATGGCGGGGATCAGTCGGTCACGTCGAAGCAGCATCGGTCCATTTTAGTGAGGCGGCTGCGGCCTCCATGCAATCCCCGTCGTGAGCTACAGGAAGGGTCGACTGGCCGCCAGACATTCAGCGGCCCAGGCCTGCGCTGGCGTGACTGCTTCGCGCAGCAGGTGCACCATCTCGACGCTCACCGGCAGATCTGGCGGCAGGGCGGCAAACAGGCCCAAGAGGTCGATGTTGCCCTCACCCGGCATGAGCCGCTCGCAACGGGCGGTGTGCAGCAACTGCTCGGTGCTGAAGTGCGTGCCGGCCTCGCCGTCACAGATCTGGGCATAGTGCAGCAGGCTGCGCGGGATGGCTCGAATGTCGTCCAGTGTGGTGTGGGAGCGGCCAAAGTGCAGCGCATCAACCAAAATGCCGGCGTTGCCCGGGCTGCCCGCGGCTTCGACCAGCGCCAAGGCACTGCGGGCGTCGGGCACCGCCGTCCAGGGCATGAACTCCAGGTCGGCCGTCAGGCCAAACGGCGCCATCAGCTCGCACAGCCGGGCATAGCTGGTGGCCAGGCGGGCCGGGTCGGTGTCGTCACCGGCAACGAGCACGGCGCGCGCGCCTAGTGCGGCGCCGGCCTCGAACAGAGGCAGGTACTGCCGGGGGTCAAAGACCTCGCCGATGCGCACGATCTCCAAGTCAAACACGCCCACACCGGTGTCGCGGCAGGCGGCCAGGGTCTCACGCATCAGCGCAACGTCACTCAGCAGGTGCTGATATGGCGTGCCTGGGGCGTTCGGCCACAGGCGCAGGCCAACAAAGCCATAACCGGTAGCAGCCGCAATGCGCACCGCCTCGGGCGCGCCGCAGCGGCGGGCCGTCAGGTAGGCCATGGAGTAGGTGCGAGCACCAAGCGGCGAGGCTAGCGGAGCGTGTCTGTCGTTCATGGCATTGGGGTTCTGAGGGGTTTTGCTATCAAAAAAATAGCTATAGAGTCATAGCTATCAAGGACTACGGGCCTGTTTTACTAAAAATTATCCGGGCTGAACACCGCCAGAATCCCATGATAATCGCGATGGGCTGAAGTTTCGCCATCTGGCACGTCTTTGTCGCGACGGCTAGGTAACTGCCGCAGCGGCCCGAATAACCTGACCCACCAAAGCCACTACAAGGAGCCCTACTTATGTCCGATTCACCGTTTGTACTGGCTGGCGTGATGGGGTGGCCGGTAGCGCACACCCGCTCGCCCGCCATCCACAACCATTGGATCGCCAAGTACGGGCTCAAGGGCGCCTATGTGCAGCTGCCGGTTCAGCCGGAGCGGCTGGAGGCGGCCATCCGTGGCCTGGCCGCCCTGGGTTTTGCCGGCTGCAATGTGACCGTGCCGCACAAAGAGAGCGCCATGCGCTTCATGGACGAGCTGCACCCAGCCGCGCGACGGGTGGCCGCCATCAACACCATCGTTGTGCAGCCCGACGGACGCCTGCTGGGCATGAACAACGACGGCGCCGGCTACATCCAAAGCCTGCGTGATGCCGACGCCACCTGGCGCGGTGATGCCGGGCCGGCATTGGTGTTGGGCGCCGGCGGCGCGGCCAGGGCTATTGTGGTGGCCCTGCTGGATGAAGGCGCGCCTGAGTTACACATCACCAATCGCACCCTGGAGCGCGCGCAAGCCCTGGCCGATGACTTTGGCGACCGGGTCAAGGTGGTGCCCTGGGCCGAGCGCAATGAAGCCATGGCAGGCGTGAGCCTGCTGGTCAACACCACCTCGCTGGGCATGCACGGCCAGGCACCACTGGATGTGGCGTTGGACGCGCTGCCGCTGGAGGCTATGGTGTCGGATGCGGTCTATATCCCGCTGGAAACACCCCTGCTGGCGCAAGCCCGGATGCGCGGCCACCGCACGGTCAATGGTTTAGGCATGCTGCTCAATCAAGCCCGACCCGCGTTCCAGTCGTGGTTTGGGGTGCTGCCCGACGTCACGCCTGAGCTGCGCGCGGCGGTGCAGGCCACTTTTTAGAGTACAGCCGCCCTGAATTTAGTCGGCCCGTCACGCCGCATCAGCACACTCACTCGGCCTTCACCCCCACATCCTTCGCGATTTTGGTCCACTTGGTGATTTCGGCGTCGATGAAACGGCCAAACTGCTGCGGTGTGCCACCCATGGGCTCCAAACCGCCCGCTACCAGCTTGTCGTGCACGGCTGGTGTGGTCATCACCTTGTTGAAGGCCTCGTTGATTTTCTTGACCACATCGGGGTTCATGCCCACCGGGCCTACCAAGCCCTGCCAAGCCGTGGCATCAAAGCCGGGCAAGCCGCTCTCAGCGATGGTAGGAATGGCGGGGGCGTTGGCCGATCGCTTGGTGGTGGCCACTGCCAGCGCCCGCAGCCTGCCGGTTTGTACGTGCGGCATCAGGTTAGCCTGGTCACCAAGCACCACTTGGATTTGACCCCCCAGGGCATCGGTGACCATGGGGCCGCCGCCTTTGTAAGGCACATGCACCATGTCGATGCCGGCCTGGGCCTTGAGCAGTTCGGTACCCAGATGAGGCAAGCTGCCGCTGCCGGCCGAGCCGTAGGACAGCTTGCCCGGGTTGGCCTTGGCGTATTGCAGCAGCTCAGCCACCGTTTTTACTGGCAGGCTGGGGTGGACCACCAGCACGTAATTGACGTCCACCGTGCGCACGATGTGGGTGAAGTCTTTGCGCGGGTCATAGGGCATCTTGTCGTAGATGCCGACATTGCTGGCCAAGGAGGCAATGTTGCCCAGCAGCAGGGTATAGCCGTCTGGCGCGGCTTGCGCCACGATGCCAGCGCCCAGCATGCCGCTGGCGCCGC
>CALPLW020000277.1 GCA_943324505.2 Comamonas sp. lk
GCCGACGTGTTGGTGGCAATCACCGTGCCCGCCTTGAAACAGGCTTCAGCCTCGCGGACAATCGCCTGCTTGATCACCAGGCTCTCGGTCACCGTCTCCATAACAAGGGCAGTGTCGCCAGATGCGCCCCGCAGGTGTTCGGCGCACGTCATTCGAGCCAACGCATCTGCCACATCAGCCTCGGTCGTCTTGCCAAGCCGCACACCGTCGCCAAAAATCTTGGTGATGGATTGCCGCGCTTGATCTAACGCGTTTCCATTGGTATCTACCAATGTAACGTGATGCCCACTAGCCAAAAAAGCGTGAGTAATGCCGGTGCCCATCAACCCGGCACCAACAACCACGATGTGCTTATCTGTCATCATAAGTTCCAATCAATTCCCAGTAAATCTTGGCTCACGCTTGTCCCGAAATGCTGCTGCCGCCTCGGCGCGGTCGGCAGTGCTCATCAACAGTGAGAAAAGCGTTTTCTCCAGATTGAGTCCAGCTTGCAAATCCATTTCCAATCCAGCCTTGGCTGCTTCCTTTGCGTAAGCACTGGCGGTCGGCGGCCTCACCGCAATACGTGCAGCGACTGCCAAAGCCTCCGCCACCAAGGTGTCTGCACCCGAAGTCATCCGGGTCACTAGTCCCATGCGGAGGGCCTCGTCACTGTTGACTCGGTCACCCGTCAAAATCATGTCAAGTGCTCGCCCCAGTCCAATGACGCGGGGTAAGCGTTGGGTGCCTCCCCCCCCCGGAATCAAACCCAAGCCAGTCTCTGGCAAGCCAAATACAGCGCCCGGCGCAGCCATGCGGAGGTCACAGGCCAGCGCCAACTCTAGCCCGCCGCCCAGGCAGTAGCCATGAATCGCAGCAATCAATGGTTTGGAGCGCCCCGCGATTCGATCAATCCAGGCATTGCTATTCATGCGCCGGCGCTCCTGCACCGAAGTGCCGATCGTGCGACTCTCCTTGATATCTGCACCAACGCAAAATCCACGCTCCCCAGCCCCGGTGATCACAATTGCGGCATACATGTCATCGCCATCCAGTGCCTCGATCAAGCGGGGCAATTCGGTCCGAATCGCATCATTGAACGCATTGCCGACCTGCGGACGATTCAAGGTAACCAGCGCGACCTTGGCGTGGGTTGTCAGCAAGATGCATTCGCTGTGGCTCGTGAGGGGGTTTGACATCATGCTGCCCTGGCTGGATCAGCACCAGTCTTGCCGGCCCCTGCAACGCCATGCCGAGTTCTGTCCCACGTCTGCGGTCCCAGACCACGCTCGCGCAGCTCCTTCTTTCGAACCTTCTCGGTGGGTGTTCGTGGCAACTCGCTCAGGGTATCAAAATAACGCGGGATCATGAAGGCTGGCATGCGGGCATCGCACCAAGCCGCCAGATCACCAAAGTTAGGGCTTGTGCCTAAACGCGGCACGATGTAGGCCATCACTTCGTCTTCGCCAGCCTCCTGGTCGGCAGCAACGCCGATCACAGCGCAGTCCGAGACATCCGGGTGGCTCCGCAAGACTGCTTCAACTTCAAATGACGAAATGTTTTCACCACGTCTGCGCAGCGCGTCCTTGACCCGGTCAACGAAATAATACCAACCTTGTTCGTCCCGTTTGAGCGCGTCGCCGGTGTGAAACCACAAATCCCTTCTCGACTCGATGGTCTTGTCGGGCATCCCCAGGTACTCAGTTGAAATAATTCCCGGTTGCTTGTGACGTACCAACAACTCACCGGCCTGTCCAGGCGCCACCTCATCGCCGGTTTCGGGATCCACCAACTTGATCTCAAACCACTGATCCACCAGCACGCCGCTTGCGCCCGGGGGACGCGCAGCACCGGGCGGCGTCATGAAGACATTGGAGATCTCGGTTTGCCCAAACCCATCCACGAATTCCCTGACGCCAAACCTTTCGGAAAACGGCCCGGCTAGGTCGGTCGCCAGGGGCGCGGCATAGATGCAACGAATGCGGTGCGCTCGATCGTTATCGGATGGCTTTTGTGCACAAATGAAGGCCAACGTCGCGCCCAACAGATTGGTCACGGTCGCACCGCTGCGGCGCGCCCGGCCAGCCCAGTCTGAAGCACTGAAACGGGGATAAACGACACAGTGAGCGCCTGCAATCAAGCAGGGGTAAACCGTCAAAAACTGCGCATTGCCATGAAACAAGGGGAAGCCCGTCATATACACGTCGTCTTCTGTCAAACGTGTCAGTTGCACGTCCTCCTCGGCGAAGAAATAGAACTGCGAGTGAGGCATCACAACGCCTTTGGACGGACCAGTCGTGCCAGAGGTCAGCAGCACAGCCGCGGGATCCTGAGGAGTCACCACAGCGGGCGGGTTGGCGGTGTTGTCCGAAAAAATGTCAGCAAAACGATGCAGACTGATCCGGCGAAAAGCGGGCGCAGCCAAATTTGGATCACAACCCGGCTCGTCGACCAGAATAATCCGTTGGATCGGTATTTGGTCTTCGATGTCGAGCAGTCGCTGCGCCAATGCTCGCGTGGTGACCAGCGTATGGGACTGCGCCAAATGCAGGGGGTGAGCAAGGAAGCTCCCTTTGTACGCATCGCTGATGGCAACCTCGACGGCCCCTAGTTTATTCAGAGCGAACCAGATAAAGATAAATTCAAGACAGTTTGGCAAAAGGATGCACACCCGGTCGCCTCGATGCACGCCAAAATCGGCCAGCCCATGGGCGAGCCGATTGACTTTGGCATTCATTTGAGAGAATGACAAAGGCGGCCCTTCATCTGTCCAGGACAGGAAAGGGCGCTGCGCTCGATGCACCGCTTGGTGTTCGAGCACAAATGGGAGCGTCCAGTGCGCACGGTCGAAGTGAGGCACAAAGTGCGGAAAGGTCAGCATGCTGGGCTTGCTTGATGAGGTCGGATGTTTCACAATGGCATTTTTCATCATCATAGTGAAAAATTATATAAAATCAAGTAGTCACCGATATATTGGATAGCCGATGATGGATCAAGCACCCCCCCGTTTTTCCGCACGGACGGCCGTAGAAGGCCCGAAATTGGGGCGATCGCGCGGCCGCGTCAAAACCCAAGATGAAAAGAAACTGACCCAATGCGAAATTGTGCGCAGCGCCTTGGAAAAAGAGATTTTTGCTGGACTGCTGGCTCCGGCAGCTCCCCTGGATGAAGATGCGATTGCTCGCCGGTTCTCGGTTTCCAGAACACCGGTGCGCGAAGCGCTGCTGCAACTGATTGAAGCCGGTCTGGTTGAAAAACCGTCGCGCCAGCGGGCCGTCGTGGCACCGCTCGATGTCCGCCGACTGATCCAAATGTTCGAAACACTCTCGGAACTTGAGGCGGTTTGTGCACGCTTTGCGGCACGGCGCATCACGATCCAAGAGACCGAGACGCTGGTGGCAATCCAAGCTGCTTCCGACGCAGCGCTGGCGGCCGGTGACGAGGAAGAATTCGGGCATCAGGGCATCCGTTTTCATGTGGCTGTCTGGCGCGCCACCCATAACGACGTTTTGTTCGAGACCACCCGAAACCTGGCTGTCCGCCTCAACCCTTATCGCATGTTTCAGCTGCGCTCCAAAGGGCGTCCTGAAGCCAACAACGACGACCACAAGGCACTGCTGAGCCTGATTTCAGCCGGCAAGGCCGATGAAGCCTACACCTTGATGCGCGGCCACGTCACGGTGCAGGGTGACGTCCTTGCGGAATACATTTCGTGCACACCACGTCCAGTGCTTCAGTCGGAATACGCGTAAACACGCTTGACACCGCACCGGAATATACGCATAGTACGTAAAAAATATAATCACGCATGCAGAATTTTTTGTTCAACAACACAGGAGACACAAACATGAGCTCAAAGAGAAAAGTTTTCAAAGTTCTCACCTTGGTGGCCGGTATGGCGGTCGCATCGCACGCGGCTCTGGCAGCTGATCGCAAAATCGTCATATTGCAGGCGCTCACCGGTGGAGCCGCATTTGTGGGCGTTCCGGCGTCCGATGGCATGAAGTTTGCCGCCGACGAGCTGAACGCCAAAAACTTCCTGGGCGCTGACAAGATCGTCTATGAGGTGGCCGACAGCGCCTCGGCGCGGCCCCAGGCAATGGCAGCAGTGACACGGTACGCAGCTGACCCGAACGTACTGTTCATTCTGGGCCCCACAACGGCGCCGGAGGCCATCCCGTCTGCTGGCGTTGCCAACGACGCCAAAATCGGTTTGAAAGCTATGACCAATGCGGTAGCGATGCTCGCAGCCGGGCCATGGGGTTTCATTTCGGCACAGCCTGGCGCGGTCACCATGCCGCCTCTTGGCGATTACGTCATGAACGTTGCCAAGGTCAAATCTTGCGCCACGGTGCGTTTCACTGACAATGAAGCTTACGTCGACCTCGAGAGAGTGTTCGTGGAACACGTTGAGAAGCGCGGCTTGAAGATCGTCGAGCGCACCGGCATCAAGCAGGCCGACTCCGATTTCTCGACCATCGCAACCCGCATCGTGGCTTCCAAGCCTGAGTGCGTGGTTCTATTCACACTTGGGCCGAGTGCCGCCAACATGGCGATTCAGTTGAAGCAGGCTGGACTCCCACCCAGTGTCAAGCTGATGGGTCAGTCCGGACTTTCATCTCCGCAACTGATCGAAATTGGCGGTGCGGCGGTCGAAGGCCTGATCTTCGGATCGGACTGGATGCCCGGCGGCAGCACACCGGCAGGCCGAGCATTCGCCGCAGCCTACAAGGCTAAGACTGGCAAGGACGCCGACAACTGGGCCGCTCTGGGCTACAGCTACATGAACGTGGTGGCTACCGCGATCAAGGCCGCCGGCCCCAACCCAACGCGTGAGTCCATCCGTGACGCTCTGACCAAGACCAAGGATGTACCGGTGGTGGTCGGATCAGGCAAGTACAGCTACGTGGACCGCATTCCGAACTACGGCGCCACCTTCCTAATGGTCCAGGGTGGCAAGTTCGTCGCCGCTCCCCAGTAAGTAATAGCCAGACGCGCGCCGGCGGCATTGCCACCGGCGCTTACTCGTCAGACTGAAAATCCATGATTGCACA
>CALPLW020000278.1 GCA_943324505.2 Comamonas sp. lk
GTGGTGATTGAACGTCAATTGGGGTCAGACTCCAATTTCCGGCAGCTGAACGTGGCCGATGTGCTGGACCTGACAGTGAGCGAAGCCGCCGCCCTGTTTGCCAAAGATGCCGATGTGATCCGTGCCCTGCAGCCGATTGTGGATGTCGGGCTGGAGTACGTGAAGCTGGGCCAGCCGGTGCCCACCCTGTCGGGCGGCGAGGCGCAGCGCCTCAAGCTCGCCGGCTTTCTGGCCGATGCCGCCAAAGCGGGCAGCGCCAGCCGCCAGGCGACAGCGCGGCGGGGTTGCCTGTTCATGTTTGATGAGCCCACCACCGGCCTGCACTTTGACGACATCGCCAAGCTGATGCGGGCCCTGCGCAAGCTGCTGGATGCCGGTCATTCGCTGCTGGTGATCGAGCACAACCTGGATGTGATCCGCGCCAGCGACTGGCTGATCGACCTCGGCCCTGAGGGCGGCGAGGCCGGCGGCGAACTCGTGGCCTTTGGCACGCCGGCCGACCTGATGGCCCACCCCGGCTCGCACACCGGGCAGGCGCTGCGCGAGTATGCGCAGACCACGGCGCAAGTGCATGCGGTGCGCGAAGGCGCGGCGCCCTATGCCTTTGTGCGCCAGACGCTGCCGGTGGCCCAGAGTTCGGGCGCATCGGACAGCATCCAGATCGTGAACGCGCGTGAGCACAACCTCAAGTCGCTCAGCGTGGACATTCCGCGCGGCAAGTTCAGCGTCATCACCGGGGTGTCAGGCTCGGGCAAATCGACGCTGGCTTTTGACATCCTGTTCAACGAAGGTCAGCGCCGCTACCTGGAGTCGCTCAACGCCTATGCGCGCAGCATCGTGCAGCCGGCCGGCCGACCCGAAGTGGACGCGGTGTACGGCATCCCGCCCACGGTGGCCATCGAGCAGCGCCTGTCGCGCGGCGGACGCAAGTCCACGGTGGGTACCACCACCGAGGTCTGGCATTTTTTGCGCCTGCTGTACGTCAAGCTCGGCACCCAGCATTGTGTACGTGACGGCACGCCGGTGGCCCCGCAAACCCCCGACAGCATCGCCGCCCAGCTGCTCAAAACCTTTCGTGGCCAGCACATCGGCCTGTTGGCACCGCTGGTGATGAACCGCAAGGGCGTTTACACCGAGCTGGCCGACTGGGCCCGGCCGCGTGGCTTTACCCACTTGCGGGTGGACGGTAATTTTTTGCCGACCACCGGCTTCCCGCGAATCGACCGCTTCAAAGAACACACCATCGAGTTGCCGGTGTTCAGCCTCACGGTGCAGCCTGAGCAAGAGGCCCAGCTGCGCCAGGCGCTGGCCACCACCCTCACCCACGGCAAGGGCGTGCTGCACGTGCTGAGCGACCTGGGCGGTTTGCAGGCCGCGATGCAAGCCGGCCAGCCCACCGCCGGCATTGGCCGCTTGCATGCGTTCTCCAGCCGGCGCGCCTGCCCGGTGTGCAGCACCAGCTACGCCGAGCTGGACCCACGCCTGTTTTCTTACAACAGCAAGCACGGCTGGTGCCCGGAGTGCGTTGGCACTGGCGTCAAGCTGAACAAGGACCAGCGCAAGGTGTTTGACGACTCGGTGCGTGACGACGACCACGGCGGCCGGGAACAGACCTTTGCCGAGCCTGATGTGGAAGACCTGTTGGATGCCGCCTGCCCGGCCTGTGCCGGCACCCGGCTCAACGCCACAGCGCGCGCCGTGCGATTTGGCGGCGTTGGCATTGCCGACATTGCAGCCTTGAGCGTGACCGACGTGCGGCAGTGGGTGCAGACGCTGCAGGGCAACACCTTGAGCCAGCGCGAGACCGACATCGCGCGCGACCTGATCCCCGAGATTCGCAGCCGACTGGAGTTTCTGGAGCAGGTCGGCTTGGGTTACCTGACGCTGGACCGGGGCGCACCCACGCTCAGCGGCGGCGAGGCCCAGCGCATCCGGCTGGCGGCCCAACTGGGCAGCAACCTGCAAGGCGTGTGCTATGTGCTTGATGAGCCCACCATCGGCCTGCACGCGCGGGACAACCGCATCCTGCTCGATGCCCTGCAAAGCCTGAGCGACAAGGGCAATACCCTGGTGGTGGTGGAACACGATGTGGACACCATCCGCCATGCCGAGCACATCATCGACATCGGGCCGAGCGCGGGCAAGCGCGGCGGCCGCCTGGTGGCGCAGGGCTCGGTGGCTGACGTGCAGGCGGCGGCCGAGTCGCAAACCGGGCGCTACCTGCTGCACGCCATGCAACACCCACTGGGATTGCGGCGCGTGGTTGACGCTGGCGCCGCCGATGGGGCGGGCTGGCTCACCGTGCAGGGTGCCAAGCTGCACAACCTGCAAAACGTCACCGCCAAGATCCCGCTCCAGCGGCTGGTGGCGGTGACTGGCGTCTCGGGCTCGGGCAAATCAACGCTGGCGCGCGATGTGCTACTGGCCAACGTGCAGATGGCCGTGCAAAAACGCAGCACCAAGGCCGGGCGCGACGCGCTGGCCGCAGGCGAGGCACTGGCCTGGACCGGCTGCACCGGCGTTACCGGGTTTGAGGGCATCGACCGCGTGCTGGAGGTGGACCAAACCCCGATCGGCAAAACGCCGCGCAGCTGCCCGGCCACCTACATTGGCTTCTGGGACATCATCCGCAAGCTGTTTGCCGACACGCTCGAGGCCAAGGCGCGCGGCTACGCCGCCAACCGCTTCAGCTTCAACACCGGCGAAGGCCGTTGCCCGAGCTGCGAAGGGCAGGGCATCCGCACCGTGGCCATGAGCTTTTTGCCAGACGTGAAGGTGCTGTGCGAGACCTGCAAGGGCGCCCGCTTCAACCCCGAAACCCAGGCAGTGACATGGCGTGGCAAAAACATCGGCGAGGTGCTGCAGATGGAGGTGGACGAGGCCGTGGTCTTCTTTGCCGCCATGCCCAACATCAGCCACCCGGTGCAGCTGCTGCAAGACGTTGGCCTGGGCTACCTGACCCTGGGCCAACCCTCGCCCACGCTGAGCGGCGGCGAGGCGCAGCGCATCAAGCTGGTGACAGAACTGTCCAAAGTGCGCGACGACATTGGCCGGCGCGGCAACAAGGCGCCGCACACCCTGTACGTGCTGGACGAACCCACGGTCGGCCTGCACATGGCCGATGTCGACAAGCTGATCAAGGTGCTGCACCGGTTGGTGGACGGCGGCCACAGCGTGGTGGTGATTGAGCACGACCTGGATGTGATCGCCGAGGCCGATTGGGTGCTGGACCTGGGGCCCGACGGCGGCAAGGCCGGCGGCCGGGTGGTGGCGGCGGCCACGCCCGAAGGCGTGGTCAAACGGCGGACCCACACGGGGCAAGCGCTGGCGGGGCTGCTACCGATTTAGGTGAGCTTCAGGCCGGCCAAACATACTCTGTGCAGGCCTTAAAAATCAGGTAAAGCACAACCGTGATCGCTATTTTTGCTATTTTTGACATGGCCTGCGCTGGTTTGCTAAGCGGCTCAAGAGGGCAACTTTCTGCAGTAACAGTACACAAACTTCTGTACTGTGCCGAATGGTGTGTGGTGTTCTTCGCGTTCATGCCGAACGAGGGAAAACGGCGAACCGAACTCGGCGTGCAGGTCGCTCGGCCCGTACCGCATGACTGGCAAGCCACTGCATTGGATCGGACCATCTTCGGCAAAGGTAGCGACGATGACGTGACCGCCAGGTTTGACAGAACGAAGCACCGTGTCGACATAGGCTTCCCGGTCTTCTTTGCTTGTCAGAAAGTGAAAGACCGCGCGGTCGTGCCAAACATCGAAGGCGTGAACAGGAAGCAAGACTTTTGTAATGTCTCCTTCGGTCCATTGCACTTGACTGGCTCGCTCGCCAAGGCGAGCCTTTGCGACCGATAGTGCCGCAGCTGCCAGATCAAGAACCGAGACTGCGCAATAGCCGCTGCTCAAAAGATCGTCTACGAGTGTTGAGGCCCCGCCGCCGACGTCGATGATTCCTGCTGAATAGGGAACCCCCGTTCCTCGAATGAGCCGCATTGATTGCTCGGCGTGTACTTGAAACCAACTCACACTTTCGGTCTTCTTGGTTGCGTAGACGTGTTCCCAGTGGTTTTTCGGCTGCATGCTGAATCCTGCGAAGTGTGTCAGGAGTCTAACGGCTGACATGAGGGGAAGGGTTGCGATATCTCCCACGGATTGATGAGGGTTACTCCCGTAGGCTTGGAATCAGCGAACTGGCGAGTGTCCATGCCGTCACGTTCGCATCGGCCTTGCCAAGTCGGACCTTGCGCAGCTCGGACACCACGTTGGTGTCGAGAACAAACATCATGAGAAATCAGCCGGCCGGCTTTGGATGGTCACACGCGGCGGCTCAAACTCTATGTCGGCGATCCCCGGCATTGCCAGTGCGTCGGCGATATTGCGCCGCTGCTCCGTGAGCTTCTGGTAGTCGCTAAAGCTCAAAAGCACATGGGCGGGTTTGCCTCGCCCCCTATGCACACAAAGACCCCCGCCGAGTTAAGAGCCGATCTAGCGCGTAATTTGCGCTCAATTCGTTTGGGAAAAGGCCTGGCGCAAGAGCGTCTGGCCAACCACCTTGAGGTTGAGGTCGTCGATTTACTGAGGACAACCTAGAAGGCGTTGAATTTTTTAGTGTGAACGCGGTCAGCACCTGCCAAACTTGGCGCTGATCTTGAAGCTGGCGGTTGCACTCTCCACCACCCTCGACGTTTTGGTGGATTGAACTTGCAAGCGCTGGGCAGTTCGACGGGCAGGGTGACCACCACACCCCCCAGCCCTGTTAAGTTGCTTGAGCTGTATAGCCTAGGGGGCAAATGGGCTGAAAACGGGTTCTGTCGCCGTAAGCATAAACGGCAAGCCGGCCTATGTTGTCCAAAAGACAGCCAAGTTCTACAATGTAGACTCATTTGTACTTACGGAGTGAATGATGAACCACCAATCGTTTAGCGGCAAGAGCACTTCCATCGGCAATTCCAATGGTTTCAGGTTTGATGCAGCCCTGTTCAAGGCCAACCCTGAGTTTTTTGGTGAGGTACGCGGCA
>CALPLW020000279.1 GCA_943324505.2 Comamonas sp. lk
ACATTTTGTCCATGATCTTCTGGGCCAGCTCCGGGTCGTGGATGCGGATCGACTCGATCACGGTTCCTTCCAGCGCAGTGCCCAGCTGATTGATCATCTCGGCCGCCGTCTTGACACCACCCAGCGAGGACTTGCGCGCCCCTTCTGATCCGGCCAGCACCTTGAAAAGCACCTCATTGAGGTCTTTCAGAGCGGCAGGCTGAATACCTTCCATGGTGGCGATGCGCAGCATCACTTCATTGCGCTGGCGCTCGGTAAAGAACTTCAAAATAGCTGCGGCCTGGTCAAAGTCAACGTGCACCAGAATCGCAGCCACAATTTGTGGATGCTCATTGCGAAGCAGCTCAGAAACGCTTGCCGGGTCCATCCATTTCAAGCTTTCGATGCCCGAGATATCGTTGCCGTGCAGGATACGGTCGATCAGCAGCGCCGCCTTGTCGTCGCCCAGGGCGCGCTTGAGCACGGAGCGCACATAGTCACCGGTGTCCGACACCATCAGGCTCTGCGCCTCGGCGATGGCCGTAAACCGGTCGACCACATCGTCCACCCGCTCGCGCGTCATGGACTTGGTCTTGGCAATGGCCTCGCCAAGCTTCTGCACCTCTTTGGGAGACAGGTATTTAAAGACCGCCGCCGCCTCTTCCTCGCCGAGCGACATCATCAAAACGGCGGCGTCTTGCAACCTGTCAGGTGGATTCAACATGTGCTTATCACGCTTGAGGATCAGGCTGCAGGCTCACCATTGATCCAGGTTTTCATGATATTGGCGACTGCCGCCGGATTATCCAGCGTCAGCTTGCGGGCATTGGTCAGGGCCAACTCGCTGGTTGTTGGCAATGGCAACTGAGCCTTGGCCACCGGCGCAGCCAACACGGGCCGCTCGGGTTCGTCAGACTCCAGCGCGTCGAGCTGAGGGGTCGGCATGGTGACATGGGGTGTGGCCTTGCTCAAGGCCTTGATGGCGGGCCGAATCACCCCCAGCAACACCAGGGCGCCAAACAACAGGGTGCCGATGGGCCAGGCAAAGCTGCGGGCCAGGTCTTGTACCTCTGGCTGTTTCCAAAGTGGCAAATCTACCAGTACCTGCTTTTCCTGGGCAAACGGCGCGTTCATGAGGTTGACCGAGTCCCCTCGGTCCTTGTTGAAGCCAATCGTCTCGCGCACCAACGCGGTCATTTTTTCAATTTGCTGGTCGGTCAGCGGCGTGGTGGTGGTCTTGCCCTTGGCGTCCGTGGCGCTTTGGTGGTTCAACACCACGGCCGCGCTGATGCGCTTGACCACGCCCGTGCCGCCCCGCACCACTCGCACGGTCTTGTCCACTTCGTAATTGGTGATGGATTCACGCTTGCTGCCGGTATTGGCCGCCGCGCCGTTGCCGGCCGCTGGCGTCAAGGCCTGTGCGGCGCCATTGATGGGGGCACTGCTGGCGGCTGGCGGCTGGTTGGTGGTGGCGCCCGGCACGCCGGCTGCGGTGCTGGTGCTGCCGTTGCTGCTTTCTACCACCTGCTGGCTGCGAATCACCGATGAGTCCGGCGCCTGGTTCGGCTTGTGGGACTCCGAGGTGGACTCGGTCTGTGAGAAATCAAGCTCGGCAGTCACTTGCGCCTTGACGTTGTTACGTCCCACAACCGGCTCCAGAATATCCAGAATACGGCGGCTGTAAAGCTGCTCCAGCTGTTGCACCACCTGCATTTGTTGCGCATCGCCACCCACGCCATTGGCGCCTTCTGGCGGTGTGGACAACAGCTTGCCCGAATCGTCCAGCACGCTGACCGCCGCCGGCGTGAGTTCAGGCACGCTGGATGAGACCAGGTGAATGATGCCAGCCAATTGCGACCGGTCCAGCGTGCGCCCGGGGCTCAAACTGAGCAATACAGAGGCTGACGGCTTTTGCTGCTCCCTGAAAAAACCATTCTGGTTAGGCAATGCCAAGTGCACTCGGGCATTTTGAACCGAGGACAGCGCCTGAATGGATCGCGTCAACTCACCCTCCAGGCCGCGCTGGAAGGTGAGCCGCTCTTGGAACTGGGTCATGCCAAAGCGGTTCGACTCCATCACCTCAAAGCCAGCCACCGAGCCTTTGGGCAGCCCCAAAGAAGCCAGCCGCAAACGCGTGTCATGGACCTTGTCGGCCGGCACCAGAATGGCACCGCCACCTTCAGCGTGTTTGTAAGGCACGTTCATTTGCGACAGCTGCGCCACGATGGCGCCGCCGTCCTTGTCGGCCAGGTTGCTGTAGAGGACGCGCCATTCGGCCTGACGGCCCATCATCAAGCCCACGATGCCGATCACCACAAAAACAGCAATGCCCAGCCCCAGGCGCATGCGCTGCGCCGGATCAAGGCCAGCGAGGCGCTGACCCAAAGTGGGGTTGATTGGAATTGCAGGGGCGGTGGCCATGGAATCTTCCGGTTCATCTTGGCGCGGCATCGCACCAAATCTGACCGAGATTATTCTGCCCAGCGCCAGAAACTTGAGTCCGAAAAGCCCGGTATTTACCTCTTACTTTTGGCTCAAGTTAGGCCGGTGTGCTTGCTAGCATCCATCTCACACCAAGCAAATAAGCGCCATGGATCTCAGACTCACCCCCAACACCATGCCGGCCGGCATTCGGCCGACCCTCGCGCCACGCCTGTCTTCCCCCCAGGTGCAAGGTGCTGCAGAGGGTGGCTTCTCTGGCGCACTCACAAGCGCCCTTGGCTCCGTTAGCGCAGCACAAAACGACTCGGCCCGGCTCCAGCGCGAAGTACAGATGGAAAACCCAGCGGTCAGCCTGGAGCAGACCATGGTGGCCATCCAGAAAGCGCAAATCGGATTTCAGGCGACGCTGCATGTGCGCAACCGCATGGTGCAGGCTTACACCGACATCATGAACATGCAGGTCTGACCACGCCCCTTAATGCATCTCCTTGGCCATACGCGCGCCAAGCAGTTTGTCCAGTTCCCCCACCCAAGGCTCGATCAGCAGACGCACTTGCGCGTCGTTGCGCAGAATCTGCTGCATGATGCGGGTTTTGTCTGTCCGCTCAGCCGCCGTCATCGTCTCGGTCAGGGCACGCTGGCGCAGTTGCTCGATCAGGACGCCGCAGGCGCCTTCATAGCGCACCACCTCGTTCCAATCTGCCATTTGCGCGGCCTCCAGCATCTGCTGGCTGGCCGCTTCAATAGCGCGATAGCAGTCCATCAGTTTGGGATTCACTTTAGTCAGCCGCGGCGGGCGGTTCCCGCAGCCTTGCCACTGACTTCGGGGCGAATTTCTTGCCAGGCCTGGGCCAGCGGCTCCAGCAAAGCACGCACCTCAACCAACAGGCTCTCGTCGTTGAGGGCGTTGGCCTTGGTCAGCTGGAGGATGCAGTAGTCGTACAGGCTGTTCAGGCTCTCGGCCAGTTCACCACCGGCGGACATGTTCAAACCGCCCTTCAGGCCCTCGTCCAGAATGCTGACGGCACGGCCAATAGACGCACATTTTTCAGGGATCTGCCTGCGCGCCATGGCGCCACGGGCATTGGCAATGCTTTGCAGCAACTCCTCAAACAACAGGTGCACCAAATGGTGGGAGTCGGCGCCGGGCACCGCGGTGTCGGCGCCCACACGGCGGTAGGCAGAGGAAGCGCGGCTATGGACGGGTGTAAACATGGGCAAATTCCTTCAGGTTCAATCAACTCTTGGGTTCTATATCGGCTGATTGGGCACCACTCTGAAGTCCTTTTTTTGCCTGTTGATTGAAAGAAAAGGTCTTGGTTTCGTACCGTAAAATCGCTATTAATTAAATAGCAAATAAACCAATACCCGCGTGGCCTGGAGGCCAAAAACACCCAAAAAAAACGGTCAGGCCGTGTTTTTGTTCCACAGCGTGACCTGCTGGCTCACATAATTGCCCAAGGCTGTCAGCCGGCCCATCTGGCCGTCAAGGGCGCTGTACCGTTTTGACAGCTGGGTTTCAACGTCTGACGCACGGTCGTTCACCTTTTTCTGGGCGGCTGCGTTCAGGTCCAGGTCAGACTGCAGCTTGGCGGCCTTGGCGGTCACCACGCCCTGCCCCGACTGCACACCTTTGGTGCCGCTGCTGCCGGCGGCCAGCAGGCCTTTGCCCAGCGCCTTGAACTTGAGGGCAAAGCCGTTGGTGAGCGCATTGCCGTTGTCATTGGTGAACAGTTTTTGCATGCTGGTGCCATTGTTGGCGGCCACCGTGAGTTTGGCGTTGTTGATGGTCAGTGAGCCGTCTTTCCCCAACTGTAAGCCCACGTCGGACAGGTATTGGCTGGTGGCGCCCAGGCTGGCAGAACCCACCACGCCGCGCATCACATTGATCAGACCCACCACCGAGGCATCGCCCTGAAACGGCTGGGCCACCCGCTTTTGCAGGGTTTCGTCATATTTGAAGGCCGTCAGGTCGCTCAGGGTCGCGTTGAGCTTGTTGTAGGCCGCAACCAGGTCCGACACATTGCGCACAGCCGGTGTCACATCCTCGCTGACGGTCATGGTGATGGGGTTTTTCACCTCGGTGACCAAGCCATAGTTGGTGGTGGTGGTGGCCGTCAGCTTGATGGTCACGCCCGGGATGTTGCCGGTGAGCGTGTTGGTGCCCGAGGTCACCGCCAAGCCGTTGATGCGGGCCTTGGCGTCCACCGCGTACGTGACCGGGCTACCGGTATGGTCGGAATCCATGCCGATGCCCGCCTTGTTCTGGGGGTCGAACACAAACTTGACCAAGGCTGCGTCATCCGACTGGATGCGAAAACCCGCTGTGGTGCCCGTGCTTTTGCTGCGCAACAGCAGCCTGTCATTGGTGCCGTCGTTGAAGGCGGTGGCCAGCACCCCGGGGTTGGCGGTGTTGATTTTGGCCGCGATGGTGGCTACGGTGTCGGTGGCGGTGACGGTAATGCTCACATCGCCCGAGACCGTGCCGCTGGCCCCCAGACCGGTGGCGGTCTTGGCGGCGGTGGCGGTGGTGGCCAACACAATGTCATTGCCGCTGGCCGATGACAGCGCCACGGCACCGCTGCTGGTGTCATAGGT
>CALPLW020000280.1 GCA_943324505.2 Comamonas sp. lk
GAGGTGCCCGAGGCCACAATCACCCGCTCAAACAACGCGGACAAGTGCTCGGTATCAAACACCTTGATGTCTTGGGCTTTCACATCTTCCAGGCCGTCCACGATGACGCGCTGGAGTTTCTGAATATCTTTTTTAGCAGGGGTGGCAGTAGTCATCAATGGGTCTGGTAAAGGTGATGGTGTTCAATATAACGCGCCACAGGTTCAAAAACCAGCGGATCGACGTTTTGGTGTGTGCCCACAAGGGCGCGAATTTCTGTGGCGCTCACGGCCATCGGCGCCACGGGCAGGCGCAGAAAGCGCTCATCTAATGGCTTACCCGACTCAAAAAGGTCGCCAGACCCCGTCGGATCTTCACGTTCAGCTACACATATTGTAGCGAACTGCGGAATCTGCTGCCCATCCCGCCACTGGTTCAAAGCACGGGCTTGGTCTTCTCCCATCAACAGAAACAGTTGTGCCTCAGGCCACCGGTCCTTCAGGATGCGCAAGGTATCGATGGTGTAGCTGGGGCCCACGCGCTCGATCTCCAGCGAATCGACCTGCACCTGTGGCAGGTCCCCGAAACACAGTCTTGCCATGGCCAGCCGATGGTGCGCCGCGGTCAAAGGACGCGCCTTGTGCCAGGCCTGGCCGGTCGGAATGACCAGCAGGCGATCCAAGCTCAAGTGCTGCAGCGCGGCTGATACCAAGGCGCGGTGAGCGACATGAGGCGGGTCAAAAGCACCGCCAAAGATGCCGATTCGGGTGGGGCAGTTCAAGTCAACGGTCAGGCCTGGCCCGCCCCTCAGGCCCAGTCCCGTGGCACCAAAAACCGGCTGTAGAGTGCGGCCTCCGGCGAGCCTGGCTCGGGAACTTGCTGGTAGGACCAACTGGCCAGCGGCGGCATTGACAGAAGGATGGACTCGGTGCGCCCACCCGACTGAAGGCCAAAATGCGTGCCACGATCCCACACCAGGTTGAACTCGACGTAGCGTCCCCGTCGGTACAGCTGAAATGACCGCTCGCGCTCACCATACACGGCGTCCTGGCGCCGCTGCACGATGGGCATGTAGGCCGGCAACAGACCATTGCCCACCGCTTGCATCATGGCCAGACTGCGCTCAAAGCCCAGCTCGGAAAAATCATCAAAAAATATACCGCCCACGCCGCGCTGCTCAGCGCGGTGCTTGAGCACAAAATACTCGTCGCACCAAGTCTTGAAGCGCGGGTATTTGTCGTCACCGAATGGCGCGAGCGCCGCCTTGCAGGTGGCGTGAAAGTGTTGGGCATCTTCGTCGAAGCCGTAATAGGGCGTCAGGTCCATGCCGCCACCAAACCAGCACACGGTCTTGCCGTCAGCACCCTGTGCCGCCAGCATGCGCACATTCATGTGTACCGTGGGCACATAGGGGTTACGCGGGTGAAACACCAGCGACACACCCATGGCTTCAAACGGTGCACCGCTCAGTTCCGGCCGGTGCTGGGTGGCCGATGGCGGCAATCGGGGCCCGCGCACATGGGAAAAACCGCAGCCCGCCCGCTCAAACACCGGGCCGCCCTCCAGAATTTGGGTCACGCCGTTGCCCTGCAGCATCTCGCCCGGGGCCTTCTGCCAGGCGTCAACGACAAATGCTCCGCCGTCAATTCCGGTCACAGCGGCGGTGATGCGGGCTTGCAGGCCCAACAAATAGTCGCGCACCGTTTCGACATTGGGCTGATCCAAACTTGGCATGGTCATTTCACTAGGGTTTAGGTTTGTCGCAGGTCGCACCTCAACCGGCCGCGGTTGAACTGGCCTTGAGCGCGCGGTGGCCGATGTCTGTTCGGTATTGCATGCCGTCAATGCTCAGGCCTTGAACGAGTTCGTAAGCGCGTTGCTGGGCTTGGCGCAGGTTATCGGCCAAGGTCGTCACGCACAAAATACGACCGCCACTGCTGACCAACTGCCCATCGCGGATCGCCGTGCCAGCGTGGAACACTACAGCGTCGGGCGCTGGCGTCGGCAGACCGCCAATGATGTCGCCGTGGCGAGGCTGCTGCGGGTAGCCTTGCGCCGCAATCACCACGCCCAGTGCTGGTCGCCGGTCCCACTGCAGCCCCACCTGGTCGAGCCGGCCGTGCGGGCCTGGCTCGGTGGCCGCCAGCAACACCTCCAGCAGGTCAGACTTGAGCCGCATTAGAATCGGCTGCGTTTCAGGGTCGCCAAGACGGCAGTTGAACTCCAGCGTCCTGGGTTGGCCAGTGGCGTCGATCATCAGCCCGGCATACAAAAAGCCCGTGTAAGGAATCCCGTCTTTTTCCATGCCACGGATGGTGGGCAGGATGATTTCGCGCATGGCACGCGCATGCACATCGGGCGTGACCACCGGCGCCGGTGAATAGGCGCCCATGCCGCCCGTGTTGGGCCCCGTATCGCCGTCTTGCAGCCGTTTGTGGTCTTGGCTGGTGGCCAGCGGGAGCACGTTTTTACCGTCGCACAAGACAATGAAACTGGCCTCCTCGCCCTGCAGAAACTCCTCAATCACCACCCTGGCACCGCCAGCGTTATGGGTCACACCCAGGCGGTTGCCTTCCAGCATGTAATCAACCGCCTCATGGGCCTGTGCCAGCGTCTCTGCCACCACCACGCCCTTGCCAGCTGCCAGGCCGTCGGCCTTGACCACGATGGGCACACCCTGCTGCGCGATATAGGCATGGGCCGCCACCGGGTCGGAAAAGGTCTCATAAGCGGCAGTCGGGATACCGTGCCTTTGCATGAAGGCCTTGGAAAACGCCTTGGAGCTCTCCAATTGCGCGGCCGCCCGGGTCGGGCCGAAGATGCGAAGACCGTGGAGTCTAAACTCGTCCACCACCCCGGCCGCCAGCGGGCCCTCTGGGCCGACCACGGTCAAGCCAATCTTTTTGTCAATCGCCCAGGCGCGCAAGGCCTGAATATCGGTGATAGGCACGTTTTGCAGGTCCGGGTCGAGCGCCGTGCCGCCATTACCAGGCGCCACATAGACTTTTTTCACCCGGTTCGATTGGGCCAGCTTCCAGGCCAGCGCATGTTCACGGCCGCCGCCGCCAATCACCAGAACATTC
Source organism: Comamonas sp. lk (assembly GCA_943324505.2). Lineage (GTDB taxonomy): Bacteria > Pseudomonadota > Gammaproteobacteria > Burkholderiales > Burkholderiaceae_C > Rhodoferax. Next base: position 3,063 of record CALPLW020000280.1, read on the forward strand.
ATTCGGGCACGCCATCGAGCTGGGCATTGTGATAAACGTCCTGGACGTCATCAAGGTCTTCGATGATGTCCAGCAATTTCTGCATTCGCAGCGCTTCATCTCCGCCGAGCTCCACCATGTTCTCGGCCCGCATGGTGACGCCTGCGACTTCGGGCGTGAAGCCAGCCGCCACCAGCGCGTTGCGGACCGACTCGAAGTCGGCCGGCGCCGTCAGCACCTCGATGGCGCCGTCGTCGTCGGTGAGCACATCGTCGGCTCCGGCCTCCAGGGCAATGTCCATGATGCGGTCTTCGGGCGTACCCGGTGCAAAGATCAGTTGACCGTAGTGCTTGAACTGGAAAGCGACCGAGCCCTCAGTGCCCATGTTCCCGCCGTGTTTGCTGAAGGCGTGGCGTACCTCAGCGACGGTGCGCACCCGGTTGTCGGTCATGGTGTCAACAATGATGGCGGCGCCTCCTACGCCGTAGCCCTCATAGCGGATTTCTTCGTAGCTCACGCCCTCTTGGTTACCAGTGGCCTTGTCAATGTTGTATTTGATGCGGTCGGCCGGCATGTTGGCGGCCTTGGCCTTGTCGACCGCCAGCCGCAGCCGCGGGTTGGCGCTGAGGTCCCCGCCACCGGCGCGCGCCGCCACCGTGATCTCACGGATGATGCGGGTCCAGATCTTGCCGCGCTTCTCGTCCTGGCGACCCTTGCGGTGCTGGATATTGGCCCATTTGCTGTGTCCTGCCACGGGATTCTTTCTAAAAAATTCGTTACGCTATGCGCTGAATTGTACTTTTCAGGATATCCATGACATTGATCCAGGACCAGGGCATCCTCATTGCCCAGCGCACCCAGGGCAAAAGCCACATTCAAAGCGTTCTGCGACCGGACAAGGCCAACCGCCACGGCCTGATCACCGGCGCCACCGGCACCGGCAAGACCATCACCCTGCAAACCCTGGCCGAGGGTTTTTCCGCACTGGGGATACCGGTGTTCATGGCCGACGTCAAGGGCGACCTCACCGGCCTGTCGCAACCCGGCCGTATAGGTGAAAAACTGGCCAAAGTCCTTGCTGAGCGTGGCTTTGATGCTCCTGACTTTGTAGCATTTCCGACCACCCTGTGGGATGTGTTCGGCACCCAGGGCCACCCGGTGCGCGCCACAGTGAGCGATCTGGGGCCGCTGCTGCTGGCGCGCATGCTCAACCTGAACGAAACCCAAGCCGGCGTGCTGCAGCTGGTGTTTAAGATTGCCGACGACGACGGACTGCTGCTGCTGGACATGAAGGACCTGCGCGCCATGTGCCAGCACGTGGGCGACAACGCCACAAGCTACACCACTGAGTACGGCAACATCAGCGCCGCCAGCATCGGCGCTATTCAGCGCGGCTTGATGCAAATCGAGTCCCAGGGCGGCGACCGCTTTTTTGGCGAGCCCATGCTCAATATTGCCGACTTCATGCAAACAGACGGTAGCGGCCGAGGCGTGATCAACATCCTAGCCGCCGACCAATTGATGAACGCACCGCGCCTGTACGCCACCTTTTTGCTGTGGTTGCTGAGCGAATTGTTCGAGACGCTGCCCGAAGTAGGCGACCTGGACCGGCCCAAACTGGTGTTCTTTTTTGACGAGGCGCACCTGCTGTTCAATGACGCGCCCAAGGCGCTGATTGAGCGCATCGAGCTGGTGGTGCGGCTGGTGCGCTCCAAGGGGGTCGGCGTGTTTTTTGTCACGCAAAACCCATTGGACATCCCCGATTCGGTGCTGGCTCAGTTGGGAAACCGGGTGCAGCACGCGCTGCGCGCCTTCACCCCGCGCGACCAGAAGGCGGTCAAGGCCGCCGCCGACACCATGCGGGCCAACCCTGGGCTGGATGTGGCCAGTGCCATCACTGAACTCGGCGTGGGCGAGGCCCTGGTCAGTCTGCTGGACGAGAAAGGCCGACCAACGCTGACCGAGC
>CALPLW020000281.1 GCA_943324505.2 Comamonas sp. lk
ACCGGCTTGCGGCTCGGTCAGGTTCATGGTGCCGGTCCACTGGCCACTGACCAATTTTTCCAGGTAAATGGCTTTGAGCTCGTCCGAGCCGGCAGTCAGCAACGCCTCAATGGCGCCGTCAGTCAGCAACGGGCACAGGGCAAAACTCATGTTGGCTGAGTTCTGCATTTCCCCGCAGGATGCCCCAATGGTCTTGGGCAGACCTTGTCCGCCAAAAGCCACCGGGTGCTGCAAGCCCTGCCAGCCGGCCTCGGCACACTGGGCACAAGCCTGTTTGAAACCCGGCGTGGCGGTGACCGTGCCCTGTTGCCAACTGGAAGGGTTCCGATCGCCCTCCCAATTCAGGGGCGACAGCACACCCTCATTGAACTTGGCGGCCTCTTCGAGCACTGCCTGCGCCGTGTCAAAGCCGGCGTCTTCAAAACCAGGAATGGCCGCGATCTGTTCAATATTGGCCAGGTGGCGGATATTGAACAGCATGTCTTGCAGGGGGGCTCGGTAAGTCATGTGCAAAGCTCTCTCGGGTACAGCCCATCAGATCGGGGAACGGTCAGAGTGCGGCAGTCAGTGCCGGCACAGCCTCAAACAAGTCTGCTTCCAGGCCGTAATCAGCGACAGAGAAGATTGGCGCCTCGGCGTCTTTGTTAATCGCCACAATCACCTTGGAGTCTTTCATACCGGCCAGGTGCTGGATCGCACCGCTGATGCCACAGGCCACGTACAGTTGGGGCGCCACGATCTTGCCAGTCTGGCCCACCTGCCAGTCGTTCGGAGCGTAGCCGGCATCCACCGCCGCGCGCGAGGCACCCATGGCGGCGCCGAGCTTGTCGGCCAATGGCGTCATGACATCCATGAACTTCTCGCTCGAGCCCAGCGCCCGGCCGCCCGAGACGATGATCTTGGCTGAGGTCAGCTCCGGGCGATCGTTCTTGGCAATTTCAGACCGCAAAAAGTTGACCTTGTCGCTGGCCGCAACCGCGCTGAGCACTTCGATGGCCGCGCTGCCACCCGAGGCAGCCGCCGGGTCAAAGCCAGTGGTACGAACCGTGATGACCTTGGTGGCGTCCAGACTTTGCACTGTGGCAATGGCGTTGCCAGCGTAAATCGGGCGCTCAAAGGTGTCGGCCGATTCGACCCGCGTCACGTCGGAGACCTGTCCGACGTCAAGCCGGGCGGCCACACGCGGCGCAATGTTTTTGCCAAAGGCGGTGGCGGCAAACAGGATGTGGCTGTAGCTGCCAGCCAGCGCCAGCACCTGGGCGGCCACGTTTTCGGCCAGACCGTGGGCAAAGCCCTCGCCTTCGGCGTGTAGCACCTTGGCCACGCCAGCAACCTGGGCTGCCGCAGCAGCGGCAGCGCCGGCATTGAGGCCAGCCACCAGCACATGAACCTCACCGCCGCATTGAGTTGCCGCAGAAATGGCGTTGAGGGTTGCCGCGCGCAGCGAGGCGTTGTCGTGTTCAGCGATGACGAGTGATGTCATGTCAGTCCTTTATTGAATAGTCAGATGACTTTGGCTTCGTTCTTGAGCTTGTCGACCAGCGCGGCGACATCGGCCACCTTGATGCCGGCGCTGCGCTTGGGCGGCTCCACCACTTTGAGCGTCTTGATGCGGGGCGACACGTCCACACCCAGGTCTTCGGGTTTGAAGATGTCCATCTGCTTCTTCTTGGCCTTCATGATGTTTGGCAGCGTGACATAACGCGGCTCATTCAGGCGCAGGTCGGTGGTGATGATGGCCGGCAGGCTGAGCGACAGTACTTCGAGACCGCCGTCCACTTCACGGGTGACCGAAGCCTTGCCGTCGACCACTTCGACCTTGCTGGCGAATGTCGCTTGCGGCAGGTCGGCCAGCGCTGCCAGCATCTGGCCGGTCTGGTTGCAGTCGTCGTCAATCGCCTGCTTGCCCAGGATCACCAAGCCGGGCTGCTCTTTGTCCATCAGGGCCTTGAGCAGTTTGGCCACCGCCAGCGGCTGCAGTTCGGCCGTGGTTTCGACCAAAATCGCACGATCAGCGCCAATCGCCATGGCGGTGCGCAGTGTTTCCTGGCACTGAGTCACGCCACAGGACACCGCAATCACCTCAGTGGCCACGCCTTTTTCTTTCAGGCGCACCGCCTCTTCAATGGCGATCTCGTCAAACGGGTTCATGCTCATTTTGACGTTGGCGATGTCCACACCCGTGTTGTCCGACTTGACCCGAACCTTCACGTTGTAGTCCACCACCCGCTTGACTGCGACCAGGACTTTCATTGTTGTCACTCCAGAGGTTTATGAATTCTGCGTTTTCGACTTGACGTACACGTCAACCTGCTGATTCTATGCCGCACACCTCGTGCACCGTACTGGGCCGACAAAATCCCGCAGATCGATTGATAAATAGTACGACCGTGCTTTTATTATAGGTCGGACTTCTCGGCAAGCGCGGTCTCACCCTCAACCTTCAGTTGGGCCTGGCGTGCACCACCCGCTGCGGAAAAGGGATCTCGATGCGGTGCTCGCGCAGTAAACGCAAGATGTCCAGGTTAACCAGGGAGCGCAGGTTGAGCGTGCCATTTTCCGGGTCGGCAATCCAATAACCCACGGTAAATTCGAGGCCATCTGTGCCAAAGGCAGACAAGGCAACCGCAGGCGCTGGTTCACGCAGCACGCGTTGCTGGTTCAAAGCGGCCTGTTCCAGCAATCGCATGACCAGGGCCACATCGCTGTCGTAGGCCACCGAGACCACGGTGGATTGCCACACCCGCGCATCGGCCAGCGACAGGTTTTCAACCCGGCTGGTAATCAGCAGCTCATTGGGCACGATGGATTCACGGCCTGTGAGCGAGCGGATCACGGCATAGCGGGCATTGATCTGGGTGATGCGCCCCTCAAAATTGTCCACTCGAACGTTGTCGCCGATGCGCATGCTGCGTTCGGCCAAAATCACAAATCCACTGATGTAGTTGGCGGCCAGCTTTTGCAGGCCAAAGCCCAGACCGACACCAATCGCGCCGCCCAAAACCGACAGAGCTGTGAGGTCAATGCCAACCGACGCCAGCGCAATCAAAAGCCCGACAAACAACAACAGGGCCCGGGTGGCATTGCTGACCGCCATGCGCAGCGACAGCTCGCCACCGGTGGCCGAACGCAACAGCCGCGTCTCGATCGCCGAGGCAATCCAGAGGGCGACGATCAGCACCAGACCGGCGGTCAGGCTGCCCTCGATCAGTGTGCGCACCGACAGGCGCGAGTCACCCACCATCCAGGTGATCTGGTCCAACTCTTCCAACACCAGCGGCAACAGACCGCTGACCCACAGCACCATGACGATCCAGGCGACCCAGGAAATACTGCGTTCAAGGGCTCGCACCAGCGGTGTCTCCCTCAAGGTGGCCTGGAGCAATTTGACGCCCAGCCTGATCACCAGCAGTGACAAAAGCACAGGGATGGCGATCTTGAACACGGTCAGCGGCACCCAGTGCGCCACGATGGCGCGCGCCGTCAGGCTAAGGCACAGCAGCAGAATGGGGAAAAGCACCCCGTCAATGATGCGCTCGCCGAACAGGATCGACTGGCGATCAACCTGAATTGTTCTCCGACCCAGGAGCCAAGCCAACAGCCAGGCCAGCAACGCACTGGCTGCCAACGCGACCAGCTCCGTGACAGCAGCCGGGTGCATCAGAGCCTGCAACCAGCTTTCGATGTCTGTGATCGGCGCCTCAGACATCGGCCAGCACCCGGATGTGAGCTTCCACACTGCGGCCGAGCGCGCTCAGGTTGTAGCCGCCCTCCAGGCAGGAGACGATGCGCCCTTTGGCATGGCGCCGGGCCACATCCTTGATGCGCTGCGTGATCCAGGCGTAATCCTGCTCGACCAGGCCGAGCTGGCCGAGGTCGTCCTCACGGTGCGCATCAAATCCGGCGCTGATGAAAATCATCTCGGGCGCGAAGGCTTCCAGCCGCGGCATCCAGGCCTGCTCGATCAGTTCGCGCAACTGCGGGCCCCGGGTGTAGGCTGGCACCGGCAAGTTGACCAGGTTACCGGCCGTGGAGCGACTGCCGCCCTCCGGGTAGAACGGGTGTTGGAAGAAGCTGACCATCAGAATGCGCTCGTCACCGGCCACGATGTCCTCAGTGCCATTGCCATGGTGCACGTCAAAGTCGACAATCGCCACCCTTTGCAGCCCGTGCCGCTGCAGGGCGTACTTGGCAGCCACTGCCACATTGTTGAAAAAGCAGAAACCCATGGCGTGGTCACGGCAAGCATGGTGCCCGGGCGGTCGCACGGCGCAAAAGGCGTTTTCCAGTTCCCCGGCCATCACCGCGTCAGTGGCCGCCAGTGCCGCACCGGCAGCGCGTAGCGCCGCATCCCAGGTGCTGACATTGAGCGCAGTATCAGGGTCTACCTGGGCGTGTGTCGGGCCACCGGCGGCGATGTCGTCGCGCAGGTTGTCGCTGAGGCCGCGCAGGGCAGCGACATGCAGGCGGTCGTGCGCCAGTTCCAGATCGGCCAGCGGGGCCGATGGCGCCTCGCGCCGGTCCAGCGCATGGGCCAGTCCGCTGATCAGCAGGCGGTCTTCGATCGCGTCCAGCCGCGCCGGGCATTCGGGGTGCCCCGCGCCCATCTCGTGTTGCCAGCAGTCGCGGTGGGTAAAGTAGCCGGTCATTGTCACGGTGCTCGCCTGCGCCTCGAAATTTTTGTTAAGGTTGCGTCATGGATTCACAACAAGTCAAACTACTGGTCGATCAGACGCTCAAATCTCTCGTCGATCAGCTTAACACGGTCATAGTCGGCAAAGCCGCACAAACACAGGACTGCGTCGTCTGCCTGCTAGCCGGCGGCCACCTGCTGATCGAGGACGTGCCGGGCGTGGGCAAGACCACGCTGGCCCATGCGCTGGCGCGCACCTTTGGCTTGCAGTTTTCGCGCGTGCAGTTCACCTCCGACCTGATGCCGAGCGACCTGTCGGGGGTATCGGTGTACGAGCGGGCCAAGGAAGCCTTTGTGTTCCACCCCGGACC
>CALPLW020000282.1 GCA_943324505.2 Comamonas sp. lk
CGCTTCGCTTGCAGGGCGGACCGATGACCGCCACCCAGGCGGACACATTTGCGGCGGAACCTTTTTTTGCCGATGCCATCCGGCTGCGGCGATGGGACGAAGAAGGCAAAATCATTGACTATCGTGGCCCTGCGCTCGATCATTTTTTACCCCGGGTACAGGCCTGTCTGGCTTGAACCTGAACTTGCATTGACTTAAGGACTGAGAGATGAAAACCAAAGCCGCTGTCGCCTGGAAATCCGGCGCTCCCCTGACCATTGAAACCGTCGATCTGGATGGTCCCCGCTTTGGCGAGGTGCTGGTGGAGATCAAGGCTACCGGCATTTGCCATACCGATTACTACACCCTGTCGGGCGCGGACCCGGAAGGCATCTTCCCGGCCATTCTGGGTCACGAGGGCGCCGGCATTGTGGTCGATGTAGGGCCGGGTGTCACCACGCTAAAAAAGGGTGACCATGTCATCCCGCTCTACACCCCCGAGTGCCGGCAATGCAAGTTCTGCTTGAGCCGCAAGACCAACCTGTGCCAGCTGATTCGCGGTACCCAGGGCAAGGGCTTGATGCCTGATGCCACCAGCCGCTTCAGCCTGGACGGCAAGCCGATCTTTCATTACATGGGCACCTCCACCTTCAGCAACTACACGGTGGCGCCCGAGATCTCGCTGGCCAAAATCCGCAAGGACGCGCCCTTTGACAAGGTCTGCTACATCGGCTGCGGCGTGACCACCGGCATTGGCGCCGTGCTGTTCACCGCCAAGGTGGAGGCAGGCGCCAATGTGGTGGTGTTCGGCCTGGGTGGCATCGGCCTGAACGTGATTCAGGGTGCCAAGATGGTCGGCGCCGACAAGATCATCGGCGTGGACATCAACCCGGCCCGTCAGGCCATGGCGCGCCAGTTTGGCATGACACACTTCATCAACCCTAATGAGACCGAGAACGTGGTCGATGCCATTGTGCAGCTGACCGACGGCGGCGCCGACTACAGCTTTGAGTGCATTGGCAATACCAAGGTCATGCGCCAGGCGCTGGAATGCACCCACAAGGGCTGGGGCCGCAGCATCATCATCGGCGTGGCCGAGGCCGGTGCCGAAATCAGCACCCGCCCGTTCCAACTGGTCACCGGCCGTAAATGGGAGGGCTCGGCCTTTGGCGGCGCACGCGGCCGCACTGACGTGCCCAAGATCGTGGACTGGTACATGGAGGGCAAGATCAACATCGACGACCTCATCACCCACACCATGCCGTTGGAAGACATCAACCTGGGTTTTGACCTGATGAAGCGCGGCGAGTCGATCCGCGGCGTGGTGCTGTACTGAGCCGTGACGGCGCAGACCGGCTGAGCATGAGCGACCGCCTCGCGACCCGCCTGACCCGGCGCTATGGCCTGGCCCTGCCAGTGGTGCTGGCGCCAATGGCGCTGGCAGCCGGTGGCGCCCTTGCCGGGGCCTGCGCCCGTGGGGGCGCCCTGGGCCTGGTGGGCGGCGGTTATGGTGACCTGGACTGGACCCGGCGTGAGTACACGCTCGCGACACAGCTGGCCGGGCTTGGCGCGCTGGGGTGTGGCTTCATCACCTGGAAGCTTGACCAGGACGCCTCGGCGCTCGACTGGCTGCTGGACCAACCCGCAGACCAGCGGCCGAGAGCCGTGATGCTGTCCTTTGGCGACCCCCGGCCCTATGCGGCCCGCATTGCTCGCGCCGGTGTCGACCTGATCTGCCAGGTGCAAAGACTGGCGCAGTTGCCGCAGGCGATTGAGGCCGGCGCCACGGTGGTGGTGGCCCAGGGCGCCGAGGCCGGCGGGCACGGCATGAATGCCCTCAATGGCCGGGCCACCCTGAGTTTTGTGCCCGAGGTGGCCGACTGGCTGGCCGCCCACGCTTCTAACACTCTGCTGCTGGCGGCCGGTGGCATTGCCGATGGGCGCACTCTGGCAGCCGCCCTCATGCTGGGTGCCGATGGCGCGCTGGTCGGCTCGCGCCTCTGGGCCACGCAGGAGAGCCTGGCAGCGGAGGGCGCCAAGCGCCAGGCGATCCAAACCAATGGTGACGGTACCGCCCGCTCAGGTATTTTTGACATTCTGCGGCGCAAGAACTGGCCGGAGCCCTATGACTTTAGGGCCATCCGCAATGACCTGCATCGCCGGCTTGAGCCGCGGCTGGACAGCCTGCGCGCTCACCCAGAGGCGGCCCGTGCCGAGTACGAGGCCGCGGTGGCCGCCGGCGACTATTCAGCGGCGCACGCCACCGTGGGTGAAGCGGTGGGGCTGATCAACGACGCCCCAGCGGCGCAGCCGGTGCTGCAGCGCATGGCGGACGAGGCGCGAGAGCGGCTGGGCTGAGGAAGTTACCCGGCCGCCGCCGGCCAACGGTCGTACAGGCGCGCACCAATGCGCTCGCCCCACAGGTCAAGCCCGACGGCTGTTCCGGTGTGACTTTGGTTGCCGTTGCGACCGCATAGCCACGTCAAGAGATTGCGGCAACATCACGACACGGTCTTTGCCGCCATTGCCATCACGTACCACCAGCTCGCGAGGCCGTGCTGTTTATCATCGGCCTCGCGGGCCTGCCGTCACATCGCCGTCGCCCGCTTAGCTCGTTAGGCGTCACAAACCCACCTCATTCCCACGGAGGCCACAATATTCGCGAAGATCGATTTTTTCAATCTCGGCAGCACATACGCCACGATACAAAAATGACTGAGCGCCGAGATTTAGAAGAAAAGTAAGCAGTCTTTGACGTGAAATGGGAATTGAAAGTAGTATGTCGCTCGGTAGCACCTCGCGACCACACATGACTGATAATTTAACCGGAGTAAAAAATGTCGCGACAACTAGCGATGGACACAATTTCCAAGCACTTTGACAGCGGTGCTTTTATGCAAGATCTGGCGCGTCGCGTGGCTATCAAGACCGAGAGCCAGATTCCGGAGTCACACCCTTTCCTGCGCGCCTACCTTGTCGACGAAATCGGGCCGACCTTGCAACAAATGGGTTATGACATCCAGATCTTGGAGAACCCGTCCGGCGTTGACGCACCGTTCCTTGTTGCTCGGCGTATCGAGGGAGCGGATCTGCCAACCATCCTCACCTACGGGCATGGCGACGTGATCAGGGGTTTGGACGCGCAATGGCAGACCGGGCTAAGCCCGTGGAAGCTGACTCAGGTTGGCGAGCGCTATTACGGGCGCGGTACGGCCGATAACAAGGGTCAGCATTCGATCAACATCGCAGCCTTGCGAACCGTTCTGGAAACCAGGGGCCGGTTGGGGTTCAATTCGATTTTCCTCATCGACACCGGTGAGGAAATCGGCTCCCCCGGGTTGCATGAGTTTGCCCGGCTCCACCGTGACCTGCTGAAGTCGGATCTGCTCATAGGGTCTGATGGCCCGCGTCTGGCACCGCGGATGCCGACGATCTTCATGGGAACCCGGGGTGCTCTCAATTTCGACCTGGTTGTGGACTTACGCGCGGGTGGTCATCACTCTGGCAACTGGGGTGGTCTGCTGGCGAACCCAGGTGTCATCTTGGCCCATGCGATTGCCTCCATCATCGATGACAAAGGCCACGTCTTGGTTCGGGATATTTTGCCCGATCAAATCCCCGAGTCGGTGCGTCATGCCCTGTCCGACATCGTGGTCGATCCGGGGGACGACGGGCCCGAAATCGATACTTGGTGGGGGGAACGCGGACTGACCCAGGCAGAAAGGGTATTCGGCTGGAATACGTTTGAAGTCTTGGCCATGAGCACCGGTAACCCTGAGCGCCCTGTCAACGCTGTACCACCCAGAGCCAAGGCGCATTGCCAGATCCGCTTTACGGTCGACAAGGACCCTCTGACGTTCATTCCGGCACTTCAGAAACACTTGGATGCACATGGGTTTGCCGCTGTCAAGGTGGTGGGGCCCAGCCACGAGATCATGAATGCCACGCGGCTTGACCCGAGCCATGACGCCGTGCAGTGGGCGGTGCGATCTGTCGCCCGCACACTGGGCAGCAAACCTGCGGTAGTGCCCAACCTCGGCGGTTCCCTGCCCAACGACGTCTTTACCGACATCATTGGCGTGCCCACGATCTGGGTGCCGCACTCCTACGCAAGTTGTTCGCAGCACGCCCCCAACGAACATGTGCTGGATTACATCCTGCGCGAGGGGTTGCAGATGATGACCGGCCTGTTTTGGGACATGGGCGAGCAGCCGCCAGTATTTAACTGACCGTGGAAGACTCTGTACTGGCTAAGTACAGAGTCTGTTGGAGCCTGGTAGCGTCGTTAGCTGATCTTGACAACCACGTTACCCATGACCGTCCGCTGTTCGACTGCTTCATGGGCTAGCGCGATCTGTTCAAGGTTGAAGACTGCGCCAACCGCATGCTGCAATTGGCCACGCTCGCACCAGTGCGTGATGTCTCGGATAGCGGCATTGCGTGCGGCTGAGGGTAGGTTGAAACCCTGGACCAACCGCAGGTTCACGCCTTTGTAGGCCAGTGCGTAATAGGGCAAGACGGGCTCGGGCACTGAAGTGCTCGAGTAGCTGGCAATGTGCCCATTGTTCTTGATCAGTTGCACATCAACGGCCAGGTTGGCACCCAGATCGACCTCGATGATTCGATCCACGCCTTGCCCTCCAGTGAGGTCGCGCACGCGTTGCACGACATCCTCCCCTGTGTAAAGCACTGTGTCCTGCGCGCCTGCAGCGCGAGCATGAGCAGCCTTTTGCGCACTGCTCACCGTGGCAATGACCCTGGCACCCGAAAGAGTTGCAAGCTGAATGGCGTAATGTGCCACGCAACCCGCGCCGCCTTGAACCAGAATCGTCTGGCCATCAACCGGTCCCTCGGAAAACACCGCCCGGTGTGCCGTGCAGGCAGGTACCCCCAAGCAGGCACCTTGCTCATATGCCGTACCGTCAGCCAAGGGCACCA
>CALPLW020000283.1 GCA_943324505.2 Comamonas sp. lk
GTCACACCTAAAGTTTGACGTTAGTGCGAAGCAAAGCGGTCCTCAGTTCGCGATTAGCAGGTTTTGAAACATCCACCTTTTGAACAGCCAGTTCGAACGGTGAGCCTGGCCTGATGCTGGTTGGTAGTAACCTTTTTACAGGATTCGCAGTGGGGTACGTACCCTGACCAGGACACATGCGAACCGAAAACCTGAATTCTTCGAGGACGCCTTTCGAATACAACTCCGCCAATTGTTGAAACGTCACGAAGGCTGAGCGTTTAACTTCTTTGAAACCTGGCTCACTGATGTCACGAACGATCTCGAATTTACCAAGCGTATCTCGCTGGGTGTTGGTAAACGGATGCAGCAAAAAGGTCTGACGATTGCCATTCTGTTTAGACAGCAGAGTGTGCTCGACGGCGATATCAGTTAACAGCATATTGGTTTCATCTTTTCTTGGTCGCAGCTTGCCAACTCACTGCGCCGTGTGAACTCAGTTCTCTGCTTCCAGCGCGGGCAGGAAGTCGTCGCTCACCGTGGGGCCACCCAGAACGAAGCTGTCCCAAGTTTGGCCTAGGGGGCGATGATGCGCTCGTTGCCTTTGGCGCGTATTTCGACTTTTTGGACACCCTCGGGTAGACGCACGTCCAAAGGGAGGCGGACAGCTTGGGTGCGGTTATTGACAAAAACAGTGCCGATGGCGTCTCGGAAGCAGTCAACGAAGCCATCAGATCAATTTAGAGTCGGCCAATTCTAAGGACTGCGGCAAGAGCTTACGGTATTGCACAAAACCGCTTTTGTCGGCCACTTTGTCATACAGGTGCATGGCATCGGTGTTGGACTCATGCGTCAACCACCAGACGCGGGCCGCGCCCTGGGCTAAGGCCGAGGCGTACACGTGCTGGATCAGCGCCCGGCCCACACCGGTGCCGCGCTGCTGCGGCAGCACAAACAGGTCTTGCAGGTACCAGTAGTCGCCCGCCGTCCAGCAACTGCGGTGCGCGATGTAGTGCACCAGACCGACCAGGCCGCCATCAGCTTCAGCCACCGCGCAATGCATGGGCTCACCCGGCTGGTGAAACCGCGCCCAGGTCAGCTCGGTCACGCTGGGGGGAATGGCGGTTTTGTAGAAGGTTTGGTAACCCTGCCACAGCGGCAGCCAGGCCGTGAAGTCATCGGGTCGAGCCAGTCGAATCGTGGTCTGCATCGTGTTGTCCTTGTTTATCCGCCAAAACCGGGTCAAACCCAGCCGCCGTCCACCACAAAGTCTTGCGCCGTGCACATGGCGCTATCGTCAGAGGCCAGGAACAGCGCCATGCGCGCAATGTGCTCAGGCATCACCAACTGCGGCAGGCACTGGCCGCGCGCGATGTCGGCACGGCCGGCGTCGGTGACCCACAGGCGCAGTTGTTTGTCGGTCATGACCCAGCCCGGCACCAGGGTATTGACCCGGATGTTGAAGGGCCCAAAGTCGCGCGCCAGGCTGCGCGTCAGGCCCTGCACCGCCGCCTTGGCTGTGGTGTAGACCGGCATGCCGCCCATCTTGAGCATCCAGCTCACCGAGCCAAAGTTGACGATGGACCCAGCCCCAGTCTGGCGCATGTCGGCGGCCACGTTCTTGGCGGCAAAGAACTGGTGCTTGAGGTTGACCGCGATGCCAGCGTCCCAACTCTCGGGCGTGGTGTCCTCCACCTTGTGGCGCTGGTCATTGGCGGCGTTGTTCAGCAGCACGGCAATCGGGCCAAAGTGCTGGCGCACCGCGTCGATGCCACGCTCCAAGGCCGCGATGTCGGTCAAGTCGGTCGGCACAAACAGCGGCGCGTGCTGCGCCGCGGCCAGGCGTTGCGCCAGCGCGGTACCGGCGTCAGCGTCGATGTCCAGAAAACCAACCCGCGCGCCCTGGGCTGCAAATTGCTCCACCAGGCAGGCGCCTATGCCGGTGGCGCCGCCGGTGATCAGCACGGTGCGGTCGCGAAGACTGGGGTAGTGGGCAAAGGTCGTCATAGATTTGAAATTTCTTTGGGTGTTTTAGGCCTCTAGGCCACGTGAATACTAGGGTTATAGCTATATAAATCATAGCATTACTCAACCTAGCCCTGTCACGGGCGACTCGGGCAAGGTGACCGTGGTTTTGTCATGCCGGATTGACTATTGGTTGGGCCGACGCCATGTCGAATGCTAAATTGCCCTGTGATCAGATCACACCACCCTATGCGTCTCACCACCGATCAAATTCAGGCCATCCGTGACGCCGCCAGCAGCACCTTCGGCGACCAGGCGGCCGTATGGTTGTTTGGGTCGCGCGTGGATGACGCAAAAAAAAGGGGGTGACATTGATGTTTTGGTGCGCTCGGCACCGACGTCGGACGACGAGCCCTTTGCCAGAAAAATCCGCATGCTGATCCTGCTGGAGCGCCTGCTTGGGGAGCGCAAAATCGATGTGGTCATAGAGCAAGCCAACGACCCCAGGCCGATCGTCGCGGTCGCCCACGCCACCGGCATTCAGATTCAATGAAAACCAACCCTGAACGATTGGCGCTGCAGTACCTCCACACCGTATGCCAAGGCAATGCAGACGCTCTGACCGAGGCCCTGCAAGACATGCAATTGCGGGCGCTTGGCGCTGAGGACTACACACACCTCAACAAGGACGACCGTCGGCTTCTTGACCAATTTGCCTACCGATACACGAGGCTACAGGACGATATGGGCGCGCGCCTGATGCCAGCAGTGCTCAAAGCCTTGGGCGAGGACATTGCTCCCATGTCTGCAATTGATCGATTCGCCCATGACTACCCTGACAACCCAACCGAACGCTTTGAACGTCTACAAGCCGCTATTGAAGCCGCACACCAATTATTGATGATCATGGCGCAGTTTCAGCGACAGGCAATTGGGATGGAATCTCGGTCGTAGCCGGTAATTCAAACCCAGCCCTGGCGCCAGCGGCTGGTGTCGCGCAGCTCGCGCCAGGCGATGCGGGTGATGGTTTTGGAGTGCACCGCCTCCAGGTCCACCCACTCTACCGCCAGCGCAGGCGGCTCGGGCAGGATCACCTTGGCCACCAAGAAGTGCTTGTTGCGGGCTATGGGTACCACGGCGGTCCACTTGCTCAAGTGCAGTTTTTTGGGATTGACAGGGTTCATGGCCATGATCGATTTTGACATTGCCCTGGCCCTGGCAACAGCGCCCGTGATTGAAGACAATAGAGCCACCCTCTAACTGCGAAAGACCCCACCATGGAAGACGACGAGCGCTGCTGCGGTACCGGTACCTGTTTGATCAATGCCGACGGCTACTGCTGGTGCGGCCAAAAGTGGAACGGCAGCGTCCTGTGCGCCCCCGCCGCCATGGGCGACGCTGCCACCACCCCGGCCGAGGCGCCGGGCGCTGAGCCGCCTGACCCGGCATGACGGCACCTGTGGCGACCGCGCCTCCGGCCTGGGCCAACTGGCTCGGTGCCGGCGGGTTGATCCCATTTGTGGTGCTGGCGCTGGCCAGCTATGGCGCCACCATTGCCAGCTTTCTCGGCGCCATCCACTGGGGACTGGCCATGCGAGACCTGCCAGGTGCTGGGGCTGGGCCCTACCTGTGGGGCGTGATGCCCAGCCTGCTGGCCTGGCTGGCGCTGCTGCTGCCGCCGGCCTGGGGGCTGCTCGGCTTGGCCCTGCTGCTGGGTCTGTGCCTGCTGGTGGACGAGCGCCGTTACCCTTACTACAAACTGCAAGCCTGGCTACCACTGCGCCGCCGCCTGACCCTGGTGGCCGGCCTGGCCTGCCTGGCCGGGGCGGCGGGCTTGCTGCGCTGAACGGAGATGCGTCTCATCAGCGGCCCCGCACATCGCCTTCGTCATCAGGCACATTTATCACCCCAACAGAAACAAGCTTAGTCCTGGGGCGTTTCAACTTTTTCGCAAATGAGCTAGCGCAATACCGCTTTGTCGGAGCGATATTCAGTTGACTATTCCACCCAAGTATTTGTTGCTATTGAATGAGCCGTCATCACGGAATTGGGGATCACTGGTGAACTGGCACGCTGCCTGGCCACCACCAATGTGATCGAAGGCAGCATAATCCCTATGATGCCCGACTCAAACCTGCAACTGAATTCGGTACATCGTCTTGATTTATCAAGATAATCCGACATTTATTTGATGTTCAAGCACGGATTCGGAATAGAGACTTCCTGGAGATGGTATGAGAACCTGTTTTTCGATAAGCTCACTTTTCACATTTGTGGTGCTTTCAATGCTGGCACAGTCCGCAACTGCTTCTGACACCTACAGCACCAGCACCGGCATACTGTCGATCTCCAAGGTGGCGGTTGGTGACACCCTCTACTCTGACGTGAAGGCAACGATCGGGCAGGTGATCAGCGTGGGGACAAGCGCCACAGACTCCTACGACACCTACACACCGAGCACAAACCGCCTGGCCATTCCCGTCGTGGTGGTTGGATCGACCACCTACTACAACGTGGTGGTGACACTGGCAAGCGTGATCAGCGTAGGTTCAACCTGCTCGGGGATTACCGCCTGCACCACACCGAGCACCAGCGCGCTCTACTCCACGCCGGCCTCATTCGAGTCTGCTATCGGCGTGGCATATCAGCCCGGGACCGCGCTGACGGCTTCCAGCACGGTCACCAACCGCGGTTACTACATGATCTCGAACGCGGCCACGGCAAGCACCACCTCAAGCTACGCCACCATCGGCTCGACCTACAGTGCGACAACCGGCTACACGCTTGCATCTGCAACGCTGGCCTCGACCTCGACCTACAACGACTATCTAACCAAGACCATGCAACTGGTCACCGCTGGCGATGGGTATTACCGCATCGATTCGTATTTGCACCCGAACAACTCGATTGACTGGGGCGGAAGCACTAGCAGCCCCAATCTGAAGTTTGTCAATAA
>CALPLW020000284.1 GCA_943324505.2 Comamonas sp. lk
GGCCGGGGTGGGCCTGGTGTTCAACTCCCGCCTGTCGTCGATGATGGCCTGCGCTCTGGCGCCGACAGGTGCGTGGATGACCTTCCTGGCGCTGTGGACTGGGGCCCTCTGGGGTAAGCCCACTTGGGGACCCTGGTGGGTGTGGGACGCCCGCCTGACGTCCGAGTTGGTGCTGTTGTTTCTCTACATCGGCTTCATGTCGTTGCACGCGTCGATCGACGATGTGCGCCGGGCCGACCGGGCGGCTGGCCTGCTGGCGCTGGTGGGGGTGGTGAATGTGCCCATCATTTATTTTTCGGTCAAATGGTGGAACACCCTGCACCAAGGGGCCTCTGTGAGTTTCACCAAGGCACCCAGCATTGCAACACCGATGCTGATGGGCATGCTGGTGATGGCGCTGGCGTTCTGGGCCTACTGCATCGCGGTGGCGCTGGTCCGGGTTCGCTCAATCATGCTGGCCCGCGAACAACACACGGCCTGGGCGCGTGAGACAGTGAGGTCGGCATGAACTGGGCATCCTGGGCTGATTTCTGGGCCATGGGGGGCCATGCGCTGTACGTGTGGGGCTCCATCGGTATGTGCATCGCGGCGGTAGGGGTTGAAGTGCTGCTGCTTGACCACAGACGTCGTGAGTTGATTCGGGAAATCAACAGCACGGCAGACAGCGATATTGGAGAATCCCGCCCATGAAACCCAGAACCAAACGTGCGCTGGCCATTGTGAGCGGGTTGGCAGCGCTCGGTATTGCCAGTGCGCTGGTCTTGAACGCTTTCAACAGCAACCTGGTTTTTTTCTTCAGCCCGACCCAGGTCTTGGCCCATGAGGCGCCGCGCGACCGCAGTTTTCGCATCGGTGGGCTGGTCGAGGAGGGCAGCTTGCAGCGCGAGCCTACGGGCCTGACCATTCGGTTTGTTGTGACCGACCTGGCGAAGCAAGTTCCAGTGACCTATACCGGACTGCTGCCCGATTTGTTCAAAGAGGGCAAGGGCGTGGTCGCGCAGGGCAAACTGGGTACAGATGGGGTGTTTCGCGCCGAGCAGGTGCTGGCCAAACACGATGAAAACTACATGCCGCCAGAAGCTGCTGCGGCACTGAAAAAGGCCAAGCCATGATCCCCGAACTCGGGCATTTCTCGCTCATCCTGGCGCTCATGATGGCGCTGGTCCAGGGCGTGCTGCCCATCTTGGGGGCACACCGGGGCCACGCGGGTTGGATCGGGCTGGCCAGACCCGCAGCGCGCGGCCAATTCCTATTTGTGTTGGTGGCCTACGCCTGTTTGACGCAGGTCTTTGTCAACAATGACTTCTCCGTGCTGCTGGCCGCACAACACTCCAACTCCAACCTGCCGCTGGTCTACCGCGTCACAGCAGTGTGGGGTAACCATGAAGGCTCAATCCTTTTGTGGTCGCTGATTTTGGCCGGCTGGACGCTGGCGGTCTCGATTTTTTCAAAGCAGTTGGACGACCGCATGGTCGCGCGGGTCCTGGGGGTGATGGGCGTCATCAGCTGCGGCTTTTTGCTTTTTACCCTGCTGACCTCCAACCCGTTTGAGCGGCTCTTGCCGGCGGCGCCCGATGGCCAGGACTTGAATCCGCTGCTGCAGGATCCGGGAATGATCATTCACCCGCCCATGCTGTACATGGGTTACGTTGGCTTTGTTGTGGCCTTCGCCTTTGCCATCGCCGCCTTGCTGTCGGGCCGGCTAGACACTGCATGGGCCCGATGGTCGCGGCCCTGGACCACGGTGGCCTGGTGTTTTCTCACATTTGGGATCGCGCTGGGCAGCTTCTGGGCCTATTACGAGTTGGGCTGGGGCGGTTGGTGGTTTTGGGACCCGGTGGAAAACGCCTCTTTCATGCCCTGGCTGGTGGGTACTGCGCTGATCCACTCCCTCGCAGTCACAGAAAAGCGGGGCGGCTTCAAGATGTGGACCGCCTTGCTGGCGATTCTCACGTTTTCACTCTCCCTGTTGGGCACCTTCATCGTCCGCTCAGGGGTGTTGAGCTCGGTGCACGCCTTTGCTTCAGACCCGGCGCGTGGTGTCTTTATCCTCGGTTTTTTGGCGCTGGTCGTTGGCAGCTCATTGACGCTGTTTGCCTGGCGTGCGCCGCGCGTGGGGCTGGGCGGAACTTTCGCCCCGATCTCGCGCGAGTCCATGTTGCTGGCCAATAATGTGCTGCTGGTGGTGGCGGCCGCTGCAGTGCTGCTGGGCACGCTCTACCCCCTGGTGATCGATGCCCTGGGTTTGGGCAAGCTGTCGGTCGGCCCCCCGTATTTCTCTGCCGTGTTTGTCCCGCTGATCGCGCCGGCACTGTTCCTGATGGGCGTTGGTCCCCTGGCACGCTGGCGTGAGGCCAGTGCCGCCGACCTGACGCGTCGATTGAGGTGGGCCATTGGGGTGAGCCTGGCCAGTGCGGTCGTCGCCCCCCTGGTGCTGGGCCACTGGACCCCCATGACCGGTTTGGGGCTGCTGCTGGCGGTTTGGGTCGCCAGCACGGCGGTTCTTAACCTGGTCACCCGGTTGCGCGAACATCCGGCACCGCGCTGGCGCACCCGAATGGCGGCGCAGCCCGGTAGCTATTACGGCATGCTGTTGGCGCATTTTGGTGTCTCGGTGTTCATCGTTGGGGTCACGGTGGTCAGCGGCTTTCAAAGTGAAAACGATGTCCGCATGGAGCCGGGCGAAACTGCCAGTGTGGGCGGTTATCGGTTCCAGTTGGAGGCCATCAACCCGATCACCGGGCCCAATTACACCGCCGCACGGGCCACCGTGACGGTGACGCAGGACGGCGCACCCGTCGCGGTGCTTTACCCCGAACGGCGCATCTACACGGTGAGCCGTATGCCCATGACCGAGGTGGCTATTGATCGCGGCGTCCGGCGTGACCTGTACGTGGCTTTGGGCGAACCGGTGAGTGCGACCGCCTGGAGCATTCGCCTGCATCACAAGCCGATGGTCAACTGGATTTGGGGTGGTTGCGTCCTGATGGCCCTGGGCGGCTTTTTGGCAGTGCTTGATCGGCGCTACCGTGCGCGCAGCCTGGCCCTTCAGGGTAAAGCCAAGGCTGTGCCCTCCATCGCCGGGGGCTTGCCGGTGGCGCCCTTGATGGCCAGCAAGCAGCATCAGTGATGAAGCGTTACCTGCTGCCCTTGCTGGTTTTTCTCGTCTTGCTGGGTTTTCTGGCCGTGGGGCTGCGGCTCAACCCGAGGGAGGTCCCTTCGCCGCTGGTCAATCGGCCGGTACCTGAGTTCCGCTTGCCCACCTTGGCCGACCCAGCTCAGCAACTGTCGCCCCAGGACCTGCGCGGCAAAGTGTGGATGCTCAATGTGTGGGCGTCCTGGTGTGTGGCTTGCAGGGTGGAGCACCCGGTGCTGGTGGAATTTGCCAAGACCGGTCAGGTGCCGTTGTATGGCTTGAACTACAAGGACAAGCGCCCCGATGCCCTGGGCTGGCTGGAGAAATTTGGCAACCCCTACTTGCAGTCGATGTCTGATACTGCGGGCCTTGCCGGTATTGACCTGGGCGTTTATGGCGTGCCCGAGACCTTTGTGGTGGACCGCGCTGGGGTGATCCGGTACAAGCATATCGGACCCGTCACGCCTGAGGCATTGCGCGATGTCATCCTTCCCTTGATTGGAAAACTCGGTGCTTAAACAAGGCTTGACGGTGCTGCTGACAGCCTGGTGGCTGGTGGTGACGATGCCGGTGGTGGCGAACGAGGCCAAGCCCATGTCGAATGACCCGGTGCTTGAGGCGCGGGTGATGGTGATTGCCGAGGAGTTGCGTTGCCTGGTCTGCCAAAACGAGACCATTGCCGCGTCCCATGCTGATCTGGCTGTTGACCTGCGGTCACAGATTCGCATCAAATTGACCCAGGGGCAATCGAGCCAACAGATCTTGGACTTTATGGTGGCGCGCTACGGCGATTTTGTGTTGTACCGGCCGCCCTTGAAAGCCAGCACCGTGTTGCTTTGGGTCGGCCCCTTTGCGCTGCTGCTCTTGGCCGCTGGCGTGTTGGTGCTCAACATCCGGCGGCACCGTGGGGCTGCAGCTGGCGGCAGCATGACCGAGGCAGAACAGCGGCGCGCTCAGCAACTACTTGACCAGGAAGGCGGCGCCTCATGACCTTGTTTTGGGTATCGGCTGCGGCCTTGTTGGTGCTGGCGCTGGCCCTGGTCTTACCCGGGCTGTTGCGAACACGGGCCGATGAGCGCCTGCAAATAACCGGCGGCGCGAGCCAGGTCAACCTGGCGATTTTGCGCGAGCAGATGAGCCAGCTCCAAAGCCAACGTGACGATGGCACCTTGGCCGAAGGCGCTTTTCTACAGGCTCGCGGCGAATTGGAGCGGCGGGCGTTGGATGAAGAAGCAGCGATAGAGATGCCGTCACGAGTGGGTCGATCCACTGTCACTGCGGTGTTGCTGAGCCTGGCAGTGCCGGTGCTGGCGCTTGGGCTCTACGGTTGGGTTGGAAACCCACAAGCGATCATGGCGCATGGCATGTCCCAGAGCGACTCGGTTAGCCAAGCGCAAATCGAGGCCATGGTGGCGCAGTTGGCACAGCGCCTGGAAAACCTGCCGGCGGGGCAAGCGCCGGACCCGCAGGCCTGGGAAATGCTGGCACGCTCCTATGCCTCCATGCAACGTTTTGCACAAGCTGATAAGGCCTACCTGCGCGCCCGAGAGCTGGCGCCGGGCAATGCCCAACTGCTGGCCGACCATGCCGACGTGCTGGCTGTTCTGCAGGGTCAAAGCGCTGCTGGCGAACCCACCCGGCTGATCGAGCGGGCCTTGGCCATCGACCCGGTCAACCTCAAAGCCCTGGCCTTGGCTGGAACGGCAGCGTTCGAACGCAAGGACGCTGCAGCTGCTGTGGCTTACTGGAC
>CALPLW020000285.1 GCA_943324505.2 Comamonas sp. lk
GAGCCCCCTAAAGAGTCGTTCAAGACCAGGACGTTGATAGGTCGGGTGTGGAAGCGCAGTAATGCGTTAAGCTAACCGATACTAATTGCTCGTGCGGCTTGACCCTATAACTTTGATCAGCTATTAAGCGGATCAGGGAAGTTATGCCAAGTTGACGCATTCAAAATAGCTGGCACACAGCAGTGTGTGACAGCGTCGTAAATTCGACAAGCTGATTAGCTCTATAAATTCGTTGTCTTGACCTCGTCAAGATGACAAAAAGTTATGCCTGACGACCATAGCGAGGTGGTACCACTCCTTCCCATCCCGAACAGGACAGTGAAACGCCTCTGCGCCGATGATAGTGCGGATTCCCGTGTGAAAGTAGGACATCGTCAGGCTACCCATCCGGAAAACGCCCAGTCGTAAGATTGGGCGTTTTTTTTCGTCCCTAGCAATTTGGCTGAGAGGATTCGTATCTGGGGGCTATCTTATTCGCACCCGTGAATCACAGCCTCGAACAGAGGATAAGGTTCTCAGGTCGACTACTGGAGGAATGCTTGACCTCAAGGAAAATCGAGTAAGTAAGGAGCGGCACAGCAGCATGAATACCGTCGCAAGTCTTTTTGCCCGCTGTCGTCACAATCCGCTATCCTTGAGCCTGTTTAAAAACTGCATGTCCTGCGCCATCACTTGTGTCAGACCCTCACCCTACACGCCTTTTCGACAGAGAAGACAAACGCACGTTTCTTCAAAAACTGGCTGAATTTATTCACCCGGGTCCGGACTCAACAGCGGAGCTGATCGAGACTTTGGCGGATGCCGAGGAGAACAACATCATTGGCGCAGAATCACGAATCATGCTGGAGGGCGTCATCCGTATGGCCGATATGACTGCGGGTGATGTGATGGTGCCTGCGACGCGCATGGATCTCGTGAATATCGATGAGCCGCACGATGCCTTGCTCCACGTCGTCATCGACACCGCGCACTCCCGTTTCCCCGCTTATGACGGCGAGCGTGAGAACATCATCGGTATCTTGATGGCCAAGGACCTGCTCAAGCTACAGCGGGCCCCCGAGCTCAATATTCGTGCTTTGTTGCGACCAGCCGTGTTCGTGCCGGAAACCAAAGGCCTCAATGATCTGTTGCGGGAGTTCCGTGGGAATCGTAATCATTTGGCGATCGTGATTGATGAGTTTGGTCGGGTCGCTGGTCTGATCACCATCGAGGACGTGCTCGAACAGATTGTGGGCGAGATCGAGGATGAGTTTGACATCGCTGAGGATGAGGGGGATATCTTTGGCCTTGCCGACCGCACCTACCGGGTCAGTGGTGACACAGCGATCGAGCGGGTCAACGATGCTTTTGGCGTTACGCTGGTCAGCCGTGACCGCGAGGAAGAGTTTGACACTGTCGGCGGACTGATCGCCCATGAAATGGGCCATGTGCCCAAACGCGGGGAGCGACACGATATCGCTGGTTTGAGCTTTGTCGTTCTGCACACCAAAGGTGGTGCCGTGAAATGGTTCAAGGTATCGCCGCTTGAGACCCGCACAGCCTGACAGACAGTGGCGCCCGGTCAACGCGCCACGGCAGCGCCTGCCGCTAGGCCTGTCCATCCTGAATGTCGCGCTGGCGATGGCTGCCGGCTCGCTGCACGCGCTGAGCATGGCTTGGCCAGACTTCGCGGGCCAGTCGATACCAGGGCTGCCTGTGGGCCAGCCCGTCTGGTGGCTTGAGCTCGTATCGCTGGCTGCCCTGGCATGGCTGCTGCAGCGGTGTGCCGAACAGCCCTTGCCCAATTGGCGAGCGGGGTCGCTTTATGGCGGGATGTTCGCTTGCGCTTGGTTTTCGGTGGTTTTCGGTTGGACTTTCGTCGCCATGCATACCTACGGCGGACTCCCGGCCGTGCCTTCGGCATTGGCTGTGTTGGCTCTGGCTTCCTTTCTTGCAAGCTACTATGCTGCGGTCTGTGGCGCCTTCGTGTTCCTGGTCCCGTTCAGTCCTGGGTACAGTGCTGCGCTTTTTTCGGCGCTCTGGCTTCTGGCTGAATTGGCCCGTGGTGTTTGGTTGACCGGCTTTAGCTGGGGTGCGACGGCCTATGCGCATCCGGATGGCCCACTAGCCAACTATGCGCCCTGGCTGGGAGCGTACGGCGTAGGCGCTTTGGCTGCCTGGCTGGCCATGGTGTTGGCCCAGTTGGCAGCAGACCGCACATGGCGGCCAAGTCGAGGCCACCTGATCAGTGCGCTGTTGGTGCTCAGCCTGCCAACAATTGGCCCGATGCTGGCCCCTGACCGGACGCAGAGCAGTGGGCGTCTCATGGTCACATTGCTCCAGGGCAATATTCCGCAGGACGAAAAATTTGAGTCAGGCAGTGGCGTGCCTTTGGCGCTGCAATGGTACGGCGAGCAGTTGCGGCAAGCCCAAACCGCCTTGGTGGTCGCGCCAGAAACTGCGCTGCCATTGCTACCGCATCAGCTCCCCAGCCG
This sequence comes from Comamonas sp. lk, assembly GCA_943324505.2. Taxonomy (GTDB): domain Bacteria; phylum Pseudomonadota; class Gammaproteobacteria; order Burkholderiales; family Burkholderiaceae_C; genus Rhodoferax. The sequence goes on from CALPLW020000285.1 coordinate 2,475, forward strand.
GTACTGGGCCGCGCTGCAAGACCGATTCGCTAGCGGCGCCCAGGCGGCACTGATTGGGATCCCTCTTGGTAATTTTGAGGAGGGTTACACCAACTCAGTGGTCGGCCTGCGCCCAGGCGCGGATCGGCCGTGGCGCTACGACAAGCACCATTTGGTCCCCTTCGGCGAGTTCATTCCGCCCTGGTTCAAATGGTTTACCGAGCTCATGAATATTCCGCTGGGTGATTTCAACCGTGGTGGCCTCGGTCAACCGACCTTTCTTTGGCAGGGGCAGAGGATTGCGGCCAATATCTGTTACGAAGATTTGTTTGGAGAGGAGTTGGCGCAGCAGTTCCGTGATGCGGCTCAAGCCCCCACCATGTTGGTCAATCTCAGCAATTTGGCGTGGTTTGGCAGCAGTATGGCGATGGACCACCACCTGCAAATTGCCCGTTGGCGCGCGCTGGAATTTGCCCGCCCATTTCTGCTGTCCACCAACACCGGGGTGACGGCGATCGTGGACCACCAGGCGCGGGTGTTGCAAACCCTGCCTCGAGATACAAGAGGCGTGCTGGTGGGCGAGGTCGAAGGCCGTACGGGTCTCACCCCCTATGCCTGGTGGGTGGCCCGCTTGGGTCTGTGGCCGTACTGGCTGCTCGGCTTGGCCATGGTGCTGGCGAGCTGGCGGTGGCACATGCGAAAACGCTAGCGCTCGCCACTGTCGCTGACTTGGAACGCCCGTAAAATCAGGGTTTACGCACCGACGCGGTGTGTCTGTTGTCAAACCCCGGGTTCTGCCGGTGCCGAACCCCGAACGCTCATGTTGACTTTCCAGCAAATTATTCTGAACCTGCAGTCCTACTGGGACGCCCAAGGTTGTGCCCTGCTGCAGCCCTACGACATGGAAGTGGGGGCGGGCACGTCGCACACGGCCACTTTTTTGCGTGCGATTGGCCCCGAGCCTTGGAAAGCGGCTTATGTCCAGCCCAGCCGGCGCCCCAAAGACGGCCGCTATGGCGACAACCCGAACCGCTTGCAGCATTACTACCAGTACCAGGTGGTGCTGAAACCAGCCCCGAGCAATATTCTGGAGCTTTATTTGGGCTCGCTGGAAGCGCTTGGCTTTGACCTGAAAAAGAACGATATCCGTTTTGTCGAGGACGATTGGGAGAACCCCACGCTGGGCGCCTGGGGCCTGGGCTGGGAGGTCTGGCTCAACGGCATGGAGGTGACGCAGTTCACCTACTTCCAGCAGGTCGGCGGCATCGATTGCAGACCGGTGACCGGAGAAATTACCTACGGTCTGGAGCGCCTGGCCATGTACCTGCAGGGGGTAGACAACGTCTACAAGCTGCGGTGGACCGACAGCATGAGCTATGGCGACGTCTACCTGCAAAACGAAAAAGAGCAGTCGGCCTACAACTTCGAGCACTCGGACGCCGACTTCCTGTTCACCGCCTTCACGGCGCATGAAAAGCAGGCCAAGCACCTGATCGAGGTGCAGCTGGCCCTACCGGCCTATGAGCAGGTGCTCAAGTGCGCCCACAGCTTCAACCTGCTCGATGCACGGGGCGCGATCAGTGTGACCGAGCGCGCCGCCTACATGGGTCGTATCCGCAACCTGGCGCGTAGCGTGGCACAAAGTTACTTTGACAGCCGGGAGCGACTTGGCTTTCCGATGGCGCCGCGGGCCTGGGTGCAACAAATGACGAAGAAGGCCGCGTGATGAGCACTGACAACCTGCTTGTGGAACTGTTTGTCGAAGAGTTGCCGCCCAAGGCGCTTCAAAAGCTGGGTGACGCTTTTGCCCAGGAGTTGGCTGCTCAGTTGCGGGCCCAGGGGCTGGCCACAGCGGATTCGGTGGTGACGCCGTTTGCGTCGCCGCGCCGGCTGGCGGCGTATGTGACGGCCGTAGCGAGTGAGTCGCCTGAACAATCGACGGTTGTCAAGTTAATGCCAAGGAAAGTCGGTTATTCAGATGCCGGCACACAAACAGCGGCGCTTACAAAAAGGCTAGAAAAAGAAGGCTACCTGTTCGACGATCCTTCGATGGAATTGTTGCCCCATTTCGAGGAAAAGGGGGTTGTTTATGTTGCATTGCGTAAGCTAGACGCGCCCGTGCCCCTCAAGGTCGGCCTAGATCGGGCTCTGGGGATCGCCATCGTGAAACTTCCGATCCCGAAGATGATGAGCTACCAGTTGGAGACCGATTGCGAGCTGCCGGGCTGGAGCAGCGTGCATTTTGTGCGGCCGGCGCACGGTTTAGTGGCGTTGCACGGCATCACCGTGGTGCCGGTGAAGGTGCTGGGCCTGAGCGCCGGCAACCAGACGCAGGGCCACCGTTTCGAGGCGCGCGTCTCGCCGGTGGTGATTGGGCATGCCGACGCCTATGCCGCCACGCTGAGCCAAGATGGCGCGGTGATCGCCA
>CALPLW020000286.1 GCA_943324505.2 Comamonas sp. lk
AGCGTGCCCAAGGGGAAGGTGATCTTGCCGCCAATCGATGAGATGTTCACGATGACCCCCTGGCGCCGGGTCCTGAAATGCGACAACAGGGCCTGCGTCGTGGCCAACAGGCCGATGACATTGACATCGAATTGCCGCCGGATCTTGTCCAGCGGGGTCGCCTCCAGCGGGCCATAGGCGCCGTAGCCGGCGTTGTTCAACAACACGTCAATCTTGCCGAACCTGGACAAGCCGGCTTCAACCGCAGTGGTAATCGATGCGGTATCCAGCACATCGAGCCGGGCGACCAGCACGCGGTCAAGGCCGGTGAGTTCAGTTTCCAGCGCCGGTCTGCGCATGGTGGCAATCACGTTCCAGCCTTTGGACTGAAAGTGTCTTGCGGTGGCTTTGCCAATGCCGCTTGATGCGCCGGTAATCAGAATCGTTGGGTTCATGTGGGTTGATCTCCTGCGCTGGACTTTAGTGACAAAGGTGGGTGCAAGCAGTGGCGACTCACGCCAATCTACTATCCTGACGCGCCATGCGTTCGAAGCCCTTGGGCACCGCCGGGCCAAGGGTGCCAGCCCTGGTTCGGACTTGGCTTAAAGTTGATAAGCTCACAATCTATTCCAATAGGTTCTTCGCCTGGCGCCTGCGGCCTATAGAGCGCAAAGGGGGTCGAAATGCCCCCGGACGACACCACCCATGACTGCCCCTACCCTGCCAATCAGACCCAGCCATCACCGCGACAGCGGCTTTTCCAACAGCGACGCGGCCGTCGTGATTGGCAATTTCCCCTGGTATGAGATGGTCTGGCGCAACGCACGCGGCGACTTCAAGCCGCTCTCGGCCCCGTCCGGCGGCTACGCGGCCTTTGCGCAGGCGTGGAGCGTGCCGGTAGACCACGCGCTGCTGGCGCAGCGTCAGCAAGCGCCCCAGGTTACCTGGCTGGGCCATGTGTCGGTCTTGCTGCAGGTCGGCGGGCTCAACATACTGACCGACCCGACGCTGGCGGATTTCGCTGGCCCCTACGGCCGCTTCGGCGCACCGCGCATGGTGCCGGCGCCGCTGCGCGGCAACCAGCTGCCTGCCATCGATGTGCTGCTGATCTCGCACAACCACTACGACCACCTGTGCGACGCCACCGTGGCGGCGATGGTGGCGTCCGGACAAAAGCCCCGCATCTTTGTGCCCTTGGGCCTGAAGCCCTGGTTTGACGCGCGCGGCATTGCCAATGTGACCGAGATGGATTGGTGGCACCATGCCGACATTACGAGCGACGCACACGGCACAGCCTTGGCGCAGCCGGTGCGCATCCACTTCACCCCGGCCCAGCACTGGAGCCGTCGCACCCCGTTTGACACCAACGCCTCGCTCTGGGGCGGCTACATGGTGGAGCAGCGCCCGGGCGCCAGTGACGCCTGGCGCTTTCTGTTCCCCGGTGACACCGGCTACAGCGCGGACTTCCGGGCGATTCGCCAGCGCCTGGGCGCCGTGGATTTTCTGGCGCTGCCCATCGGCGCCTACCTGCCACGCGACTTCATGAAGAAGATGCATGTGAACCCAGCCGATGCGGTGCAGCTGATGCTGGACCTGGAGGCCAAGCAGGCCATGGGCGTGCACTGGGGCACCTTCAAACTGACCCAGGAGGCGTTTGACCACCCGCCGCGTGATCTGGCGCTGGCACTTGCAGCGCACGGCCTGGCCACAGACCGAGTCTGGCTGATGCGGCACGGTGAAACACGGGCGATTGCTGAATAACTCATCAACGCATGGACCTCTCGCCTTGAACCTCTCACATTTGCCAATCCGGTTGACCGGCCCCGCCGCCTGGCTCGGCCATGACATGGCCCGCCATGAGGATCGCTGGCTGTACCGCTTGTCGGCCCAGGAGATTGCTGAGCTGGAGCAGGCCGCACGGCATTACCTCTCGCTGGGCCGCGATGTGGGCGAGATCAGCGCGGCTGATTTTCCCTTGGGGTCATTCGCCGGCCACCTGCAAGCGCTGCAAACCAAGCTGCTGCATGGCAACGGCATCGAAGTGCTGCGCGGCCTGCCCGTGGCGGGCTACAGCCAGCAGTTTGCTGCCACCGTGTTTTGCGGTATCGGCGCGCATCTGGGCAATGCGCGCTCACAAAACGCGGCCGGTCACATCCTCGGCCATGTGCGTGACCTCGGCGCCTCGTCCAAAGACCCCAACACCCGCATTTACCAGACCGCCGAGCGCCAGACCTTTCACACCGACAGCGCCGACGTGGTCGGCCTGTTGTGCCTTCGCGAGGCCCAGTCCGGCGGCCGTTCGTTGCTGGTCAGCGCCGAAACCCTCTACAACCGCATGCGGGAACTGCGCCCCGACTTGTTGACCCTGCTGTTCGACCCGATCGCCACCGACCGCCGCGGCGAAGTTCCCGAGGGCGCCCTGACCTGGATGACGATCCCTCCGCTGTCCTGGTACGAGGGCCGCCTGACCGTGTTCTACCAACGCCAATACATCGACAGCGCGCAAAGGTTCGAGGGCGCCATGCGCCTGACACCGGCGCACATCGAGGCGCTGGACCTGTTCGATGCGCTGGCCAATGACCCCGAGCTGCATTTTGGGATGCAGTTGCAGCCCGGCGACATGCAGTTCGTTTACAACCACGCACAGTTGCATGACCGCACCGCGTTTGTTGACTGGCCCGAGCCTGAAAAAAAGCGCCACCTGCTGCGGCTGTGGTTATCGTTGGCAGGCGACCGGGCTTTGCCAGACTGCTTCAAGCAGCGCTACGGCGCTGTCGAAATTGGCCGGCGGGGCGGGATTATGACCAAGGAGACACGGTTGCAAGCGCCTTTGGACTAATTTGCCAGAAGCGCATCTAGCCCTGCAGTTCGAGCCATTCGGCCCGTGATAAATCAGAATCAAAATTGATTATCAAAATTGATTTGACAAGTGGTGTCATTAATGGCACCATAATTTTCGATGGCAACGATGGACAAATTATTGGAGCAGATGGGTCGCGAGCCGGCAAATGTGCGCTTTAATGATTTGAAAAAAGTGTGTAAGGCCTACTTCGGAGAGCCTAGACAAGACGGCAGCAGTCACGCCATTTTCAAGACGCCCTGGCCTGGTGACCCGCGTGTCAATATTCAGAACGCCAGAGGCAAGGCAAAGCCCTATCAGGTCAGGCAAGTCCTCGCGGCCATTAAACAATTGAAGAACCGATCATGAACCCTCAGCATTACACCTACCGAGTCACTTGGTCCCCGGAGGATGGCGAGCACCTGGGGCTGTGCACAGAATTCCCCTCGCTGAGTTGGTTGGCGAAGACGCCAGCGGCGGCGCTCAAGGGTATCCAGAAAGTGGTAACCGATGTGGTAGCCGACATGAACACGCGTGGTGAAACTGTGCCGGTGGCGCTGGCCGAAAAAACTTACAGCGGCGAATTCCGAGTGCGGATTCCGCCTTCTATCCATCGCAATCTGGCACTGATGGCCGCCGAGCAAGGCGTTAGCCTGAATCGACTGGCTAGCGCGAAATTGGCGGCTTGAGCCTCGTTCAATGCCGTCTCGCCACCTCAGCCTTTGGGCTTAAAAACTGGTGCAACCGGTGCGCCGAATTATCAAAAATGAATCGACACCGCGTCCACCACCCGGTAGTTGTCATCCACCACCGGCATCCAGCGCCATTTGTCAAAGGTGGTGCAGGGGTGTGATATGCCACTGCCCACCAGCTGCCCCACATGCGGGTGTTGCGCTGACGGGGTGGCAGGGTCGTACTTCAGGTAGGCGTGCTGGTCGTTCAGTGCGGTGATGGTCCAGTGGCCAGGCACAGCATCCACCCTGCCCTGCCTGCCGCGCTCATCGAGCCCACCTTCAGCCCGCCACACCGGCACCGGCAGGTCCAGGTCATACGACACATCGCGCTTGCCCATGCTCAGCAGGGCCAGGCCGGGCTCCGGGCAGGACTGCACCACGCTCCACACCTCCAGCGCGGGGCGCAGGGTTTCGGTCAACTTGAGCCTCTCGCCCACGCACTGCATATGGCGTCGGTACTGCAGGTGATCGTGCGTGAGGTAGCAGCCCGAGCGCAGCACACCGCGCGCCGGGCGCTTCAGGTGCGGCTGCAAATGCTCGGCCACCAGGTCAAAAATTGCCGAGCCGCCAGCGGTCAGCAGCACCTCGTCACATTCAAACAGGTCTTCGCGCTCGCAGTCGGCAGCGGTTTCCTGCAGCCGGGCCATCAGGGCGGCCACGCCGGCGCGGTCTTCCTCGTGCCGGCAGCTGGCCAGTGAGCCCTCATAGCACTCGATGCCCGCCAGCCGCAGCGCCGGGCTGGCCTTGACCCGGCGCGCCAGTGCCAACGCCTGCTCGCGCGTGCGGCAGCCGGTGCGCTTGCCGGCAATTCCGTGCTCCAGCAGCACATCGAACACCACACCCTGACCCTGAATGCGATGCCAGGCCTCGATGGCGTCCACCTGGGCCAGGGAATCGACCAAAAAGAAGGCCTGCAAGCCGGGATAGGTCTGCAAAAGGTTGGCAAGCCCCTGCAAGTCGGCCGCCTGCAGCACTTGGTTAGCAATGATCAGCCGGCGCACGCCGTGCCGGGCGCCCACGGCGGCCTGGTACACCGTGGCAAAGCTGATGCCCCAGGCACCGGCCGCGATCTGGCGGGCATACAGCTCGGGCGACATGGTGGTTTTGCCGTGGGGCGCAATGTCCAACCCACGCTGGGCGCAAAACTCGCGCATCCAGCCAAGGTTGTGCTGGAGTGCCGACTGCTTGAGTACGGCCAGGGGCAAGGGCAGGTCGCCGTGCAGCACCCGCCATCCCTGGGCGCCAACATTGGTCAGGGCCAAAGGGGCATGGCCAGTGGGAAAGCCC
>CALPLW020000287.1 GCA_943324505.2 Comamonas sp. lk
GCCGTGATGGGCATCGGCGCCTTGGGGATTCTGATCTGGACCAACCCGGTGGTGATGTTGCAGGTGCTGCTGGTGCTGGTGCTGATCGTACTGCCCTCGCTCTGGTTTGGCCGGCGTGTGCGCAAGCTGTCGCGCGCCAGCCAGGACCGGGTGGCCGACTCCAGTGCCATCGCCGCCGAAGTGCTGAACGCCATTCCCGTGGTGCAAAGCTACACCGCCGAAGCCCGCGAGGCCAAACGCTTCAACGTCTCCACAGACAACGCTTTCCAGACCGCCATTCGGCGCACCCGGGCCCGCTCGGTGCTGGTGGGCTTCATCATCATTGCCACCTCGGCCGCGCTTTTGTGGGGGCTGTACCAAGGCACGCAGGCGGTGATGGCCGGCCGCATCAGTGCCGGCCATCTGGGGCAGACCGTGGTGTATGTGATCATTCTGGCCAGCGCATTTGCCATCCTGGGCGAGACCTATGGCGACTTGCTGCGCGCGGCTGGCGCGACCGAGCGGCTGATGGAGTTGCTGGGCAGCCACTCCCCCATCTCTTCACCATCAAAACCGGTCCCAGCCCCCGTCCAGCTTGAAGGTAGCGCTATTGAATTTGAAGCAATCCGCTTTCACTACCCGTCCCGCCCGAACCAGGCCGCGCTGAGCAACTTCTCACTGACAGTGAAGCCGGGCCAAACCGTGGCCATCGTCGGGCCCAGCGGCGCCGGCAAGAGCACGGTGTTCCAACTGCTACTGCGCTTTTATGACCCTGCAGAGGGCCGCATCCTGCTTGATGGCGTGGCCACCCGCGCGCTGAGCCTGCACGACCTGCGCCAGCGCGTCGGCATCGTGCCTCAGGACGCGGTGATTTTTTCCAACAGCGCGCTGGAGAACATTCGCTACGGCCGCCCAGAGGCCAGCGACGCCGAGGTGGAGACCGCCGCCCGCGCCGCCTTTGCCGACGAATTCATCCGCGCCCTGCCCGAGGGTTACCACACCTTCCTGGGCGAGCGCGGCGTTCGCCTGTCGGGTGGCCAGCGCCAACGCATTGCGATTGCCCGCGCCATGCTTAAAAATCCACCGCTGTTGCTGCTCGACGAGGCCACCAGCGCGCTGGACGCTGAGAGCGAGCGCATGGTGCAGGCGGCGCTGGAATCGGCCATGCGCGGCCGCACCACGCTGGTCATTGCGCACCGCCTGGCCACCGTGCAAAAGGCCGACCACATCGTGGTGCTCGACCACGGCCGCCTGGTGGAACAGGGCACGCACGCCGAGTTGGTGGCGCAGGGCGGCGTCTACGCCGGGTTGGCCGCGCTGCAGTTCAACGCCTGAGTATTGGTCTGAGGCATTGATCTGTTGCCTTAAGCGGCGTAAACTTCTGACACTACCAACGCTGAAATCTCCACCCAACTGATTTACATACATGGTTGCCGTCACTGCCGTCAATAGCGCGACGCCCTCGCTGTCCCTGCAGCGGGTGGACGCGCCTGAACGGCAAGCCCAGCGGGAGGCCGCGGCGGCGCAGGTTGAGGCCAAGGTAAAACGGCAACAGGCGGATCGGGCCGAGCTTGAGTCCAGCATGCGCAATTTGGCTGCGCGTCTGCAGCAGGTCGAGGGCCTGTACAGCCGCCCGCCAGCGCGCAGCACCAGAACCGTATTGCCACCCGCTTTTCAGGCCTTCATCGTCGAGCAGCACAACGCCTCCCTCGCCGAACGCATGGCCAGCGGGACATCGCTAAAGATACGCCCCGACACCGATCCAGTCCGCAATGCCCAAGGGCAACCCACCGGCCGTATCGTCGACCTTGTGGCTTAAACGCCTTCTGGCTTTACTGCAACCGGCCTTTGAGGGATTCTGGCAGCGGCAGCGGCATCACGGCAATGCCTTCATCGATCAAGGCCTCGGTCTCAGCCGCCGAGGCCTTGCCTCGTATGCCGCGTTCCTTGGCCTCCCCGTAGTGAATGCGACGCGCTTCTTCAGCGAACTTGTCACCCACGTCATCTGTATTGGCCACGATGCGTCGGGCCATGGCCATCCAGGCCAAATGCATCGCCTGCTCGGGCTGGTCTGCCAACGCCACATCCTGCGCCGGTTTGGCCTCTGGACGTGCCGCCCCCAAATTAAGTCTCGGCGCGCTCAGTTTCTTGGTGATGCTGGCGTCACCACAAACTGGGCATTCGACCAGGCCGCGGCCGCACTGCGCAACAAAATCGTCCTCAGACGCAAACCAACCCTCGAACAGGTGCTGTTGCGAACAGGCGAGATTCAGAACTTTCATGGATGGATTATGCAGCGCACCCTGTGCCAGTGGCAGACTGCCACTCCAAGCCCCAAGCGCCGCTAAGCACATTTTGCAGCCACAGCGCGCCTGCGAGCGTCTTGCCGTCTGTCACCTGCCCGCTCATGCACCATTGAAGCAGCTCAGCCGGGGTGGCGGTGAAGACATCCAAAAACTCGCCTTCATCCAGCTGCCGTTCGCCAGCCGTCACGCCACGGGCAAACCAGATGTCAATAAATTCGGTCGAGTAAGAGATCACCGGGTGCAACATGCCAGCGCGTGCCCATTCTGCGGCGCTGTAACCCGTCTCCTCCATCAATTCGCGTTGGGCGCAGGCCAGGCTGGTCTCGCCCGGATCCAACTTGCCGGCCGGAAACTCGATCATCACCCGCTTGACAGGGTAGCGGAACTGCCTCTCCAGCACGACACGCCAGTTGCCAATCTCATCTTGCAGCATGGGCACCACCATCACAGCACCTGGATGGACCACATACTCGCGCGTGGCCGTCTGACCATTGGGCAGCTGCACCGAGTCGCGGAAGGCATGCAAAAAACGACCCTTGAGCAGCTCTTGACTGTCGAGCCTGATTTCGGTCAGGTGTTGGTCGGGCACGGTCATTCGGCGCGGCATTAAGCCCAGGCCTTCAGCTGCCCAGCATTTGCACGACAGCACGTGCGCACACCGCCATCAAGCCACCAGGCAGCAGGCCCAGCACCAGCACCAGCGCCCCGTTGATGGACAGCACCACACGCACGTCCAGCGGAGCGGAGACCGTGGTAGCCGTAATAGGCTCGTCGAAGTACATGACCTTCACGACACGCAAGTAGTAAAACGCGCCGATCAAGGACATCATCACTGCAAACACAGCCAGCCCGATGGACACAGCCTGGCCCGAAGCCACCAGCGCCTGCAGCACCGACAGCTTGGCATAGAAGCCCACCATCGGCGGTATACCCGCCAGAGAGAACAGACAGATGGCCATGACTGCCGCATAAAGCGGACTACGCTGGTTCAGCCCGGCAAAGTCGGCGATTTCTTCACTCTCAAAACCGTCCCGCGCCAGCAGCAGGATGACGCCAAAGCTGGCCAGCGTGGTCAACACATAGGTGATGACGTAAAACATGGACGAGCTGTAAGCGTTGGCTGCTGAATCGATCTGGCCATTGACCACCCCCGACATCATGCCCAGCAGCACAAAACCCATCTGGGAGATGGTCGAAAAAGCCAGCATGCGCTTGAGGTTGGTTTGCGCAATCGCCGCCAAGTTGCCGACCAGCAGCGAGCCAACAGACAGCACCATCAACATCTGCTGCCAATCAATTGCCAGCGGCAGCATGCCTTCGACCAGCAACCGGATCATGATCGCAAAAGCAGCCAACTTGGGCGCACCACCAATCATCAGCGTCACCGCAGTCGGTGCGCCCTGGTAGACGTCTGGAATCCACATGTGGAACGGCACAACACCCAGCTTGAAGGCCAGGCCCGACACAACAAACACCAATCCGAACACCAGCACCTGATGGTTGACATGACCCGAATTGATGGCGCGGAACACCGCATTGACATCAAGTGAGCCAGTCGCGCCGTACATCATCGACAAGCCATACAGCAGGAAACCGGACGCCAGCGCACCCAGCACAAAGTACTTCATGGCGGCTTCAGTCGCGGTAGCGTTGTCGCGTCGCAGCGCCACCAGGGCGTAGCTGGACAGCGTGAGCAATTCCAACCCCATGTACAAGACCAAAAAGTTATTGCCCGAGATCATGACAAACATGCCCAAGAGTGCAAACAAACTGAGCGTGAACAACTCACCGCCACGCAACATATCGCGGTCGCCCGCATAGGGTCGGCCATAGACGAGGGTCACCATCACCGCCACTGTGGCAAAGCATTTGAGCCAGTTGCCCATCGGATCACTGACCACCATGTTGTTAAAGCCATAGACCGTACTGGCACTGTTGGCGTACAGGGCCTGCAAGGTGGCCACGACCGCCAGCGTGACCAGCGACATGACATAGGTCCCGGTCCGGCGAGGGCTCTTGAAAGCGAGATCGGCCAGCGCAATCACGCAGGCCATCACCAGAAGAATGATCTCGGGAAACACCGAGATCCAGCTGAATTTGTCGATCATGTTCTGTCTCTTATTTCATTGAAGCCAAGGCAGGCTGATCAACGCAGCTTCGACTGCGCCACGTGCCTGAGCAACTCCGTCACAGAGCTGTCCATCACGTCGGTAAATGGTTTTGGGTAGACGCCCATGTAGATCGTGGCCACCGCCAGCAGCGCCAACACCAGGAATTCACGGCTGTTGATGTCCACCAAGCCCTTCACGTCATCGTTGGCCACCGGTCCCAGGTAAACCCGCTTGAACATCCATAGGGTGTAGGCCGCGCCAAAGATCAAGGCACTGGCGGCCAGCGCACCCAGCCAGAAATTGGCCTTGACAGCACCCAGGATGACCATCCACTCGCCCACGAAGCCAGCGGTACCCGGGAGCCCACAGTTGGCCATGGCAAATAGCAGTGCAAAGGCGGTAAAGCGCGGCATGGTGTTGACCACGCCGCCGTA
>CALPLW020000288.1 GCA_943324505.2 Comamonas sp. lk
GTCACTGCGCATCAGCCATCGCGCCAGATCAGGGCGGCGGAGCCGAATGCCCCGCCGCCCTGATCAGAAGAAGTGCCTCCAAGAAAACTGCTTCGAACGAATGAACTTGAGCAAAGAGCAACCATGAAAAACGCCACCTTCCGCCAACTCCGCGTCTTCAGCGAAGTAGCCCGCCAGCTGAGCTTCGCCAAGGCCGCCCGTGCCCTGCACCTGACGCCGCCCGCCGTCACCATGCAGGTGCGCGAGCTAGAAGGCCATGTGGGCATGCCGCTGTTTGACCGCAGCGGCCGCAGCGTGACGCTGACCACCGCCGGTGAGTACATGCTGGTCTACACCCGCAAAATGCTGGCCACCCTCAAAGACGCCGAAGACACCGCCGCCCGGCTGCTCAAGCTCGAGGTGGGCACGCTCACTATTGGCATGGTCAGCACTGCCAAATATTTTTTACCGCACCTGCTGGCCCAGTTTCGGCGTGAGCACGAGGGCATCGAGATCCGGCTGGCGGTGGGCAACCGCGAGCAACTGGTGCAGATGCTGCACGCCAATGAGGTCGACATCGCCATCATGGGCCGACCGCCCAAAGAGCTGGCCACCCGCGCCGAGCCCTTTGCCGCGCACCCCCATGTGTTTGTGGCGCCGGTCGGCCACCCGCTGACGCAAGCCGGCCTGTTGACGCCAGAGGCGCTGCGCGGCCAAGGCTTCATCCTGCGCGAAGAAGGCTCCGGCACCCGCGCCGCCTTGGAGAAGTTCTTGCTGCAGGCCCGTGTCGAGCCGCGCGTGACCATGGAGATGGCCAGCAACGAGACCATCAAGCAGGCCGTCATCGCCGGCATGGGCCTGAGCTTTTTGTCGCTGCACACCCTCGGGCTGGAGCTGGACAACCGGCTGATTGCGCTGCTGCCGGTCGAAGGCGCGCCGGTGGTCCGCGCCTGGAATGTGGTGCACACCCTGGCCAAGCTGCTGTCACCCGCAGCCGAGGCCTTTCGCTACTTTGTGCTGGAGCATGGTGAAGACTACCTGCGAGAGCATTTTGGGCGGCATCAAGCGCTGGCGGGGCCGGTTTGAACTGTGACCGAGTTCAGAGGGCCGTGGTTGGTTGGCTGCGGGGGCCGACTGCGTGTCGCTGCTCGTGTCCTCCGCCCTGCGGGCTCCTCCTTGACCTCGCTGCGACACGCAGCCGACCCCCGCAGCCGCGACTGTGGTCGGAGTACCAAACTGGGCACTAACGTCACTGCGTACCAGCTACCGTGCCAGATCAGGGCGGTGTGGCGTTCGGCGCAGCGGCATCAAGGAGGAGCCCACAGGGCGGGGGACAGCCGCGGAGCCGAATGCCACGCCGCCCTGATCCCACAATCGCCCTGATCCCACCAGCGCCTGATCCCGCGCGCGCCTCGGCAAAAAGGTTGTCACCAATCCGTTACAGTGCAAGCCATGCCCACCCCCCGTCCCGCCATCACCGTCGCTGTCGTGATGCGCCGGGAGCGCATTGACGGCCCGATGAGCCGCTGGCAACCGTGGCGCTGGGTGCTGGCCGACGTGGTGCCGCAGGAGGAAGGCTTTGGCCTGCTGCCCCGGCTGCTGTACCGCAACGACAACGAAGAACGCTGGCTGCACCCGGGTTTTACGGTGGAGTTGTTCCAGGATGATGCCGAGGGCTACTACCTCAACACCAGCACCGATGCGCCGGGCTTTTTCGTGCTGTGGCGCCTGCGCGAGGGGGACGATGCCGATGAAAGTGACCTTGACCCACCCGCCCGCCCGGTGGCGGTCAGTCTGAGCTACCACGACGCCGGGCGTTGGCTGGACGCCCAGGAAACCGTCGAGCAAGTGCCGGCACCTGCTGGCGTGGTGGACTGGCTGAGCGCTTTTGTGGCCGAGCACCATGTGGCCGAGCCCAAGCGGCGCAAGCGGCCTGAGAGCTTTCGCACCCTGACGGACCGTTTTGGCAACCCCGCCTCGATCAGCACCGACAAGGCCCGCGGTGGCGGTGGCGGTGGCCATGGTTGACGGATTTCTGGGTCGCTGGTCCCAGCGCAAGCAGGCCCAACGCGCCGGCCTGCCGCTCGACGAGCCTCTGGCCCCCACACCGGCCCAGGTATCGACCCTTGCACCTATCCCAGCAATTGCTGAACCTGCGCCCGGGGCGCCGTCAGCGGTGGAGACGGTTGCCCAGCCAGCCCCCGAGCCAGCCCCGCCGCCGCCCAGCCTGGACGACGCCCGCCAGCTCACCCCCGAGTCCGACTTTCGCCCCTTCATGGCGCGCGACGTGGCGCCTGAGGTGCGCAATGCCGCGATGAAAAAGCTGTTTGCCGACCCCCAGTTCAATGTCATGGACCGGCTCGACACCTATATTGACGACTATTCCCTCCCGGACCCGCTGCCGGCCTCCATGCTGCGCCAAATGGCCAGCGCCCAGTTTCTGAAGTTGTTTGACGACGACAATGAGGCCGAAACGCCCCAGCCACCCGAGCCCGACCATGACCACACTGATCTGCGACTGCAACCAAACCATGCCGCTGGACAAGGCGAGCCTGGGGGCGGCGCTCAACGAGACGCTGACGCTGCATAGCAGCCTGTGCCGGCGAGAGGCTGCCGCCTTTGTCAAGGCGCTGGGTACCGGAGAGGACCTGGTGGTGGCTTGCACGCAGGAGTCGCGCCTGTTCAGTGAACTCGCCAGCCAGAAGCCCGGCGCGCAGGCCCCGATCCGTTTTGTCAACATCCGAGAAACCGGCGGCTGGAGCCGCGACGCCAAAGACGCCAGCCCCAAGATCGCCGCGCTGCTGGCTGTGGCCCACCTGAGCGAGCCCGAGCCGGTGGCCACCGTCAGCTACAAGAGTGCAGGCAGGCTATTGATCATTGGCGAGCTGGGGGCGGCCGAGCAGGCCGCCGAACTGATCGGCCCTGAGCTTGACATCACGCTGTTCACCCTGGGCGGGGACATGTCTGGTGCGCAGCAAGAGCGGCGCTACCCGGTTTTAGGCGGCCAAATCCAGACGCTGACCGGTTGGCTTGGCGCCTTTGAGATGACTTGGCTGCGCAACAACCCGATTGACCTGGACCTGTGCACCCGATGCAATGCCTGTGTCAGCGCCTGCCCGGAAGGCGCGATTGGGCTCGACTACCAGATTGACCTCGCGGCCTGTCAGTCGCACCGGGACTGCGTCAAGGTCTGCCAGGTGGCGGGCGCCATTGATTTCACCCGCGCCCCTGAAACCCAGACCGAGCGCTTTGACCTGGTGCTGGACCTGCGCAGCACGCCGGCCTTCAGTCAGCATGCCCTGCCGCAGGGTTACCTGCGTTGGGACGGCCGCAGCCCGGCCGTGCTGTTGCAACTGCGCAGCCTGGTGGGCGAATTCGAGAAACCCAAATTTTTTGGCTACCAGGCCCGTCTGTGTGCCCATAGCCGTAATGAAAAAGTGGGCTGCCAGGCCTGCATCGACGTCTGCTCGGCCTCCGCCATCAGCAGCGACCGCAGCCGCCAGCAGATCAAGGTCAACCCGCAGTTGTGTGTGGGCTGCGGCGCCTGCAGCACTGTGTGCCCCAGCGGCGCCCTGAGCTTTGGCTACCCGCGCGCCAGCGAGCAGGGCGTCAAGCTCAAAACCCTGCTGGCGACCTATGGCCGCAGCGGCGGCAAAAACGCGGCACTGCTGTTGCACAGCCAGCAGGGTGGGGCACGGCTGTTGGGCGATCTGGGGCGTGCCGCGCAACTGGAGCGCGGCCGCCGAGACGGCACACGCGGCGTCCCGGCCCGGGTGCTGCCCTTGCCGCTGTGGCACACCGCCTCCACAGGACTTGAGCTTTGGCTGACCGCCATCGCCTATGGGGCCTCGCAGGTCTGGATTCTGCTGACCGACGAGGAGGCTCCGCAGTATCGGCAGGCCTTGGAGGAGCAGATCGCGGTGGCGCAAGCGATCTTGACCGGGCTCGGATTTGCCGGCGAGCATGTCCGGTTGCTGCAAGCCCGTGACGCGCGAGACCTGGCGGCATTGGACAGCGCATTGCAGGCGCCACCGGCGCAGGGTGTGGCGCGCAGCGCCGGTTTTGCGATACAGGCCGACAAGCGTGCCACCCTGGCGCTGGCGCTTGACCACCTGATGGCCCAGGCGCCCACCCGCTCGGGGGTAATTGCCTTGCCCGCAGCCGGCTCACCGCTGGGGGCGCTCACCCTTAACAAAGACACCTGCACACTGTGCTTGAGCTGCGTCAGCGCCTGTCCGGCCAGTGCCTTGCAAGACAACCCGCTGGCGCCGCAGCTGCGATTTATTGAGAAAAACTGTGTGCAGTGCGGCCTGTGCGTCAGTACCTGCCCGGAGAAGTCGCTGGCCCTGCTGCCACAACTCAACCTGGCGCCGCAACGCAACGAGCCGGTGCTGCTCAATGAGATGAAGCCCTATGCCTGCATCCGCTGCAGCAAGCCCTTTGGCACCCTCAAGGCCATCGAGGCCATGCTGGGCAAGCTGGCCGGGCACAGCATGTTTCAGGGCGCTGCGCTGGAGCGCCTCAAAATGTGCGGTGACTGCCGGGTCATTGACCTGCACTCTGCCACCAACGAAGCCCGCATCACCGACCTCTGACCATGACGCTCTATGCCCCCCCCACCAGCAGCGCGCTCGACGAAGAGACCGCCCGGGCCGAGTTGTATGGCGTTTTGGCCCTGCTGTACTATGCCGCGCCCAGCCCTGAGCTGATCGCCCAGCTCTGCGCCGCTGCCACGGAAGCCCCGGCGGCGGGTGCCCTGCTGGAAGAACCCTGGCGCGTGCTCGTCGGCATGGCGCGCAGCCTGCCAGATGGCGCCATTGCGCAAGAGTTTGA
>CALPLW020000289.1 GCA_943324505.2 Comamonas sp. lk
GAGGCGCTAAATTTTTTTTAGCCTATCCCAGTTAGTAGGGACACAAATTAATTATTGGCCGATTCAAGCACGAACTGCAACACGAGATAACTATTGATCAAACACCTCTGTAGACGTTCTAAATCTAAACCGTTTGCGGGTGCGGTTATTCAACCGGTTTTGGATCATTTTAATTTTCTCAACCCTGATGTCTTGCATCTGGCGCTTCTTCCATTTTGGCGTCGATTAAAGAGTGACCCCCGGGGGTCAGTTTTCGTTCGGCGTCAACCAGTACTTGAAACACAGGGTGGCGTAATACTTGGAGGTCTTTATTGGAAGAGCGGCTGTAAAGGTGTCTGCAGTGCCACCGGACCGGCATCCTGAACCCCGGGTTCAGGTGGGCGAGGTCAGCCGCACATTGGGTCCATCTAACGCGAGATGGTCACGCTTGCGCGGAAATGTTCCAAGCCCGGGCTCTAAGAGCATTGGTTCAAGGAAATATAAAGCCCGGCGCGCACTGCAGACGGCTTCATTGTAGGCCGTTGGCTGGTGTAGAGCAGGCCAGTTAGATCAATCGGCCGTCGTCGCTCAGGGCGGCGTCGAGCCGGGCCAGCAGTGCCTGCAACTGCACTTCGGCGGGCTCAGGTGTTGTAGTTGGTTGCGCTGCATGTGTGGGCTCCAGTGGCCTACCAGTGCCGATTGCAGCAGCTGGTGGGGCTGCCTCGCCGAGGTCATAGGCCATGTTCAAGGCGGCTAGCACGGCGATTCGGTCGCGTGCCCGCACTTTGCCGGCATCGCGAATCTTGCACATGGCCTGGTCCACCTGTTGTGCAACCTCCAGCAGGCGTGCCTCGCCACCGTCCTGGTAGCCCAGCAGATAGCTCTGTCCCATGATTTGTACTTCAAGCTGCTTCATGCTTCGCCCTTGTTGGCGCTGGCTTCTGGCAGGCGTTCCAACAACGCGTCAACCCGCGCCCGAGCGGCGCCCAGCCGCGATTTGAGGGAGTCCCGCTCACGGGTTACCGCATCAACTTGGGCGCTGAGAAGCTCGTTGGTACGCCGCAATTCCTCATGCCGCACCAGCAAGCGCTCAACGCGCTCGGCGATTTGATCGAATTGGGGCTGGGTCAGCATAGCCCCAACATTGTAGGGTTTGCTGTTGGCGTGGGTTAAGATCGATCTCGTTGGTGCTCGCGTTGTGGTTCACACACCGCAGTTCAACGGGAAGCAGGAGGGTGCAAACCGGTAACGGCACACCTAACCTGCGCTGCCCCCGCAACGGTAAGTGGACGAGCCGAAAGGCTCCGCTTTCATCATGGTCACTGAGCGTTCTGAACACGCGCTTGGGAAGGCGATGGAGGTTGTTCCACCAGCCCGGATACCGGCCAATGAAGTGGTGGCACGCCTGCGTGTCACTGTGGCGCCCATGCACTGTCGGGGAAGACGGTGAGGGTTTTTGTCAGGGTATGCCTTCTATGAAATTGTATTTTTTGTATGCACGCATTGCCGTGCCCGTGGTTGCGCTCGTCTGTGTGCTGCCGACCTCTGCCCAAACGGCAACGCCGGCCCCGATGGCCACGCTGGCCGAGGTTGTGGTGACCGCTACCAGGGTCTTGCAACCTTTGACCGATTTGGTGGCCGATGTGACCATCGTCGACCGCAGTCAGATTGAGCGCAGTGGCGCGACCGGCTTGGGTGATGTGCTGGCCCGCCTGCCGGGTATTGAAATGGGACGCAACGGTGGCATCGGGGGTATCACCAGTGTCTACGTGCGGGGTGCAGAGACCCGGTTCACCGCGGTTTTTATAGACGGTGTGCGCGTGGATTCTCAGGGGACCGGCGGGGCAAGCTGGGACGTCATTCCCCTGTCGCAGGTGGACCGCATTGAGGTTCTTCGCGGCCCGGCGGGTGCCGTCTACGGCTCCGACGCGATGGGCGGTGTGATTCAGATCTTCACGCGTAAAGGCGAAGGCCCGGCTTCGCCCTATGTTGGTTTGAGCCTGGGCACCTATGGCACGACCAAGGCCGAGGCTGGCGTCAGTGGCTCACAGGGCAGCTGGGACTACGCGCTAAGCCTGGTTCGGCAGGAGAGCAAAGGCTTTAGCGTGATGCCTTATCGCAACCCGGATGACGACGGCTACACCAGCGAGTCGCTGGCGGCTCGGGTGGGATTAGAGCTCAACGCGTCGCACCGACTGGATCTGTCGGTGCTGAGCAGCCAACTCAACGCACAGTATGACAGTCAATTTGGCGCCATCAATGTGGATGACCGCACTGTCAAGAAGCTCCAGACCTCGGCGCTGAGCTGGCGTGCGCAATGGTCAGCAGATTACAGCAGCACCGTCAGCGTGAACCGGTCGCAAGACCGTTATGAGACCTTGCCTTCACCCGACCTGACCGTGACCAATATGACGGGCTATTTGTTCCAGAACGAGTACCGTCGTCAGGGACATGTGCTCACCTGGACGCTGGAGCGGCGGGACAATGAGTTGTCAAACAGCGAGACCACACCCCGGGACAGCAGCCATGTGCAGAACGCCTTGGCGCTTGGCTATGGCTGGTCGGGCAGCGGGCACTCGGTACAAATGAACCTGCGCCATGACCTAGACAGCGTGTTCGGCCCGCAAACCACCGGCGCTTTGGGTTATGGCTACGCGCTTAGTCCGAATTGGCGCATTAAAGCCGCAGCAGGAACTGCCTTTCGCGCGCCCACCCTTTACCAGCGGTTCAGTCCCTATGGTGCCGCTGATCTGCTGCCGGAGACCAGCCGCAATCTTGACCTTGGGTTGAACTATGCCGAAGGCCCCCGCGCCTTCGGTTTGACCCTGTATCAGAACAATGTGTCCAACCTGATTCAGTATGAGGGCAGCAAGGGCACATGCCCGACCAATGTTCCATCTGACCCGAGATACGATCCCGACTTTGGTGGCTGCTACGCCAACACGGCCAAGGCGCGCTACCAAGGCATGACTTTGACCGGTCGTTATTTGATCGGCAACGTAACTGTGAGCGGTTCCCTCGACCTCCAAGACCCACGCGACAGCGTCAGTGGCAACCTGCTTCCGCGGCGTGCCCAACAGCATGGCAAACTGGCCGCAGAAACCCGTGTCCAGGGCTGGGCCGTTGGCGCGGAAGTTCAAGCCTCTGGTCTGCGTTACAACGACGCGGGCAACATCACGGAACTGCCTGGCTATGCACTGCTGGGTCTGCGCGCCGAAAGCCAGGTGGCCAAGAATTGGACCTTGCTGGTGAGGCTGGACAATGCCACCGATGCGAAATACGAATTGGCCCAGGGCTATGCCAGCGCTGGGCGCAGCCTGTACGCCGGCTTGACCTGGGCACGGTGAGCGCCTGATGTTGATCCCTGACCTAAGCCCCCAGCGCATTGTTTGCTTGACCGAGGAAACCACCGAGTGGCTTTATCTGCTGGGGCAAGAGGCGCGGATTGTGGGCATTTCGGGCTACACCGTCCGGCCGCGCCGGGCGCGGCAAGAAAAACCCAGGGTCAGTGCATTTCTGACCGCCAAGATCGACCAGATCCTGGCCTTAGAGCCGGATTGCGTTTTTGGCTTTTCTGACCTGCAGGCCGATATCGCGTCAGCTCTGATCCGGCAGGGGGTGCAGGTGACGGTGTTCAACCAGCGCAGCATCGCCGAGATATTTGGCATGATGTTCCAGGTGGCGGCCATGGTGGGGCAGGGCGAGCGAGGCCTGTCGCTGATTGCGGAGATACAGCAACAGCTGGCACAGATCAGCGCAAGCGCGGTCAGCTTACCGCGTCGGCCTCGGGTCTATTTTGAAGAATGGGACGAGCCGCACATCAGCGCCATCCGCTGGGTGTCTGAGCTGCTGGGCGTGGCGGGCGGCGACGACTGTTTTCCCGAACTTGCCGGCCAGTCTTTGGGCAAGAACCGCATCATTGCCGACAGCGCCGAGATTGTGCGACGCAACCCCGACATCATCATTGGCTCCTGGTGCGGCAAGAAGTTTCGGCCTGAGAAGGTGGCGGCCCGGTCAGGCTGGGGCGATGTGTCTGCGGTCGCCAACCAGCAATTGTTTGAAATCAAGTCCCCCGACATCCTGCAACCCGGCCCGGCGGCACTGACCGACGGCGTAGCGGCGCTGCACCGCATCGTGATGCAATGGGCCGAGCAACATGGCTGAAGCACTGAGCTTGGCCCGCCGCGAGCTGATCCTGGGTGGCCAGAAAAGCGGCAAGTCGCGCCGGGCCGAGCTGTTGGCGCGGACCTGGCTGGATGGTGGCAGCACGCGTCAGGCCGTGTTGATAGCCACCGCCCAGCCCTGGGATGCAGAAATGCAGGCCCGCATTGCGCGGCATCAGGCCGACCGTGCGGCGCGTGTGCCCGGTCTACGCACGGTGGAGGAGCCACTGGCGCTGGCAAAGGCGATCCAAGACCACAGCCGCCCCGACACCCTGCTGGTGGTGGATTGCCTGACGCTCTGGCTCACCAACTGGCGCATGCCCATGCACCCCAAGGACTTGCCATCTTCAGAGCCAAATCAGCCGCCAGCCCTTGTCAGCATTGACTATGTTGCTCTACTTTTAGAAGCAATCGCCGCCGCGCCTGGTCCGCTGGTGCTGGTCGGCAACGAGATCGGGCTGGGCGTGATCCCGATGGGCGCCGAGGTGCGCGCCTTTGTCGATGCGCTTGGCCTGCTGAACCAGCAGGTGGCGAAGGTCTGCGAGCGCGTCACCCTGATGGCTGCCGGGCTGCCGCTCACCTTGAAGGCGGCAAATTGATGCAGTGGCGTCAGTTCTGGCATTGCCTGGCAGCGC
>CALPLW020000290.1 GCA_943324505.2 Comamonas sp. lk
GGTGCTCCACCGATGACAGGGTGTTGGGCGGGCTGAGGTCCATGCTATTTGAGCAATGTAGAGACGTACTTGGCCAGCGGCACCGAGCGGATCGACTCCCGGTTGCCCACCACCTGCACATCAATGGCGGCGGCCACACTGCCGACAAAGGCGGTGATCTCGGGGTCCAGGCCGCGTGCGGCGCACAAGGCTGCCAGAGACAAAAAGGCATCGCCAGCGCCCACCCGGTCCACCACCTTGGTGGACAGTGCCGGCACCTGCACCGTGCCGCCCTGCTGCAGGCCCTGCATCAAGACACCTTTTTTGCCGCGAGTGACGGCCAAGTGTTGCGCGCCCAGGCGCTCGCCAACCGACTGGGCCACGGTCTCCAGCGGCTCGTGCCGGTTGTGCGCCGCCATGCGCAGCTCGGGCTCGTTGAGCGAGATAAAGTCAGCGCGCGGGTAGCGGTGGATCACATGGTAGCCGCGGTTGCCGCTGTTGATCTGGGTGTTGACCGCCAAAAATTTGGACTTGGCCGACAGCAGCTGCACCATGCGGCCGGTGATGAAACCGTTGCCAAAGTCGGGCACCACCACGGCATCAAAGTCTTGCAAATGGGCCTCCAGCCAGTCGCAGAGCTGGTCTTCCACCTCGCCGCGCACCGCGTTTTCCTTGAAGAAATAGACCTCAAACAACTTGGTCAGATCGGCATCGACAAAACGGCGCTTGGTGACCGTGGGCGCTTCCGGGAAAACAAAAAAATGGGGTTTGACATTGGACAGCAGCTTGTCGCGGATGAAAGCTTCATGGCTGTCCAGGGCGCCCAGGCCGGTGAGCAGGGTCACATCACGCGCAAAGCCGGCCACGTGGTTGGCAACAGCCAGGGAGCCCCCAGCAAACTGTTCTTCAGATTCATAGCTGACCGCCATGAAGTTGCCTTTGCCGGTTTGCCCAAGCGGCGTCGTGTAGTGGTACTGGTCAATGATGGCGTCGCCCACCACCAGCACCTTCAGGTCGGCCAGCGAGGCGATCATGCGGTGCACGTCTTTCTCTTGCCAGCGCTGTTTGAAGCCGTTTAAAAAAGCCCGGGTTTCGGGCGGGAACACGTCAAAGTGTTCATTGAGCAGGTTGCTGGAGCTGAAGGTGAGCTCGTCGGTGAACATGACGGCGCCGCCATGGGCTTCCACGGCGTCCTGCTCCAGCTGGATGTTGCCGGTGACGTCGTCGCTGGCCTTGCGGTACTCGCTGCCCTTGCAGTACACGCTAGGCTGCACCTGGTGCAGCAATTCCACCGCCGAGATGGCAGGATTGATGGCAACCTGATCCACACAGGCAAGCGCAGCCAGGTTTTCGGCGCGCAGGCGCTCACTGAAGACCGGCCGGCCCGGTCCCTTGTTGACAAAGTCATCCCCCGTGACGGTGACCAGCAGCACATCACCCTCTTGCCGGGCCCGCTGCAGGTAGCGGATGTGGCCGGTGTGCATCAGGTCAAAGGTGCCGTGGCACAGCACCACGCGCCGCCCCTCGGCCCGCCACTGGCGCGAGCGCTGGGCCAGGGTTTCCACGCTGGTGATTTTTTGGGCAGTCATGGGCTGATCCTCAAACGGTAGCGGCCAACAGGTCCGAGAGATGGTGAAGGATAAACTGGTGGCCAACCTCGGCCATACCGTAATCCGACGAGTCCACCCACACATTGATGTCGCCCAGGGTGCGCAGCGGGTTGTCAGCAGCAAAGCCGCTGAGGGTGATGACGGTGCCGCCCTTGCCCCAGAGCTGGGCTGCAGCGTTGCGAATGTTCATGGAGCGGCCCGAGCTGCTGATGGCAATCAACACATCACCCGGCAGCGCCATTTGCGCCAGTGCCTGGGCGTAGGCGTTCTCATAGCCATAGTCATTGGCCAGACAGGTCAGCAGCGATGAATCATGCAGGGTAAAGGCGCGAACACGGCCTACCTTGACCAGGTCATTGACCAAATGCCCGGCCACGGCAGCGCTGCCGCCGTTGCCGATCACATACACACTGGCGCGGTTGCTGCGGGCGCGCTCCAGCACGCTGCGCAGTTGGGTCATGCCGGCCTCGGCCCCCAGTTGCACACCGTTCATGGCGGTGATCTGGCAATGGGTGACCAAGTCGGCCAACTGCTGGCTGCGGGCGGCCAGGGTCTGCTGTTTCAGTTCATGCGTCATGGGTGCTCTCCTCCTTGAGGTGATGGAACCAAGTGGCGGTAGCTTGGTCAATGCTGGCCTGGTCCCAAACCGGGGCTTCACGCCAGACATCGATGTTGTCCAGCAGGGTTTGCACGCCGCGCTCCAGCGGCACCTGCGCCTGCCAGCCCAGCAAACGCCGGATCTGACTAACGTCAGCAAAGGTGCAATCGGGCTCACCGGGGCGGCGCGGGATGTGCACCACATCACCGCCCAGCAGCTCGACCAGGCGGTTGACGCTGTAATGGTCGCCGCTGCCCACATTCAGGGCCAGGCCCGAGAGGCCGGACTCGGCCGCAGCCAGAAAGGCCCGGGCCACATCGGTGACATAGGTGAAATCACGCGTTTGTCGGCCGTCGCCCACCACGGTAAAGGGCTGGCCATGCAGTTTTTGCGCCAAAAACACGCCAAACACTGCGCCGTAGGCGCCACTGGTGCGCGAGCGGGTGCCGTACACATTGAACAGGCGCAGCGACATGGCCGGCATCTGGTACACGCGGGCCCAGTGCAGCACCAACTCTTCACCCAAGTGCTTGGTGAGTGCGTAGGGGTAGAGTGGCTTGATGGGGGCCGTCTCTGGCGTGGGATACACATCAGGCACGCCATAGCTGGACGAAGACGCCGCGTACACCAGGCGCTTGGCACCACAGCGGCGGGCTGCCTCGAGCACATGGAGGGTACCGTTGGCGTTGGTCTGAAAGTACTGGGCCGGCTGCTCGATGGAGGGCACGATGTCGGCAAGGCCAGCCAGGTGAAACACCCAGTCCACGCCCTCAAAGTAAGGCGCGATGGCCGCACTGTTGCAAATGTCGGCCTGCACAAAGCGCATGCCCGGTTCGCCGGCAATGGTTTTGAGGTTTTGCAACCGGCCCGACACCAGGCTGTCCAGCGCCAGCACCTGATGGCCTTGGGCCAGCAGCAGTTCGCACAGGTGGGAGCCGATGAAGCCAGCGCCGCCGGTGACCAGGGTTTTCATGGACTTGGCCTCAAATGAAGTTTTTGTGGGCGACGCGCTTGTCGGTCAGGTCGCTGAGGTAGCGGTTGACCTCGTCCATGCGGCAGTTTTTGCGGCATTCGCTGATGTCCATCTCATTCTTGACATAGCCAAAATTGGCACGTCGCTTGTCGCCCTGCCAAATTTCTTCAAAGGTCTGATCGTTGAGGTTGCCATAGTCAAAGCGCTGGTCCAGCAGGTAGGCGCTGCAGCCATAGACAGCGCCATTGGCCATGACATAGGCCCAGAAGAAGGGGGTAGCGCCACACTTTTGGTAGCGCTGGCCCTCGTCTTCCATGTGCTTTTTCATGGTGTTGGCGCGGAATACCACGTTGAAATCGGGCGTGTTGAACTTTTCCAGCGCCTCGGCCCGGTCCAGGTAAGAGCCGTAGTTGAGCTTTTCGTAGAGGCGGGTCTCGCTGAACTTGTGCTGCGAGTAAGGTTTGACCACCAGATAGTCCAGCCCGATGTCGTCCCGGCAGATTTGGGCCAGTGTCTCCATCTCATTGGCATTTTCTGGCAGCAACAGGGACTGCACGCCGATGTTGCAGTGCAGGCCCCGTTCGCGTCGGGCTTTGACCGCGCGCTTGAGGTTGCTGATGACGCGGTCAAAGTCGCGCTCTTTGGTGCGGTGAATTTTGGCGTAGCTGGCGGCGGTGCCGGCATTGAGCGAAACCTTGATCCAGGAGGTGAGCGGCAGCGATTCTTCTATGAAGCGGTCGGTGAGGGCCGTGGCGTTGGTGGTGAAGGCCACGTCAATGCCGGCGTCCTTGGTGGCGCGCACCATCTCGTTAATGTCTTTGTGCAGCAGCGGCTCACCTTCGCCCGCGTACATCACGCTTTTGACGCCCAGGCGCCCCATCTCGGCCAGCCGGGTCTTGAGCATGCCCAGCTCCAGCCGGTCGCTGTTGTAGCCGATGTAATCCACCGCGCAAAAGGTGCAGCGGTGGTTGCAGGCGCCCAGCGGCGAGATCTCAACATAAATCGGGTAAACCGACTGGGCCTGGCCCCAGTCGTTGCCGGCGGCCAGGTACTGGCTGACACGCTGGGGATGAAAAATCAGCTTGTGGCTGTCGATGCGAAAGTTATCAGACATGTTGGCCTCGGAAAAGGGGCCGTCTACTTCAGACCCATGGCGGCAAGTATCCGAGGCGACTGAGAAAATGAAAGGCCAAATAAGAGGGGGAAATCAGGTTGTTTCTCATGGATTCCCGCCTACGCGGGAATGACGGGGAGGACGCGGGTATCACGCGCTCCACCCCCGTCGTCCTCGGCTTGACCAGGGACCCATGCACTGACTCCGCACGCCCTGACAGGGCCCTGACCCTCATGTAGGAATTTGTCTGACACAGGCCGCAGCCAAGACTGACACCACAAACGGCTGCTTTCCGATTCAAGTAAATCAGGGACGGTTTCACAATCCATTTCAACGAATCAACGCCTTGATTCACTCAACCGAACGGAACCACGATGGACCAGACCCAAATGCTTGCGGAAATCCGGGAAGCCAATCTCACTTATTTGATGCTGGCGCAAACCTTGATTCGCCAAGACAAGGCCGAGGCGCAGTTTCGCCTGGGCCTTTCAGA
>CALPLW020000291.1 GCA_943324505.2 Comamonas sp. lk
GGCAAAGCCAAAGCCGCCATGGGTTTGCAGACAGGCGTTGCCCGCCTCCCAGCTGGCCTTGGCGGCCAGGTACTTGGCCATGTTGGCCTCGGCGCCAGCATTTTGCCGCGCGTCGATCTTCTCGCAGGCCCGCCAGCGCATCAGACTGGCGGCTTCCAGCTCAATAAAGGCCTCGGCCAGCGGAAATTGGATGCCCTGGTTCTGCCCGATCGGGCGACCGAACACCTGGCGCTCATTGGCGTACTGGGTGGCCCGGTCCAGAAACCAATAACCGTCGCCAATGCATTCGGCCGCAATCAGGGTGCGCTCGGCGTTCAGCCCCTCAAAGATCACGCGCAGGCCTTTGCCCTCTTCACCCAGCAGTGCGTCCTCGGGGATTTCCAGGTTTTCGAAGAACAGCTCATTGGTTTCGTGGTTGACCATGTTCAAGATGGGGCGCACGGTCAGGCCTTTGCCCACCGCCTGGGCCAGGTCGATGATGAAACAACTCAAGCCATCGCTTTTTTTCTGCCCTTCGGCCCGTGGCGATGTGCGTGCCAGCAGTATCAGCAGGTCGCTGTGTTGCACGCGAGAGATCCAGACCTTTTGGCCGTTGATCACCCAGCGACCGTCCTTTTTGACCGCTGTGGTTTTGAGCTTGGTGGTGTCACTGCCGGTGCTCGGCTCGGTCACACCCATGGACTGCACGCGCAATTCACCAGCGGCGATCTTGGGCAGGTAGAAGGTTTTCTGCGCCTCGGAGCCACTGAAGACGATGCTGTTCATGACATACATCTGCCCATGGCAGGCGCCCGAATTGCCGCCCGAGCGGTTGATCTCTTCCATGATGACCGAGGCCTCGGCCATGGACAGGCCTGGGCCTCCGTAGGCCTGCGGGATCAGGGCCGCCAGCCAGCCGGCCCGTGTCAAGGCGTTGACGAAGTCTTCGGGGTACCCGCGTTCCTGGTCGATTTTGCGGAAATACGCATCGGGGTACTGGGCGCACAGGGCCCGTACCGCGTCGCGAATTTCCTGGTGAGTTTGGGCGCCTTCGGTCTTCATAGGTTGTTTTTGCGGTTCAGTGGCTGGCAAGGGTCGCCGTTGCGTGTAGGGCCAGTTGGCCTTGGGGTCCGCGTGCCCAAAGAGTGGCAAGGTCGCCATCCAGCCGGCCACAGATATCAAAAGGTGTGGTGTCAAACAGGGGGCTGATCGCCTTGAACTCGAATGTTTTGACCTGCGCCGAGGGGTGGGCGCGGCGCAGCTGGTCAATGAGCAAGGTGGCAATCAGCGGCCCGTGCACCACAAGGCCGGGGTAGCCCTCTTCGTTCATCGCATACGGCCGATCGTAATGGATGCGGTGCCCATTAAAGGTCAAGGCCGAATACCGGAACAGGAGCACCGGGTCGGGCGTGATTCGGCGGCTGAACTGTTCGTCTGTGCGAGCCGCCGGTGCTTGCGGCGGGGTCTCGCCGGCCAGGGGCATCTCGCGGTAGACGATGTCATGGTCTTCAACGATGGCCAGGCCTTGGGCATCGGAGATTTGATGGTTCACACGAACAAACACCAGTGTGCCAGTGCGTCCTTGTTTCGTGGTGATGTCGGCGATGCGGCTGGTGCGGGTGACCGCTGAGCCGGCCCGTAGCGGATGCAGAAAGGTCATGCGACTGCCTGCCCACATGCGGCGCGGCAGGGCAACCGGGGGCAAGAAGCCGCCCCGCTTCGGGTGGCCGTCCGCCGCAATGGTGGCCTGCGGGTGTACCGGTAGAAAGTAGAGCCAATGCCAGCATGGGGCAAGGGCTTGGCCTGGCAGCGGGGGCGGGTCGTCGCGGTCCAGCGTGGCCGCCAGTGCCGCCATCGGGGCTAAGCTGACATGGTCTTCCAGAGTTTCGGTCTTGCCAACCCATTGTTTGAGATCTTCGAGGTGCATGTCGAGCTGAGTCCGCTTGATTGAGTCCTTCCCCTAACCGATCTTAAAGGCGCTACTTGCCTGCCAGGTCTGCGGCGGTGATTCAGTCAGCGCCGTTCCGGCTCTGGCCCATGGGCTCAAACGCAAAGACGCGATCATAGGAAGCAAGTGCACTACCGCCAAGATACTCCGCCATTTTTCGATAGGCGTCTCGTCGATGGTCCCACCGCTGGTCCCGCCGCACTTGTTCGAGCCAGTCGCAAAGATGGATGCACACCAGGTCGGCATAGTCTGTTTTGGAAAGCACCAATGCTTCCCGGGTCTCACGATGGATGATGGTGTCGAATTCGGTAAGTTGGGTCAGCGTTGCGTCAAACGACTCGCGATCCATAAAGCAGTTCAGGTAAGCAATTTTTTCGGCATGGTCGCCGATCAGTTCGCGTAATTCAGCCTGGCGTTCTATGGGCAGGATAAAGCCTTGAAAGCCTTGCGTGCCATAAATCGAATGGAACAGCGCCGCTCGACAAAGCGCATCAGTACCACCCATAGCCTTCATATCGTTGTAGACGCCGATCGCATGGGCTAAATAGGTCTTGTGTGAATGACCAATCTCGGCCGCCCCTAGGCCGATGAAGTAAGTCGTCAATTCTTTAAAGCTCGGTTGCATAGCTGCGCTCCTCAATGGATGGTCTTTATTAGCGTGAGCAGACCAACTTGCGAAAGGCATCCGCAAACGAGTCAACTGGCACCGCTTCCCAATTGGACGGTCGATGCCCACTGCTGATGGTCTTGCCGTTGGCCCACCGCTCGGGGTGACTGGAGAAAGCGAGCGTCCTGCGGCGTTCCTGCTGACAGTCAAATTCGTACATCGAGCGGGTCGACAGCACCCCTGTGGCGTCTTTGGTCCTGAACTCTTCCAGCCAGCGCACGGTTCTCAGGTCACCGTCCTTGACGATGGTCTTAGGGTCGAAGAAGTGGGTAACTTGGCCGCTGTCCTCGCCCATCCGCACCCACTCGGCCCAAGTGGTGCCAACGTCAAGAAGCACCAGCATAAGTAGTAACCGTTTCATTGACATCGCCCTTTCGGTTCTGTGGCCTGCGGCTCGATGGGATCACGCTCGCGAGGTCCGATTGTTGACGCTAACATCAAATTGACTCTATCGGCTATTTTCTTTGACCAACCACGCTTCCCTTAGACCCGGTGCTGGTTGCGGGATACCATCGGCCGAGGACGGGTAAGTGGAAGTCGATGCTGACAAGCCTTGGCCGCACATTACCGAAGCCAAAACGAATGACAAATGGGGGCGCAAAGGGTGCCATAAGTAGATCGCTGCAATCGCACGCCTTCTTGTACGAGAGTCTGTCGACAGCCTGTAAAGCAGTACAGGTGTCTCAAAAAAAGCCTGCTAGCAATTAAGTAGCAGGCTTTCTATGCCCCATGCGGGCTTTGACTGGTGGCGCTTCACGGATTCGAACCGCGGACCTGTGGATTATGATTCCATCGCTCTAACCGACTGAGCTAAAGCGCCGATGCACTGAGTCGCAAGGACGCAGGCAGGGCAGCAGTATAGCCTAGGCCGGCTGTCATCCAAGCCTTGCTTAGAGCGTAGCCCGCAGCCGCAGTTCGGGTTGCGGATTCGGTTCAAAGGGTTGAACAACCTTCGACGCCGCCGTCAGGCTGCATTCCAATTCGGCCAAGGCCAGTGCCGCCTTATGCATCGCTTGGGCTTGAGTTGGGGTCAGCCCATATTCGCAGGGCTTTGTGTCGGCTGTGCGAGCCAGCTCCAGCTCGCTAATCATCTCGCCAAGAGGCTTGGCATGGACTTTTTGGCCTGCCGATTGCGTAAAGCGCGCCATCTTGCTCTGCACCGCGCGCACAAACGTGTTGAAGCGTACCCAGCGGTGCTCGTCCCAATGGTCCGAGGGTTGCGTCTTGCCATTTGGGCCCGGCGCGACCTTGATGTACCGCCTAACCAGCGCCTGGCCAGCCTGCTGGCCCAAGCTGGCCATGGCCAACAGGTCTTGTGGCGGCATGGTCAGGTTCAAGCCGCCCTTGCTGCCTTCAGGGTCCAGGTAAATGTTGACGATGCGCTCACGCACCCCGGGCAGTCTGGCGGTGGCGTTGTCGTTCCACAGGCGCGCGGCTTGGACAACGCTGCCGAGAAATCCGAGCAGGCGGCTCAGCCTGGGTGGTTCTGGCTCAGTGGCTGAGCGTGCTTGCCGAAGTTCGGGTGGTGGCTGTTGGGCGTGGTGAATCCAGACGTCGCCCACTTGGGCGTCGGGATGTCGGCGTTCCACCAGGGTGATGCCAAAGGTGGGCCAGCGTGGCAGTACCGCATCAAACAGGTGGATCGGAAAGTTGGCACAAATGCCACCGTCTGAAAACCAGCAGCGGTAGGGTTGTCCGATGGCGGGGATCGCCCACAGGGGCACAGCCTTGAACAGGATGGGAAAACTCAGGCTCAACCGGGCCGCCACAAGCACGGGTAATTCGCCCCTAGGCAGCGGGCGCAGACCCAAATGCTCGTAGCCGTCCAACACCGGGCTGCAGGCGAACAAGTGTGTCATCACGGCGGCCGGGAAATAGGGCGCCAGATCTTCTTGCCGGAAGTAAAGCTGCTCCGAGTTGTCGTTAAGGGGAAACCCGCAGGCCCTGCCATGTGTGAGGTTGGTGCTCATCATTTGCAGGGAGATGGACTGGGGCGGCTCGATCCAGCCGTCGCGATACAGACCCAGGTCAGGCCCGCCCGGCGCATCCCACAGGTCGCGAAAGGTGAGTGGCTTATCCAAGTCCCGCTCAGAGGCGCCCTGTATGCCCTTGTGCAGCCAATCGGTAAACCCGTCCGGGCCACCCATGGGGCC
>CALPLW020000292.1 GCA_943324505.2 Comamonas sp. lk
ATCCCAGCACCCACCAAGAAAACGCCGTTCTGGTAGAAAGCCATGACCGAGGCGGACAGGGTGTCACCAAACTCGCGTGCCATCAGCATCGCCATGCCGTACAGGGCGGCTGCCAGCAGGGACAGCAAGGCGGCAGGCTCAAACAGGCCGCTGCCGGGTTGCAGCATCACCATCACCCCGGCAAAGCCCAGCAGCACGGCCAGCCAAACCCCCCAGTGGGTGCGTTCACCCAAAAAAGGGCCAGCCAGCGCCGTCACGAACAGGGGCACGGTGAAGTACAAGGCCACGGCATCGGCCAGCGGCAGGGCCGGAAACGCCATGTAATACGCGGTGTAGGCGCCAAACATGATCGTCGCGCGTAAGGTCAAAAGCCCCAGCGACGAACTGAAGATCGCACGCCAGCCCGACTCGCGCTGCACCAGCGCCAACAGAATAGGCGCGGCCACACAGGAGCGGATAAACACCACCTCGGTCAGTGGGTAGCCGCCACTCACCCGCTTGATGATGGCGTCTTGCAATGAGAAAACGAGCACCCCCAGGCACAGGTAAAGAATGCCGCGTGCGGGGTTATGGTTCATGTGAGAGGGTGGCTGAGCGAAAATGGGGCATCTTAGCCCCTGCAACACACCACACCATCATGAAAATCGAGAAAGACACCGCCGTCACCCTGCGCTACAAAGTGACAGATGCCCAAGGCAAGCTGCTGGAACAAGCCGACGAGCCCATGGCCTACCTGCACGGCGGCTACGGCGGCATCCTGCCGCGCATCGAAGCCGCCCTGAACGGCCAGGAAAAGGGCTACCAGACCACGCTGGCTCTCGAACCTGAAGATGCCTTTGGCCTGCGCGACGAGTCGCTGGTGCAAACCATTCCGCGCAGCGAGTTCCCAACCGGCGTCAAGGTCGGCGGCCAGCTGCGCGGCCACACGCCTGACGGCACCGAGCAGGTGTTTAACGTGGTCAAGATCAAGGGAACCCAGGTGCTGCTGGATGGCAACCACCCCTGGGCTGGCAAGGCATTGCGCTTTAGCCTCACCGTGATCGAGGTGCGCGCCGCATCAAGCGAAGAGCTGGCCCACGGCCATGTGCACGGGGCGCACGGGCACCATCATTGATTCATCCGTTGGCAGGCTCTGGTTTAAGGCACTTGATCATGCCTCCACACCTTGTCAGATGCCGCTAAGCACCGCATCCATGGCCGCGATGATCTCGTGAGACCGGTCCCGGATGGAGATAACTTCTGCCCTGAGCAAGCGCTTGTCCAGCGGTGCGGCTTCAAACGGCACCAGCATCAATGGCCTGTCGTTCACGGTGATCACAGGGCACAGTTGGCGTGGCAGGTCTTGTGTGACCAGGGCCGTGACGGCCAAGGGCACCACCATGCGCGTGGCCAGTGCGCTGAGCAGGTCACTCTGTACGTCCACCACATAGGGGTACACATCGCGCATGCGTGGGCTGGGGTTCTCAAAAACATCGAACTGCATGGGCGCGTTACCAGACACGCATGTCATCGCACCAAAGGCCATGCGTCTCGAAACGCTGGTTCTGCTCTGCAATCCAGGCACTGTGCGACAGCTCAAATTGGGTTTTGCGCTGGGCCAGCGTTTCGGTTCGGCTGCCAGCCTGCAGCTCGGCAAACTGCTTGGCCGACACGATGACCGAGTCAATACGGCCGTCTTTTTCAACAAACACAGGCTCAGTTTTGGCCAGGGCGCACATGGCGCCAAAACGGTTTTTGGCTTGGGTGGCGGTGACATGCACGTCAGGTCTCCAGAGTGTATTGATGGCTATTTTAGCCAAAGAGCGGCAGGCGGCTTTTTGAAAAATGATGAATAAGGGCTGAAGGCCACGTGGCATATCAATAGTTTGCTATTTAACTTGTAGCTACCTTGTGCCCAGACGCCCGCTGATATCCAGCGTCAATCCGCCCGTTGATGGCATCGGAACATGGTTTTGCTTGATGCACGGGTTGATTTGACCGTCCCACACATGGCCGCACCCCAATTTTTCGAAGCGCGGGAAGCTCATGCGATGGCCAGTGAATCACGCTTGCGCAGACGGTGCATTAATGGGCAAAACGGCAAGCCGCTGTCCCATGGTTTTTTCATGGGCTCAAAAGCAGCAAATCAAGCCCTTGCAGCTCGAGATTTTTGAAATCTTTGTCGAGCGTGACGATGCGCAGGCCACTTTGGATGGCGAAGGCCGCCAGATAAGCATCCATCCAGACTTTGGGCGAGGCAGTGTCGATGGTGGCAAGAGATCGCCATTTTTCAAAGATGCCGGGCGGCTCAGCCTGCCAGCTGACTTGGGGCAGGGCTTGCAAAGTTTCGAGTGCCTGCCATACGGAGCGGTTGGTCTGCCCTATCGCATCGTATGTGCGCTGGATGGACGCCGTGGACGCCAAGCGCATGAAGCTTTGCTCGGTGGCGCGGCACCACACGGCGGGCTTCGCCGGGGTGCATTGCAGCAAAGCCTTTTGGGCCAACGGGTAAAAAATATGCTTTGGAAATGTGGCGGCAAGCCAGACATTGGTGTCAAACAGAAATCCCGGCACGTTGCATGTCCTCACTGTAGAGCGCATCTTGTTCGAGTTGTAGCAATTGATCTACGGTCATGTGTCGTGCAGGTGCGTTGTCGCCACCACGGAAAACTGGAAAACCGTTTTCATTGATTTGAATGGGCGAATCGGGCGGCAGCTCAGTGGGGGGCTTGGGCGCGGCCAGCCCCAAGCCTTGCCGCAGGAAATCGGTGGCCAGATCGCGCAGGGTGCGGCCTTGCATGAGGGCGCGCAGCTTCATCTCGCGCACCAGTTCGTCAGGAAGATCGAGGGTGGTTTTCATACTGGCAAGCTTACCAGCTAGCTGGGTTGCTGTGAAGCTGGCTTGCACTGCTTTGGCATCGAATTTAGTGGCTGAGCCCGCCGATCATGGTCAAGATGCGGTCGGCGACGGACCAGATGAAGGCGGAGAGCTTGGGGTTGGTGGTGGCCATGGCGACGTGCTCCGGTAAGCGGGTGAGCAGGGTATCCACGCAAAGCGGATTGTGACCACCCCATCAAAAAACCCCAAGCCAATCCATGACTTGGGGTTTCATTCAAGCAGTCTGTGCACTGCTTGTCGCTAGCTAGCTTCGGCTAGCTGTTGCTGGCCTACATGTGGTCGATCATCACCTGGCCGAAGCCGGAGCAGCTGACCTGGGTCGCGCCCTCCATCAGGCGGGCAAAATCGTAGGTGACTTTCTTGCTCTTGATGGATTTTTCCATGGAGCTGATGATCAGGTCGGCGGCGGCGGTCCAGCCCATGTGGCGCAGCATCATCTCGGCCGACAAGATCTCGGAACCCGGGTTGACGTAGTCTTTGCCAGCGTACTTGGGGGCTGTGCCATGGGTGGCTTCAAACATGGCCACGGTGTCGCTTAAGTTTGCACCGGGGGCAATGCCGATGCCGCCCACCTGGGCCGCCAGCGCGTCAGACACATAGTCGCCATTGAGGTTGAGCGTGGCGATCACGCTGTACTCGGCCGGGCGCAGCAGGATCTGCTGCAAGAAGGCGTCGGCAATGCTGTCTTTGACGATGATGTCTTTGCCGGTCTTTGGGTTTTTGAACTTGCACCAGGGTCCGCCGTCGATCAGCTCGGCACCAAACTCTTTCTGGGCCAGGGCATAGGCCCAGTCACGGAAGCCACCTTCGGTGAACTTCATGATGTTGCCCTTGTGCACAATGGTCAGGCTGGGCTTGTCGTTGTCGATGGTGTACTGCAGCGCCTTGCGCACCAGGCGCTCGGTGCCTTCCCGTGACACCGGCTTGATACCAATGCCCGAGGTGTTGGGGAAGCGGATTTTCTTGACACCCATCTCGTCCTGCAGGAACTTGATGAGCTTTTTGGCTTTGTCGGACTCGGCTTCGAACTCGATGCCGGCGTAGATGTCTTCCGAGTTCTCGCGAAAGATCACCATGTTGGTTTTGTGCGGCTCCTTGACCGGGCTGGGCACGCCCTCAAAGTACTGGATCGGGCGCAGGCAAACATACAAGTCCAGTTCCTGACGCAAGGCCACGTTGAGCGAGCGGATGCCACCGCCAACGGGCGTGGTGAGTGGGCCCTTGATGGAAACCACGTAGTCACGGATGGCGTGCAGGGTTTCTTCAGGCAACCACATGTCGGGACCGTAGACCTTGGTCGATTTCTCGCCGGCAAACACCTCCATCCAGTGGATCTTCTTTTTGCCGCCGTAGGCCTTGGCCACCGCTGCGTCCACCACTTTCAGCATCACCGGGGTGATGTCCAGCCCGGTGCCGTCACCTTCGATGTAGGGAATGATCGGCTCGTCTGGGACATTGAGGGACATGTCCGCGTTGACGCTGATTTTGTGGCCTTGGGTAGGGATCTTGATGTGCTGGTACATGGCAGTGCCTTTGTAGGAATGGCGAGTTGGTTGTCTGCGGGGCCGGGCCAAGCGAGATGACCGGTCTGCCGCTGAGGTCATTTTAGTCCGCTTTACAAGTTGATAAACCAGCGGTTTGGCCCTCCTTGAGGTAACCTATGCGCTTGCTCGAAAGCCCCACCATGCCCAGCCACCCCATCATCACCATCAAACCCCTGGGCTTCACCTGGGACACCGTCGACCCCTTCCTGTTTTGCGCCTATCACGACGACGCTTACCCAGTGGCCAATCCGCAGATGGCGCCCCAGGCCTCGTTGGCCGGACGCGACA
>CALPLW020000293.1 GCA_943324505.2 Comamonas sp. lk
TGCATCGCCCTGAGCGCGCCGCTGGCCATTCAGGTGGCCCGGGTCAAGGCGCAACTCGCGCGCCAGGCCGGTGGTACCGTGCTGGGCAACATCAACCAGCTGCTGGAACAAGACATCCTGCGGCGCTCACAGCAGGTCACGACCACGCAGGATGTGACCATCGCCGCGCTGACCGCACTGGCGGAAACCCGCGACAACGAAACCGGCAACCACATCCGGCGCACCCAGCACTATGTGCGGGCCCTGAGCCGGCAGTTGCAGCAGCACCCCCGCTTTGCCGCTTTTCTGACCGACAGCAACATCGACTTGCTTTTCCGCTCGGCGCCGCTGCATGACATTGGCAAAGTTGGCATCCCGGACCGGATTTTGCTCAAGCCCAGCCGGTTTGATGCCGATGAAATGGCCATCATGAAAACCCACACGACCCTGGGCCGCGATGTGATCGAGCACGCTGAGCGGCTGATTGGTGCCAAGGTTGATTTTTTGACCCTGGCCAAGGAGATCGCCTATTCGCACCAGGAGAAATGGGACGGCTCGGGCTACCCGCTGGGCCTGATCGGCGACGCCATACCGATCTCAGCCCGGCTGATGGCCTTGGCCGACGTGTACGACGCCATCATCAGCCGGCGCGTCTACAAAGAGGGCATGCCCCATGCCACGGCGGTGCAGATCATTGTGCAGGGTAGGGGCCAGCACTTTGACCCCGACATCGTGGATGCCTTTTTGAGCCTGCTGGACGAGTTTCAGGACATCGCCCAGCGCTTTGCTGATTCAGACGGCGACATGCAAAAGAAACAGGAGTACCTGGCCATTGCCACGGCCCCCAGCCCTGGCACTGCTGCCGCGTCATGAGCGTCAACCCTGACAGCCCCACCCTGTTGGCGCAGGTGGCAGATCTCCAAGCCCAGGTCCAGCTGATGCAAAGCGTCTTGTCCCATATGACCCAGGGGGTGATGTTGCTGGGTAAAGACGGCCGCATCAATTACTTCAATGCTCGGGTCTGCGAGATCTGCAACGTGACCGCGGAATTTTTGGCCAGCAAGCCCCTTATTGGCGAGATGAAGGATATGCAGCAACAGCGGGGCGATTTTGGCCCTGATTTGGCGCTGGTGGAGCCCAGCGCCCGTGCCTATGTGGCAGGCTGGGGCGCGACGGTGGACCACACCGTCCCCGTCCGTTACACCCGCCAGACCCGCGAAGGGCGCTACATCGAGGTGACGTCCTTGCCGACGCCCTCAGGCGACTACGTGCGCACTTTTACTGACGTGACAGCACGTGAAAAGGCCAAATTGCAAGCCGAGCAATTGGCCCAACAGAAGGGGCAGTTTATGGCCTTGCTGAGCCACGAACTGCGCACGCCGCTGACCACCATCCTGGGCATGAACGCCCTGCTCCTGGATTCAAAGCTGGACCCTGAGCAACAAGACTATGCCCAACGGGTGAGCAGCGCCGGCAATTTGATGCTGACGGTGCTCAATGACGTGCTGGATTTTTCAAAGGCCGAGGCCGGGAAACTGCGTATCGAATTGGAGCGGTTCCAGTTAGCCCCCCTGTTGCGCGAGGTCGCCCAACTGATGTTTGTCGAAGCACAGCACAAAGGCTTGGCGCTGGAGCTGGCCCTTGACCCTGCCCTGCCGCAGTGGCTGCAGGGCGATCCCCTGCGGCTCAAGCAGGTGCTCCTCAACCTGGTTGGCAATGCCGTCAAATTTACCGCGCAAGGTCGTGTGCGCTTGAGCGCCACCCTGAGCCAGCAACAGGCGACTCGGGTCTGGGTTCAGTTTGAAGTGACAGATACCGGCATCGGCATCGCGCCAGAGCACCAGGCCGGCATATTCAATCAATTCGAGCAGCTCGGTGACATGTCCAGGCCCAGCGTTGGCGGCAGTGGCCTGGGACTGGCCATCTGCAAGACGCTGCTCGGGCTGATGGGCGGCTGGCTGTCCGTCAACAGCACACTGGGCGAGGGCAGCCAATTCTGGTTTGGCCTGCCCTTTGATCAGACTGAAGACCAGCCCGCGCAGCCGCCCGCGGCAGCCCGGACCCAAGGCAGGCCCCCGCCCTCGGAGCGACCCCAGCGCCTGGCAGGCCTGCGGGTGCTGGCGGTGGATGACAATGCCAACAACCGCTTGCTGGTGCGCTTGATGCTAGAGCGGGAAGGCTGCCAGGTCACGCTGTGCGAAGACGCGCAAAGCGCCCTGGCCAGCCTGCAGCAATCGCCCGATGGTTTTGACGCAGTGCTGATGGATGTCCAGATGCCGGGCACCGATGGGCTGATGGCCACGCGCGCCATCCGCCACACGCTGGGCCTCAGCACCCTGCCCATCATCGGCATGACCGCCGGGATATTCCCAGAGGATCAGAAGGCCTGCTTCGACGCGGGCATGAACCGGTACGTGGGCAAGCCCTTCAACCTCGACGCGCTGGTGCTGGCCCTGCAAGACGCGCGGCCTCTAGGCCCAGACGCGGCGTCGGCTTAGCCTGCCAAAGGCTGGGGCCGGTCTGGCATGCCCATGCTGTAAGACCGGCAGCCGTTGCCGCCCTCAAGGCGTGCCACCGACAGGGCTACGGCAGCGTGGTCAAGCAGGGTGGGCAAATCAGTGCCATCACGGGGGAAAAATGCACAGCCGATGTGGGCCGCAGGCTGCAGGCGGTCTTGCGCCAGGGGCATGGCTTGGGTCAGCGCGTCCAGCAGGCGTTGGGCGATCGGCGCCAGATCCTCATCGGTTTTAGGGCCCACCATCAAGGCGATGAAGCTGTGTGGCCCGCTGCGCGCCAACAGATCGCAGCCCCGAATGACTTGCAGCAGCCGGTTGGCGCTGGCTTGCAGCACAGCGTCCCGCACACCGGCACCATGGCTGTCGGCCAAGGGCAGCACGCCGTCGAGCTCAATGGCCAGCAGTGCCACGCGCGCCCCACCCTGCCAGGCCAAGGCGATCTGCTGTTCGGCTTTGTGGCTCAGCAGCGCCATGGTCGGCAAGCCGGTCAGTTCATCGTGCCAGGTCGCGTCAAACAGCGTGTGGGCGGCCTGACGGCGCGCTGGCTCATCCCCGCCAGCCAGCGCCTGGGTGGCCTGAACCAGCTGCGCGTGCGTTGCGGCCAGGCTCTCGTGGCGTCGCTCGAGTGCGCTGTAGCGGGCCAACAGGGCTGCAAAGTCTTCACTGGTTTGGCGCAGCTGGTCGGCCAGGCGCTGGTCGTGGCTCATGCTGCAGGCCTCCCCGGCTTGAGCTGCGGCAAAAGTGCCGCCAGATCCTTGGCGTATTGCTCGGCTTGCCGGGGCGCCAAACAGCTGGCGCAGGCGGCCAACCGGCGGCCATACAAGGGCGCGCCTGTGGGCAGCGAGAGCACAAACGAGGCCATGCCGCGACGCTTTGGATCGGCTTGGTCAGCATCCAGCGCCACGCTCTTGAGCTGGCCGCCGTGCAAGGCCACGATGCGCTGGCAAATGACCATCCGGATGTCTGCAC
The DNA here is from genome assembly GCA_943324505.2 of Comamonas sp. lk. Taxonomy (GTDB): domain Bacteria; phylum Pseudomonadota; class Gammaproteobacteria; order Burkholderiales; family Burkholderiaceae_C; genus Rhodoferax. The sequence goes on from CALPLW020000293.1 coordinate 3,465, forward strand.
TGAAAGAGGTGAAAGTGGCCTGGGCGGCGGGGCTGGCCGGGGCAGCAGGGCGCCCAGATTGGCCCAAAAACGGGCGGCACTGTCCGGACATCACGACAAAGCCACCGGCCTGCCGGACCCGGATCTCAACCTGTGCCTGCACCGGTGCGCTGGCGCCCATTTCCTCCAGCAGCGCAGTCAAGGCAATGCCCAGCCAGCGGGCGTCACCAAACAGCATGCCTTGTTTGCCGTCGGCATCGCTGAGGTCGCGGTTGACGCAATAGTCGCTGCGGCGTGAGGGCAGCGCCGCGATGGCGGCGTCGATCAACGCCCCCATAGGAACCCGGTCACCCTGAAAAAACGCATCCTGCTCGTGCAGCTCGCACAACTGCTCCATGGCGACCAGCAGTTGGCTCAGGCGCATCGATTGCTGTTGCACCTGGGCCAGATGGTTGGCGCTGTCAGCGGGCACTGGGGGTTCGGCCAGTCGCTGGCGCAGGGCGGCCAACTCATGGCGAAAGTCTTGTCCAAGCAGGGCAAAAAAGCTGTCCGGTCCGAGGTCCGCCTGCGAGCTCTCGGCGGTAGCCGTGGCTGGCGCCCTGGCGGTCGGTGGGGGTGCCGTGATGAAGATGGCGAAGGCGTTGGGTTCGTTCCTGCACAGGTAAAAATCAGCGCCCCCGGCGGCCTGTTGGAACACCCCGTCCACGGCCACCGGCAACTGCAGTTGGCCTGCACGAGCCTTGCCAATCAGCGCCGCCAGTGCGCTGGCACCGGCCAGGCAGGCCTTGAGCCAAGGCTTTGCCGCGCGGTTGTAATCTGTCACCTGGCCGTCTGGGTTGAGCACAATGACCCCTTCGGTCATTTTTTCCAGCATCACCGGGTGCAGCGCCACACTCATGGTGCCGACGTGTTCTGACGACCTTGCTTTTGCGCCCAGACGGAGGTGGCGATGGCGAGCAACTTGTCAAACGAAATTGGCTTGGGCAGAACCAGAATGTTCGGCGGCACACCGCCACGCTCCGCCATTTCGGCCGCGCTCAATCCACTGACCACCACGACGGTCATGCCTTCATAACCCGCTTTGCCATTCAGGATGTTCAGCATCTGGAAGCCATCGACTCCGGGGATGTTGAGGTCGATGAACAGCAAATCAGGCTTCAAGCGCTCCACCGCCAGCAAAGCCTCTATCCCGTTATCGCTGGTTTCGACCAAGGGGGCCATCGGCCAGCGGCGCAGCATGGTCTGATACAGGCGCGTCAA
>CALPLW020000294.1 GCA_943324505.2 Comamonas sp. lk
CAAAAGCCAAAAATTGGCGAAACGCGTTGGCCGTGGTGGCAAAGCCTGTCGGCACCTTGACACCAGCCGGCAGTTGGGAAATCATTTCGCCGAGACTGGCGTTTTTGCCGCCGACCGCCTCGACATCGGTCATTCTCAGATTCTCAAACGGAACGACCAGGGCGGTCGAGCTGAAAAGTGCAGACATTGAAAAGCTCCAGAAGTTAAAAGCGGTGTGCCGTGGGGTTGCAGCGCTTCTGGGGCGCTGGCGCTGGCCATGCAGGCAGCCTGACCGGCGGAATTTTCGGGGTAGTCAGGGCGGCGCATGTGGAATTCGTGTCGGGTTCGCCGGATTGTAGGCTTCGAAGTAGAGGACCATCGACGCCATTCTGGCAGTACCATGGGGCCCCACCCAGCCGCCTTTCACCATGCCCAACCGAACGGTATTCTTCATTTCTGATGGCACCGGCATTACCGCCGAGACCTTTGGCCATGCCATCCTGGCGCAGTTTGAGACGAAGTTCCGCCATGTCAGACTGCCCTTCGTCGACTCGGTAGACAAAGCCCATCAGGCCGTTCGGCAAATCAATCATGCGGGCGTGGTTGACGGCAAAAAGCCGGTGGTTTTTACCACGCTGGTCAACATGGAGGTTCTAGAGGTGATCCGCACCGGTTGCCAGGGCATGCTGCTCGACATGTTTGGCACCTTCGTTCATCCGTTGGAAACCGAGCTGCAGGTCAAATCTAATCACCGGATCGGCCGTTTCAGCGACGCCAGCAAAAGCAAGGAATACCAGTCGCGCATCGAAGCTATTAATTTTTCGCTTGCTCATGACGATGGCCAGTCCAATCTTGATCTGGCGCAGTCCGACGTGATCCTGGTGGGTGTCAGCCGCAGTGGCAAAACGCCGACCTCACTGTACCTAGCCATGCAGTATGGCCTCAAGGCCTCCAATTACCCGCTGATCCCCGAAGACTTTGAGCGCCGCCACCTGCCCAAGGCGCTGCAGCCGCATTTGCCCAGGCTGTTCGGCCTGACCATTCAACCCGAACGGCTGAGCGAAATTCGCAACGAGCGCCGCCCCAACTCACGTTATGCCGCCTTGGACAATTGCCGCATGGAGGTCAGCGAGGCCGAGGCCATGATGCGTCGCAGCGGCATCCGATGGCTGTCCACTACCACCAAGTCGATCGAAGAGATCGCCACAACCATCCTGCAGGAAATCCGGCCAGAACGGCTCAATTACTGATGGACACCTTACTGACATGACACTCACGCCCACTGCCACTCGCTTGCTCAACCTGGGCCACGCCCTGGACCACATGGCCCTGCTGATATTTGCAACCGCAGTCACCAGCATCGCGCCAGAATTTGGCTTTTCCCGCTGGGAAGACCTGATGCCCTACAGTGCTGGTGCCTTCTTGCTGTTTGGCCTGGGCTCCGTGCCGGCGGGCCGCTTGGGTGACCTTTGGGGCCGGCGCAACATGATGGTCGTATTTTTTTTCGCCATGAGCGCCACAGCCCTGCTGTGTGCCGCAGCACAAAACGCCTGGCAAATGGCAGCTGCGCTCACCTTGCTGGGCGCGGCGTCATCCATTTACCACCCAGTGGGTATACCGATGCTGCTTCAGCATGCACGACGCCCTGGCGCGACGATCGGTCTGAATGGCCTCGTGGGTAACCTTGGTATTGCCCTGGCGGCAATTCTGACTGGGTTTATGGTCAAGTACGTTGGTTGGCGCATGGCCTTTGTGGCGCCAGCGCTGCTTTCTCTGGCCTGCGGTCTGCTGTTTCTACGCTGCAGTTCGCGAGAGACCGAGTCCCCCGCCAAACGAACCAGCAAAGCCCGCATTGCCTTGCCGCCCCACCTGCTGGCGCGGCTTTTTGTGGTGATGACTTTTGCTGCGGTATCCAGCAGCCTGTTGTTCAACTTCACCACCAATGGCAATGGCCAACTGCTGCGGGAACGCTTTACAGGCTTGGTGGAAGACCCGGCGCAATTGGGGATGTTGTTGGCCTGCGTCTACGCGGTGGCTTCGCTGGCCCAGGTGGTGGTCGGCCAACTGATTGACCGTTTCGCCCTTAAACGACTGTATTTGGGTGTGGTCTTGCTGCAAATTCCCATGTTCCTTTTGGCAGCCCATGCCCAGGGCTGGCTGCTCTTTGGGCTACAAATCGGCTTCATGGTGGCTATTTTTGGCGCAATCCCGTTCACCGACGCGATGATCGTGCGCTATGTCGATGACGCCATCCGATCGCGAGTGAGCGGGATGAGGCTGGCAGTGTCTTTTGGCATCAGTTCTCTGGCGGTTTACGCCCTGGGCCCGGCTGTCAAAGCGGCGGGGTTTTCCAGCCTGCTGTTGGCCATGGCGGCCATAGCCTGCTGTACGGCAGTATTTGTATTGATGCTACCCGGCGACACTCGGGGGACTGAGACCAATCCAGCTGCTTAACACCGATATCTTGAATAAGGCGCGTCGCCTAGGACGTCCCGCTCTGCTGGTGAGCGGCGTGCTGGCCTGCCATGCCATCGTACTTTCGGCTTTTCATATCGATCCGCCAACAAAAGCCCCAGATCGCATCTTGGCCTTGCAGCTGCTGAGTCAGCCACCCGAGCCGCGCCAAATACCAGTACCCGTACCTGTACCCGTAAAGCTGCAACCACCAGCACTGCGCCCGGCACTCAAACCACAGGCCAAAGTTCCCCAGGACCCGGCGGTCGAAGGCAGTGCGGCCAAGCCTGCCCCCCTGACCACGGCAGAGCCTGCACCGTCACCCCCAATTGCGCCCTTGACTGCGCCAGCACCAACACTAGCACCAACGCCAGCACCAACAACAGGCGCACCCGCCACGCCTACGCTCACGGTCCCCGAGGCCGTTCAGACCATTGCAGTTGGGGCAGTTGCGCCTGTCACGCCATTGAGACCGGTAGCAGCTGCAGTAGTAGCCCCAGTGGCGCCCACAGCCAGCAAGCCCACGAGCATCGCGCCACCTGTTATGACAATGGTCGCCACAGCGCCAGTCACAGCACCAGTCATCGCAACCGTCTCTGCGCCAGTCGCCTCACCCGTTACTGCACCAGTCAGCTCACCAGTCACAGCAGCAGTCAGCGCACGAGCACCGGCACCGGCAATGCCAACCGCCATGCCCCGAGTGGAATTGCCCAGCGCGGATGCCGACTATCTGAGCCTGGCTCAAAAAATTTACCCTCCAGCCAGCCGTCGCCTTGGGGAAACCGGGCGAGTGCTGCTCCACGTCCTGATTGGGGTAGACGGCTCAGCGCAGAAGGTTGAAGTCAAGCAGTCCAGCGGCTTTGAGCGGCTCGACCAGGCGGCCGTCAGGATTGCCCAGCAGACTCGCTATCGGCCTGGCAAAAGGGATGGCCAGCCAGAGGCGATGTGGTACGCCCTGCCGGTCCCCTTCGAGCTGAAATAAAACGGTGTGTGCTTACAACACTGCGCCTAGCCTGCTTTAGAGCCCAAGAAAGGCGATAGCCGCCCGCGCGATCTGGGCATCTTCGCTCGACTTGACGCCACTCACGCCAACCGCACCGAGGCATTGCCCGTCTTTCATGATGGGCACACCACCCTCCAGTAGGCCTTTGATCTCCGGCGCACTCAGGAATGATGGGCGCCCGCCATTGACCATTTCCTCGTAAATTCGTGATTCCCGTCTTCCCAAGGCGGCCGTGTGTGCCTTTGCGGGCGCGATGTGCGCAGAAATGACAGCAGCACCATCGAGGCGTTGCAACCACAGCAAGTGGCCCCCGTCGTCTACGATGGCGATAGTGACAGCCCAGTTATTCATCAGGGCTTCCTTTTCCGCAGCAGCAGCCATGCCCTTGAGGTCAGAGAATTCCAGTGTCGGTTTATTTTTCACAGAGAAAGTCCTATTTGAATCGAGTCGCCAAGCATACGTCCTGTTGCTGGCAAAGCAAGTCGATTCCACTTAGAATCCGTCTGCCCGCGTGGTGCGGGTATTGAAGGAGTATGACCATGCTGAATAATGTTGAATCATTTGATCGCGGTTACGGTGAAGTGTCGACTGCGGCAGAGCGCAACAAGGTGCTACGCAATACATATTGGCTTCTAGCCTTGAGTCTGGTGCCAACGGTGCTGGGAGCTTGGTTCGGGGTGGCCATGGGAATTGCCCAATTGATGAGCGGTTGGGTTGGTCTGGTGGTGTTTTTGGCCGGGGCCTTCGGCTTCATCTACGCGATTGAAAAGACCAAAAATTCGGCCGCTGGCGTGCCGGTACTGCTTGGCTTTACGTTTTTCATGGGCTTGATGCTGTCGCGCATGATTGCTATGGTCCTGGGCTTCAAGAATGGCTCCGAACTGATCATGACGGCCTTTGGTGGCACGGCGGGCGTGTTTTTTGTGATGGCAAGCCTGTCCAGCGTGATCAAACGTGACCTCTCGGGCATGGGCAAGTGGCTGTTTGTTGGTGCGATGGCGCTGGTGGTAGGGGGGGTTATCAATGTATTTGTTGGCTCTACCGCGGGCATGATGGCCATGTCGGTAGCAGCCATCGGCATTTTCAGCGCCTACATGCTGTATGACCTCAAGCGCATCGTTGACGGTGGTGAGACCAATTACATCAGCGCCACGCTGGCCCTCTACCTTGACATCATCAACGTGTTCCAAAGCCTGCTGGCCTTGCTGGGCATCTTTGGTGGCGAACGCGACTGA
>CALPLW020000295.1 GCA_943324505.2 Comamonas sp. lk
GCGCCCGTCCAGGTGCGCGGCCACACCCAGAAGCTGACCGATAGTAATCACCCCGGTGCCGCCGACGCCAGCCACCACAACACCCCATACCGGCTCAGCCACGCCACCCAGCATCGGCAACATCGGCTCGGGCAGCGCACCCAGCGCAAAAGGTGACGGGCCGGCGCCCTTGCTCTTTTTCTTGAGCTGGCCGCCCTCGACCGTGACAAAGCTCGGGCAAAAGCCCTTGGTGCAGGAGTAATCCTTGTTGCAGCTGCTCTGGTTGATCTGGCGCTTGCGGCCGAACTCGGTTTCCAGCGGCTCTACGCTCAAGCAGTTGGACTGCACGCCGCAGTCACCACAACCCTCGCACACCAGTTCGTTGATCACCACGCGCTTGGCTGGGTCTACCAGCGAGCCCCGCTTGCGCCGGCGGCGCTTCTCAGTGGCGCAGGTCTGGTCGTAAATGATGACGGTGGTGCCCTTGAGGGTGCGGAACTCGCGTTGAATCGCATCCAGCAGGTCGCGGTGCGCCACCGCCACGCCCTCAGGCAGGCCGGTGACGCCTGTGTATTTGTCTGGCTCGTCGGTGACGATGGTGATGCGCGCGGCACCTTCTGCGCGCATGCTTTGGGCGATCTGCAGCACCGAGTGGCCTTCGGCCCGCTCGCCAATCCGTTGCCCGCCGGTCATGGCGACGGCGTCGTTGTACAGGATTTTGTAGGTGACGTTGACGCCAGCGGCAATGCTCTGGCGTACCGCCAGCAGGCCACTATGAAAGTAAGTGCCGTCACCGATGTTGGCGAACATGTGTTGGTCATGGCTAAAGGGCTGCTGGCCCACCCAAGGCACGCCCTCGCCGCCCATCTGGGTGAAGCCGACCGTTGCGCGGTCCATCCAGATTGACATGAAATGGCAGCCGATGCCAGCCATGGCGCGGGAGCCCTCGGGCACCTTGGTGCTGGTGTTGTGCGGGCAGCCCGAGCAAAACCAGGGCTGGCGCTCGGGCAGGGCCTGCACCAGTTGCAGGGCACGCTCTTTGGCATCCAGGATCGCCAGCCGGGCATCCATGCGCGCCGCGGTGTCGGCATCGACGCCGAGTTTCTTCAGGCGTTGGGCAATAGCGCGTGCAATCAGGGTGGGCGACAGATCGGCATTGGCGCGCAACAGGGTGTTGGCAGTTGGGTTGGCGTTGGACCACTCGCCGCCACTGAAGTCACCCTCAGACTCAATGAACTTACCCAGCACATGGGGTCGCACGTCAGAGCGCCAGTTGTACAACTCTTCTTTAAGCTGGTATTCGATGACCTGGCGCTTTTCTTCCACCACCAGGATTTCCTGCAGGCCGGTGGCAAATTCACGGGTCAGCTGCGCCTCCAGCGGCCAGACAACGGCCACCTTGTGCAGCCGGATGCCCAGGCGCTGGCAGGTGGTGTCATCCAGGCCCAGGTCCAGCAGGGCCTGGCGCGTGTCATTGAAGGCCTTGCCACTGGCGATCAGGCCGAACCGGTCGTTCGGGCCTTCAATCACATTGTGGTTAAGCCGGTTAGCGCGGATATAGGCCAAGGCGGCGTACCACTTGTAATGGAACAAGCGGGCCTCCTGCTCCAAGGCGTGATCAGGCCAGCGGATGTGCAGGCCGCCGGCGGGCATCTCGAAGTCGGTCGGGATTCGAAGCTGGACCCGGTCCGGGTCGATCATCACCGTGGCGCTGGACTCGACGATTTCCTGGATGGTCTTCATGCCAGCCCAGACACCCGAGAAACGGCTCATGGCAAAGGCATGCAGCCCGAGGTCCAAAACTTCTTGCACGCTGGCCGGGAAAAACACCGGCGTGCCGCAGGCTTTGAAGATGTGATCGCTCTGGTGCGCAGCCGTAGAGCTTTTGGAGATGTGATCATCACCCGCCACCGCAATGACGCCGCCCCAAGGCGTGGTGCCGGCCATGTTGGCGTGTTTGAACACGTCGCCGCACCGGTCCACGCCCGGGCCCTTACCGTACCAAATGCCGAACACGCCGTCGTATTTGTTGCTGCCCGCTGGGGCAAAACCGAGCTGCTGCGTGCCCCACAGCGCGGTAGCGGCCAGCTCTTCATTGACACCGGGCTGAAACACAATGTGGTGCGCCTTCAGGTGCGGCTGTGCCTTGACCAGTGCCTGGTCATAGCCCCCCAGCGGCGAACCACGGTAGCCACTGATGAAGCCGGCCGTATTCTTGCCCACACGCTGGTCGCGCAGGCGCTGCAGCATGGGCAGCTTGACCAGCGCCTGCACGCCGCTCATGAAGGCCGGGCCGTGATCAAGCGCGTATTTGTCATCCAGCGTGACCGATTCCAAGGCATGGCGGATGTGGGGGGGCAGCGGGGCATTCATGGCGGTTAATTCTCCATTCTTGTGTCGGCAAGTGTAGGTCGGTAGGCCAGATATGTCTTTGCGTTCTTTGCCTTGATATTCACTCTTGACGCAAGAATCTTTCTAAAATCAGGACTTCATGGAAACACTTGACAAATTTGACCTTGCCATCCTTGATGAGCTGCAAGCCCAGGGCCGGCTCACCAACGCCGAGTTGGCGCAGCGGGTCGGCCTGAGCGCGGCACCTTGTTGGCGTCGCGTCAAAAACCTGGAGGAGTCTGGCTTTATCACGGGCTACCGAGCCGAAATCAACCGGCAAAAAATCGGGCTTGGGGTATTGGCCTTCGTCCGACTGGACGCCGACCGAAACAGCGGTGACGTGCTGCACACGCTGGAAGAAGCCATCCGCACCATCCCGGAAGTGGTGAGCTGCCACTACATCAGCGGCACCGGCACCTTCGAGCTGCAGGTGGTCAGCCGCGATCTGCACTCTTTCAGCCAGTTTGCGCGTGAGGTACTGATCAACTTGCCCAATGTGAAGGACCTGCATACCAGCTTTTCACTGGGTGAGGTCAAGGCCAGTGGCGCGCTGCCCCTGGCCCATTTGCGTGGCGGGCCAGCGCGCTAACGTCGAGTAGGCGCTATTTGGGCCACAGCACCCACAGATGCACGGGTTGCTTCAGGCGGCCGGCCAGTTCTTCGGCGGCCTTACCCCAGCCGACGAAATAGTCGGCGCGCACAGCGCCAATGATGGCGCTACCGGCGTCCTGGGCCAGCACCAGCTTGCGCAGCTGGGTGGTGGCGCCACTTGACACCAGCCAGACCGGTGTGCCGAAGGGGATGCTGAGCGGGTCAACAGCAATCGAGCGCCCCGGCGTCAGGGCCACACCCTGTGCGCCTCGCGGGCCCCAGACGGCATCGAGGTCAGTCAGGGGTTCTTCGCGAAAAAAAACTGTGCGTGGGTTGCTCCAGAGCATCTCGTTCACGCGGTCGGGGTTTTGTGCCACCCAGCTTTTGATCGACGGCCACGATGCATCGCGAAGCGCCCCCTGGTCAAGCAGCCAACGCCCCACGCTTTTATAGGGTTGCTCGTTGGAGCCAGCGTAGGCCAGACGGGCCTGCCGCACGCTGCCATCCGGCTGCATGATGCGGACGCGGCCCGAACCCTGAATCTGCAGAACCAGAGCGTCCACCGGGTTCGCCAGGTAGGCGATCTCGCGGCCCGCGAGGAGCGCACGGACCGTGGGCGAGCGGTCGATCTCCTCGCGGGTGTACCAGGGCCGGCGCTGCGCCAGCGTGAGCGGCGGCTGGTACAGCGGCACCACGAACTGGCTGTCGGGCAGGCGAGAGGCCTGGAGCTCAGGCTCAAAATAAGCAGTAAGCAAGCCCTCGGCACCGCCGGTCCGTGCTTCAACCCGGTAAGGCTGCAAGCGCGCCATCAGCCAGGCACGTTGGGCCGGCCCGTCGGCGATGCTGAGGCGTCGTACTTCACTGCACAACGGCGCAAATACCGGTCCCGGCCGCTCGCAGCTTTTGAGCCAGGCATTCCAGGCCTCGTGCAGCGCGTCAGCTTCAAAGCCCGGCAATTCGGCCCAGCGCACGGCGACCCAACGGGTCTTGGCTTGCAGCATGGGCGCAGGCAGTGGCGCCGTGTCGTCGGCCGACGGCTCGGCCATGGGCAGCGGCGCGGCGGTGACCGTCCCTACAATCAGCAGCCATGCCACAATATAAGCGAGCTTTCTCATGACGCTGCTGCTGCTGGAAGCCCTGGGTGCCCTGCTGCTGCTGCTGCTGATCGTGTGGTGGACCATGTTTTCAGGGCGGGAGCGCGGCGAGCTGCCGCAGCAGCCCGACGAGGACGCCCCCCCAGTGAGCAGCCCACCCACTGACAAGCAAGATTAAGGGCGTGATGCAGCAGGTAGGCCAGCGCCAAGCGCAGCCTGGCGTCTTCAACTACCTCGAACACTTGAGCAGCCATCGTACTTCGCATGCGCGCATGTTATGCGATTACAGCAGCCGGCAAGGTACCCAGCACCCCGGCCCAAGATCCAGTCACAACACCCGATCACCCAACGCCGGCAACTGCGTCCGGCAGGCACTCAGGCGGTCAAAGTCGAGTTCGGCACACACCACGCCGGCGCCCTCTGCCCGCTCGGCCAACAGCCCGCCCCAGGGATCAACCAGAAGGCTGTGGCCCCAGGTACGTCGCCCGTTCTCATGCACGCCCCCCTGGGCCGCAGCCGCCACGAACGCCAAATTTTCAATGGCCCGCGACCGCAACAGAATGTCCCAGTGCGCCTGCCCGGTGCCATAGGTGAAGGCACTGGGCACC
>CALPLW020000296.1 GCA_943324505.2 Comamonas sp. lk
CACCAGCGCGGCATAGGGGATGCACCAGGCGTTGATGTGGAACAGGGGCACCACGGGCAGAACAGTTTCTTGCGTGGAAAAACCCAGCACATCGGGCAGGCAGGCGGTGGTGGCGTCCAGCACGATGGCGCGGTGTGAATACAACACGCCCTTGGGGTTGCCGGTGGTGCCCGAGGTGTAGTTGAGTGCGATGGCGTCCCACTCATCGGCGGGGAGCGTCCACTCAAAGTGCGGATCGCCTTGTGCCAGAAAGGTCTCGTAGTCCAGCTCACCGATCAGCCGACCCCCGTCTGCCAGCGGGTCGTCCACGTCCACCACCAAGGGCCAAGGGCTGGACATCAGGGACAGTGCGGCTCGGATAGTGGCCGAAAACTCCCGGTCGGTGATCAGCACCCGTGCCTCACCGTGCTCGAGCATGAACGCGATAGCTGCCGGATCGAGGCGGGTGTTCAGGGTATTGAGCACCGCGCCGAGCATTGGTACGCCAAAGTGGGCCTCAAACATGGGCGGCGTGTTGGGCAGCATGGCTGCCACCGTATCGCCAGTGCCGACGCCGCGCCGTGCCAGGGCGCTGGCCAGTTGCCGGCAGCGCCGGTAGGTCTGCGCCCAGGTGTAGCGCGTGGCACCGTGCACCACCGACAGGCGGTCCGGGTAGACCTGGGCCGAGCGCGCGAGAAAGCTCAAGGGTGACAGGGCGGTGTGGTTGGCGCCGTTGCGTGGCAGGCTCTGGTTGTAATCTCGGTAGGCCATGGCAGCGGTCTCCTGGTCGGTGCGTCGAGCTGCTCAGTCCGGCAGAGTGAGCAGTGGAATATCTTGCGCCAGCGCCAGCCGGTCCAGCGCCTCACACGACTGTCCCAGCAGAAAGGTGGCGATGGCGTCACGGCTGGCGGGCTGCAGCATGGTGGTCACCCCACTAAATGCCAGACCAGCGGCGTTGCACAGCGCACGGGCAAAGTGTGGTTCCAGGGCAGCTACTGCCACCCGGCCATTCTGGCAGGCGTAGACGCGGTAGCCGGCATGGCCACCACCCACTGGGGCACCAGGGCGGGTCAGGCCCCAGGCGCGCGGCAGTGCCAGGTAGGCTGCCGCTTCGGACAGAGCTACCTCCAGGTATCGGCCCTTGCCCGTATTTTTTTGCAACAGCACGGCCTTGAGCACGGCCTCTGATGCCGCTAGCGAGCCTCCCATGTCGGCGTACAGGGTGGGCGGAAGGGTCAGGCCGCTGATCAGGTCATGCTTGGCCAGGTAGGTGAGGTCGTGGCCAGGCTCTTCGGCGCGCGTGCCTGGTGCCCCTACGATCGCCACTTGAGACAGCGCGGGGTACTGCCGGTGCAGCAGCTTCCAGTCCAGACCGAGCTTGCCCAGGGCCGAGGGCCGAAAGGAGGTGAGCAGCACATCGGTTTTGGCCAGCTCGCGGTGCAAGGCCGCCTGGCCCCGGTCGGTTTTCAGGTCGGCTACCCTGACACGCACGCCTTCGTGCAACAGGCCGTAGGCCGCTGGGTTGTACTGGCCCATGGGGTCCCCGGATGTGCCGGTTGGCGCCCCGAGTGGGCCTGGGGGCTCCAGCTTGGCGCAACGTGCGCCCATTTGGCGGCAGCGCATCAGTGCGGCCGGGCCAGGGAGATTCAGGCACAGGCTCAGGAGACGCACTCCTTTGAGAACGGGCGCGAGACGGACGATTTGCGGCATGGTCCCCCTACTGTAACGGCAGACCCACGTAGTTTTCTGCCAGCGCAGTGGCGGCGGCATTGGAGTTAACCAGGTAGTCCAGCTCGGCTTCTTGAACCTTTTGGCCGAAGCCACCAGCCTCCGGGAACTGGTGCATCAGCGAAGTGAACCACCACGAGAAGCGCTCGGCGCGCCAGACCCGGCGCAGGCAGCGCTCGGAATAGCTGTCAATGCCGGCGGCACTTTTGTCCCGATAGTGCTCGATCAGCGCGGTCGACAGGTATTTGACATCGCTGGCGGCCAGGTTGAGCCCCTTTGCTCCCGTGGGCGGCACGATGTGCGCCGCGTCGCCAGCCAGAAACATCCGGCCGAAACGCATCGGCTCGGCGACAAAACTGCGCAAGGGCGCAATGCTTTTCTCGATCGATGGCCCGGTGACCAGTTGCTCTCGCGCCTGCGGGTCGAGCCGGAGCCTCAGCTCAGCCCAAAAGGCGTCGTCCGACCAGCGGCTGAGTGAATCGCTGACCGGGCATTGCACATAGTAACGGCTGCGTGTAGCGCTGCGCATCGAGCAAAGTGCAAAGCCGCGCTCCGTGTTGGCGTAAATCAGCTCGTGCGACACCGGCGGTACGTCGGCGAGCACACCCAGCCAGCCAAACGGGTAGACCTTTTCAAACTCTGTGATGGCACCGGCTGGCACGCTGGCGCGGCAGACGCCGTGAAAGCCGTCACAGCCGGCAATGAAGTCGCAGCTCAGCTCATGCTGCTGGCCCTGACTGGTGTAGCGTACCTGCGGTCGTTCACCGTCGAAGTCATGCACGCTCACCTCGCTGGCCCCGTAGACGGTGCTCAGGCCAGCGGCGGCGCGTGCGTCCATCAGGTCGCGGGTGACCTCGGTCTGGCCATACACCATGACTTGCCTGCCGCCTGTTAGTGCCTGCATGTCGATGCGATGGCGTGCTCCCTTAAACAGCAGCTCAAAGCCTCCGTGCACCAGCCCCTCCCTGTGCATACGCTGGCCCACACCGGCCTCGTCCAGCAGGTCCATGGTCACCTGCTCCAGGACCCCGGCCCGAATGCGACTCAGCACATAGTCTGCGCTTTGTCGTTCGATGATCACTGCATCAATCCCGGCCTTGTGGAGCAGTTGGCCCAACAATAAGCCGGAAGGGCCGGCGCCAACGATGGCGACTTGGGTGCGCATGGAGGGTAATTCCTAAAAAGTGAGGCGACAAGCTTAACGCCGGGCAAGCCCATTCAGCGACCTTGCCTTAAACGCCGAGATGCTGCTCCAGCAAGGCCGGTTCTGCACGCAGTGCATCGGAGCTGCCCTCAAACACGACCTGGCCTTTGACCAGGATCACGTTGCGGTCGGTGATCTGGGTGACGTGCTTCCAGTTTTTGTCGACGATAACGCTGCTGATACCCGTCTCGCGGATCAGACCGCAAATATGCCAGATTTCGCGCGCGATCAGTGGGGCCAGCCCCTCGGTGGCCTCGTCCAGAATCAGCACATCCGGGTTGGTCATCAGGGCCCGACCAATCGTCAGCATTTGCTGTTCGCCGCCTGAGAGTTGCTGGCCGCCGTGACCCAGGCGCTCTTGCAGGCGAGGGAAGGTCGATAGGACCCGCTCATAGGTCCAGTCACGCTGGCCGCGTGTGCCGGCGCGGGCAGCCATTTTGAGGTTTTCCACGACGCTCAGGTTGCCGAAAATACCTCGGCCTTCTGGCACATAGGCCACGCCAAGCTGGGCAATCTCAAACGGTGCGCGGCCGGTCATTGGCCGGCCCATGACATGCACCGAGCCGCTGCGTGGCTTGACCAGGCCCATCAGGCTTTTCAGCAGCGTGCTTTTGCCCATGCCGTTGCGACCCATCAGTCCGATGGTTTCGGCCCGGCCCACTGAAAAATCGACATCGCGCAGGATGTGGCTGGCGCCGTAGAAGGTGTTCAGTCCGCGCGCGTCGATCAAAGGTTCGTTCATGCCTGCTCTTCCCCCAGGTAGGCTGCCTGCACGTCGGCATTGCCGCGGATCGCCTCAGGCGTGCCGCTGGCGATGACCTGGCCGTTGACCATCACGGTCAGGTGGTCGGCCAGGGCAAACACGGCGTCCATGTCGTGCTCGACCAGCAAGATGGCGTGGTCTACCTTGAGTTTGAGCAGCAGTTCCACCATGCGTTGGGCTTCGGCCACACCCATACCAGCCAGAGGCTCGTCGAGCAGCAGCACCTGAGGTTCGGTGGCCAGTGTCATGGCAATCTCCAACTGCCGCTGTTCGCCATGGCTGATCGCACCAGCCATGGCTTCACGCCGATCCTTTAAGCCAGAAAGCTCGATAGCCCTTGTCGCACGGTCATTTGTAGCTATTGATTTGCTAGCATTGGTCAGCCAGCTGAGCGGATTCCAGGGTTGCTGAGACTGGCGTGACTGTGCGGCCAGACGCACGTTGTCCCAGACGGTGAAGGCTTGAAAAATGTTGGTCTTTTGGTAGCTGCGTCCCATGCCTTGGTGCGAAATGCGCTCTGGCGTCCAGCCGGTGACGTCGATGCCACACAGCAAGACCTGACCTTCAGTGGGGGGCAAATCGCCAGTCAGCAGGTTGGCCAGGGTTGACTTGCCAGCCCCATTGGGGCCAATCACCGCATGGATTTGCTGGCGCCAGAGCGTCAGCGAGACATTGTTCACCGCCGCCAGGCCGCCAAAGCGCTTGGTCAGTCCGGTTGCGGTCAACAGCACATCACTCATCAGCCGCTCCCTTTTGGCGGCTCAACCGGCTGGCCAACCCGAGCAGGCCGCGCGGTGCAAAAATCACCACCAGCACAATGAAACTACCCATCCAAAGCTGCCAATGTTTGCCGAGCTGCACGCTGCCGACTTGCGGCAGGTCTTTAAACAGGTGCAGCACCACCTCAAAGCCAAAGGCGCCGACGATGGCACCGGCAAAATTGCCCATGCCACCCAGAATCAC
>CALPLW020000297.1 GCA_943324505.2 Comamonas sp. lk
CCAAATTCATCCTGGGTATCAACCTCAATGCGGGTGGCAAATTCGCCCGCCTCAATACCGCCCAGACCATGCTGCAATTGACCGAGCGGGTTGATGACGTACAAGTAACCGGTGTAGAGCAGGACCACCGAACCGCCTATGGCCAGTGCCATCATGCCAAATTGGAACAGGTTCAAGATGGCGGTCAGGCGAGACAGCTGATGCTCCATCGACGACACCAACACGTCGATCGCTGAGACAAAGGCCTCGGCCTCTCGCCAGGCGTCTGTTGAAGCAGGGAGCGGCGCCACAAGCCAATGGTCTCGCTGCTGCGTCCAGATCCGTTGAACAGACTCAAACTGGGGAGTCACCTCGTCGCTCCAGGGCACAAACAGGGGCCGGGCCCGATCGCCCTGGCGAAGCAGCGCCAGACTCTGGTCAAACTGCGCGACCAATGTACGGATCTCGGGCTGGGGCACGCCCGCTTGCGCTGCGCTGACCAGCCGCCAGGTTTGCATGCGCATGCGTCCAGCCTCATTGACAGCGCCGGCGCCACCCTCTAACTGCCATGTCACCCAAAGCGTCAAGCCAATCGACGCCAAGGCCACCAGCAGCATGCCAACGCCTAGCCGCATGAGCTTGTTGGCCAGCGATGACTGCCCCAACAAAGACGAGGGCCGTATCGCGTGTTGCATGATCGCGACTCAGGCGGCCACAGGCCGCGGCCCTTGACGGGGTTGCACCAGAAACAGCCCCACCAACATCACCACCAGTGCCGCCCAGACCCAGGCGCTGAAGCGCTCACCCAGCAAAAGCATGGCCCAGAGCACGCCCGATCCTGTGACAAAGTAAGAGGTCTGCGTGGCAAACACCGCGCCAGCGCGGGCCGCCAGCCAGACGTAGGCCGCATAGACCAGGGCATGCACACAGGACGAGGCGATCAAGGCCAGCTCCGGCACGCCATAAGGCGGCCTGGGACTGATCCATTGCCCGGACCACAGGGTCAGTGGCAACGCTATGACGGCGCCCACCGTCGATGCCCAGAACATGGCCTGAACAGCATCCAAACCGGCTGTTCCCCACTTGGCCACGTAATTGCCCTCCAAGGCATAAAACACCGGCCCGACCATGGCCACCGGCAGCCAGACCGCCATGTCAGGCGAGGGCAGGCTGGTCTGAGGAATCGCGATCAGCGCTACCCCCACCAAGCCACAGCACAGCCCCAGCAGGCGCATCGTGCTGAAACGGTCCATGCCCAGCGCCAGCGCCAAAGGAAACGACAGCAAGGGCACGGTAGAGATCAGGATAGACATCACACCGCCTGGCAAGTGCGCGACCGACATATAAAAAGTAGAGTTCGGGATCAAGGTGCCGATCAGGGCGATCACCACCGCAAAGCGGAGCCCGGCCGCAGTGATGGCAAAAGAGCGCCGCCGCAAGACATTGACCGCGCCCAGCAAGACAGCGCCGATCACCAGTTGCCAAAAGATCAGGCCAAAGTGCTGGTACCCGCTGGACACCGCCATTTTCCCCAGCGATTGGGTACTGCCCCAACCGATGCCCAGCAGGAGCAGGACACCGACGAGCCTTAACCGGCCACTAGCACTGGCACTTAGACTTAGACTTGGACTAGCGCTGGCCGAAACTGTCACAGGTGTAAACTCAAATTCATCGGTTTGAGTATCGCACCACGCCCTCCAGCGGCTATTGACCCATTATGCGATTACAGATCAGACCTACGCATGCCGTCCAAATTCTGGCGGCACTGACGATAGCCGCCATGGCTGTCACCACCGCATTGTTGCTGTGGAGTTTGCGCGGGCGTGAACTGGCGCACGCACAGCTGGAGACCGTGGCGGTGGCCCAGATGCTCATCGACCAAACTGAGCAGCAGTTGCAAACGGCAGATTTGGTCATCCAAGGTGTGCAAGAACGCCTCAGTTCAAGCTTGGGCAGTCAAATCCCGCTGGACAGTGAACTGACTCACCTGCTGCTGGCCACACGTCTGTCTGGGGCCCGGCAACTAAAGGCTATTTTTCTGGTTGACGCGCAGGGTACCGTTATCAATTCATCTGGGGCGTCTTACCAATCTCGTGTGTCAGTGGCTGATCGTGCGTACTTCCAAGCGTTGTCTGGTCGCTCATATTCTTCGCTTTTCATCGACAAACCGGTGCGTGGCCGAACAGATGGTCAATGGACCCTGCACGTTGCACGCGCATTGCAGGGGCGCGGCGGAGAATTTCGGGGGGTGGTGGTCGCGGCGGTGGATCTGACCAAGATAGAGCAGCTTTTTTACCAAGTCAAACTCGATTTTCTGAGACCCGTAGCCATCTACATGGAGGATGGCAACTTGATTGCCAGTGCTCCTCATCGTGCAAATGACATCGGCTCACCTGCGCTGGAGTTGAGCGGTGTCCAAGCCCCTGGGCCTGGAACAGGCATCTCTTCCATGGTCAGAGCCACTGGCGATGGCGAACACCAACTTTTCGCACTCGGACACTTGCCCGGCTATCCTCTGCTGCTGAGTGTGACCGACGTCGAAGAACTGAGCCTGGCGTCATGGCGAGAAATTGCTATCCCAATCCTGTTCTCTGTGCTCGTGCTCTGCCTCTTCACCACCGTGGTGGCGTATGGATTAACCCAAAAACTCCTTCGCAAAGAACGGATGAATCAGGAACTTCGCGAAGCCAATGACCGGTACCTTCACACGGTCGAGTCGGTCAAAGATGCCATCGTTGCCGTGGACGAGACTTCGCGGATCACCCTCTTCAATCCGGCCGCAGAAGACATGTTTGGCTGGCGCGCGGTTGACGCCATCGGGCAGTCACTTTCGATCTTGCTGCCGGACGGGCTAAGCGCCAGTCACGATCTCAAAATGCAACGGTTTAGCACATCATTGGATGGCCCACGGGCTATGGCAGGTAGTTTGGAGATATTCGGTCGCCGTCGGGATGGCGCCTTATTCCCTATTGAATCCTCCATCTCCAAGACAGAAGTCCGGGGCAAAATACAACTCACGGCGGTACTGCGAGACGTGACAGAGCAACGGCGCGCCAAAGTAGAACTTACAGCCCTCAACCAGCAGTTGCGCAATCTGTACGCATCCCAGCAAAACATTCGCGAACAAGAGCAAGCCCGTATTTCCCGCGAATTGCATGACGACCTGGGCCAGCAGCTGACTGGCCTCAAATTGAGGCTGGCATGGCTGGGAAATCGGGTCAAGGAAGGCAGGACCCCTGAAACCGAAAGTATGGACGACATGCGCGGCTTGTTGGATACGGCGATATCCTCAGTGCGCCGCATTTCCTCAGAGCTGCGTCCGGTTATTCTGGACGATCTTGGCTTCGGTGATGCCGTCTCGTGGTTGGCCCGAGAATTTTCAAAACACAGCGATCTGAACATCGAGCTCGATCTGTCTGGCCAAGCGTTTGTACGAACCAACGAACTCACCACCGCCTTTTTCCGAATCGTCCAAGAGTCATTGACTAACGTCGTGCGCCACGCCAAGGCGCACCACGTGCTTGTGGCCCTGAAAAACGAAGGCAAGCTGTTGAGGCTAACCATCGAGGACGATGGCACAGGCCTACAAGAATCAGGTGCGGGCGAAGGTGTCGGCCTGGTTAGCATGCGCGAGCGGGCTAACGCCGTTGGCGGCATTCTGCGAGTTGACAGTCGAGCCACTGGCGGGACGTGCATTGAGGTGACGATCGCCCTGTCTGATATGCCCGCCTCAACCACTCCTTCCGACGCATCTGAGGGGAAATAAGCCATGCAGTTTGAAGTCTTGGTAGCTGATGACCACGCCATCATTCGCGACGGCCTGACAAAAATTTTGTCGGATACCCAAGACTTCATCGTCGCCGGGCAGGCCAGCAACGGCAATGCTGTGTTGGACATGATCCGACAACGCGATTGGGCCTTGGTGATTTTGGACATCTCCATGCCCGGTCGAAATGGGCTGGAGCTGATAAAGCTGATCAAGATAGAGCGGCCGCGGCTGCCCATCTTCATCTTCAGCATGCACCATGAGGAACAGTATGCTGTTCGCGCTATCCGCGCGGGGGCTTCAGGCTACCTGTCCAAAGAGGCAGACATGGATCTGCTTTTGCCAGCGCTGCGCAAGTTGGTACACGGCGGCATGTACATCAGCCCTAAGGTGGCTGAATTACTCGCCACCGACGTGTCGCCTAACCGCACAGCGCTCCCCCACTCGCTACTCACCAACCGTGAGTTTGGCGTGTTCAGCCGGATCGTCCGTGGCATGACCATGAATGCGATCGCTGATGAGTTATCACTGAGCATCAAGACCGTCAGCACACACAAGTCACACATTTTGTTCAAGATGCACATGACCAATCAAGTCGAGTTGGTCCGTTACGCTTTGGAGCACAAGCTGCTTGACGCGCAGTCTCCCGACTAAGCGCTTTCCTAGCCGATATCAGATTATTCCTATACCGAATTTCATCGGTATCTGATAGCCATCAGCAGCGTTGCGCTGCAAACTTCATCTCAGCACTTGGCAAGTCTCTCTACTTGCCAAACCGATTGTCGGAACTGAAGATGAGGTGAAAAATGGCTTTGAAACGTGTGTTGATCTCCATGGCTGCTGCAGCATTGCTTTGCGTCGGCTCCTTTAGTCACGCCGA
>CALPLW020000298.1 GCA_943324505.2 Comamonas sp. lk
GCCCGAGGCTTACGCCAACGCCAAGCGCCGCCTGCGTGAGCTCAAAGAGCAGCTCAAGTACTCGGTCAGCGCGCCGCTGGTCAAACCGAGCCAGGGCTACCCGGTGGAGCGCGAGTTTGCCAAAGCCGATTACCTGGCGGCAGTGACGCGCGCCAAGGGCCTGATCGAGGGCGGCGACTTCATGCAGGTGCAGGTCGGCCAGCGCCTGAAAAAGCGCTACACCGAGTCACCGCTGAGCCTGTACCGGGCGCTGCGCTCGCTCAACCCCAGCCCCTATATGTATTACTACCACCTGGGCGATTTCCATGTCGTGGGCGCCAGTCCCGAGATTCTGGTGCGGCAGGAAACCGTGACCGCCGGCGCGCAGACCGAGCAAAAAATCACCATCCGGCCGCTGGCCGGCACCCGGCCACGTGGCGCGAGCTTGGCGCAGGACCGGGCGGCCGAAGCTGAATTGATCAACGACCCGAAAGAGCGGGCCGAGCACGTGATGCTGATCGACCTGGCGCGCAACGACATCGGCCGCATTGCCAAGACCGGCAGTGTCAAGGTGACCGAGGCCTTCAGCGTCGAGCGCTACAGCCATGTGATGCACATCGTCAGCAACGTCGAGGGCACTTTGAGTGACGGCATGACCGCGATGGACGTGTTGCGCGCCACCTTCCCAGCCGGCACTTTGACTGGAGCGCCGAAGGTGCACGCCATGGAGCTGATCGACCAGCTCGAACCCAGCAAGCGCGGCCTGTACGGCGGCGCCTGCGGTTACCTGAGCTATGCCGGCGACATGGACGTGGCCATCGCCATCCGCACCGGGATCATCAAGGACCAGATGCTGTACGTGCAGGCGGCTGCCGGCGTGGTGGCCGATTCTGTGCCTGAGCTGGAATGGCGTGAAACCGAGGCCAAGGCGCGCGCGCTGCTGCGCGCAGCGGAACTGGTGGAGGAGGGCCTGGAATGAAGCTGCTGATGATCGACAACTACGACTCCTTCACCTACAACATCGTGCAATACCTGGGAGAACTCGGTGCCGAGGTGACGGTGGCGCGCAATGACGAGATCACGTTGGCCGAGATCAAGGCCCGGCTGCAAGCCGGGCAACTCGACCGCCTGATGGTCTCGCCCGGACCCTGCTCGCCGGCTGAGGCCGGAATTTCGGTGGCGGCCATAAGGCAGTTTGCGGGTCAAGTGCCCATTCTGGGCGTTTGCCTGGGCCACCAAGCGATTGGCGCGGCTTTTGGCGGCCGCATCGTGCGGGCGCAGCAGCTGATGCATGGCAAGACCAGCATCATCAGCACCACCCAAGTTGGCGTGTTTGCCGGGCTGCCGGCGCAGTTCACCGTGAACCGCTACCATTCGCTGGCCATTGATCGCGCCTCCTGCCCAGGCAGTCTGCAGATCACGGCCTGGACGGAGGACGGCGAAATCATGGGCGTACGCCATGCCACGCTGGATGTGGAGGGCGTGCAGTTTCACCCCGAGAGCATCCTGACCGAGCACGGCCATGCGATGCTGGCTAATTTCTTGGCCCCACGATCCTGATTTTTCTATTATTCAAATAGCTAGACCATCAATATTTAAAAGGCTTGGAGCCCAAAATGACCTCAAACACTGGCTTTCTGCGGGTTGACCTGCGTAGCGATACCGTCACGCAGCCTACGCCTGGCATGCGCGATGCCATGGCCGGTGCGCCCTTGGGCGACGACGTCTTCGCCGATGACCCCAGCGTCAACGCACTGCAGGCGAAAATTGCCGATTTGCTCGGCTTTGAGGCGGCCCTGTTCGTGCCGACCGGCACTCAAAGCAACCTGTGCGCACTGCTCGCGCACTGCCAACGGGGTGACGAGTACATCGTCGGCCAGATGGCGCATTGCTACCGATGGGAGGGTGGTGGTGGCGCAGTGTTTGGCAGCCTGCAGCCGCAGCCCTTGAACCACCAGCCTGACGGCAGCCTGGCGCTGGCCGAAATTGCCGCTGCCATCAAGCCCGACGACGCGCACTTTGCCCGCACCCGACTGCTGGCCCTTGAAAACACCTTTGGTGGCAAGCGCCTGCCCATGGACTATGTGCAGCAGGCCACCGACCTGGCCCGCCAGCATGGCCTGGCCCGCCACCTTGACGGCGCACGTTTGTTCAATGCCGCCGTGGCGCAGGCCACTGAACTGGGTACCGATCCGTACCAGGAGGCGCGCCGCATTGCCAACTGTTTTGACAGCGTCTCGGTCTGCTTCAGCAAGGGGCTGGGCGCGCCGGTCGGCTCAGCCCTCTGCGGTAGCCGAGAACTGATTGCACGGGCGCACCGCATCCGCAAGATGGCGGGCGGCGGCATGCGCCAGTCTGGTGGGCTTGCGGCGGCGGCCTCCTATGCACTGGCGAATCATGTGAAGCGCCTGGCCGACGATCACGCCTTGGCGCAGCGCTTGGCCGCGGGCCTGCGCCGCCTGCCGGGTCTGGTGGTAACGCAGCCCCAGACCAACGTGGTGTTTGTTGATCTGGAGGGCTCGGCGCGGGCCCATGCGGCAGATCTGATTCCACAACTGGCGCGACATGGCGTGCTGGCCACCGGCCTGTACCAACTGCGCTTTGTGACCCACCTGGATGTCGACGCTGCGGGCATTGACCACGCGCTGGGCGTCATCGGCGATATTTTCTCCCGCTGAGGGTAGGGCGCCATGGCAGGCATAGAGCACCTTGGCCTGTTCCTGGCTGCCGGCCTGCTGCTGAATCTGACGCCCGGGCCGGATGTGCTGTACATCGTCTCCCAGGGGCTCAAAGGCGGCTGGCGGGCTGGCGGCGTGGCGGCCCTGGGCATCACAGGCGGTATCTTTGTCCATATTGCTGTGGCAGCGCTTGGTCTGGGCGCTTTGCTGGCCGCTTCACAGACAGCATTCGTCCTGCTGAAGTGGGTGGGTGCGGCTTACTTGCTGTACATCGGCTGGGGCATGCTGGGCGTGCGTCGGCTGGAGGCTGGGTCAGCTTCGATAATTGCTATGGATAAAATAGCAGTAAAGCCAATAGCAGCAAAGGCTAGAGGCCAATTTGACTATATAAAAATATTCCGTCAAGGCTTCTGGACCAATGCGCTCAACCCCAAGGTGGCCCTTTTCTTTTTGGCGTTTCTGCCGCAGTTTATTGCCCCAGAGGCCGAGCACAAGGCGCGCACCTTTGTGCTGCTGGGCCTGCTGTTCAACCTGAACTCCCTGCCGGTCAACCTGGGCTATGCCCTGCTGGCTGCCTGGGCCGGCCAGCGCCTGCAGTCCCTGCAGCAAGGCCTGGCCTGGCTGGAGCGAATCGCCGGCGCTTTGTTCATTGGTTTTGGTCTGAAGCTGGCCCTGACCGATTCCCCTATCCCTTGATGAGACCTACCATGCCCCAAAGCAACAAGATCACCGCACAAGAAGCCCTGCTCCGTACCATTGAACACCGCGAGATTTTTCATGACGAGATGCTGCACATCATGCGTCTGATCATGAGCGGCGATATGTCGCCCGTGATGATGGCCGCCCTGATCACCGGCCTGCGCGTCAAAAAGGAAACGATTGGCGAGATCACAGCCGCCGCCCAGGTCATGCGTGAGTTTTCCACCAAGGTTCACGTGGCCAACCCAACCCACCTGGTGGATATCGTTGGCACCGGTGGTGACGGCTCCCACACCTTCAACATCTCCACCTGTTCCATGTTTGTCGCCGCCGCCGCTGGCGCCCGCGTCAGCAAGCACGGCGGGCGCAGCGTCAGCAGCAAGAGCGGCAGCGCCGACGTGATGGAGGCGCTGGGCGTCTACATCAACCTGGCACCAGAGGCGATTGCCCGCTGCATCGAGGAGGTTGGCGTCGGCTTCATGTTTGCGCCCAACCACCACCCGGCCATGAAAAACGTGGCGCCGATCCGGCGCGAACTCGGGGTGCGCACCATCTTCAACATCCTCGGGCCGCTCACCAACCCGGCCAGTGCCCCCAATATCTTGATGGGCGTGTTCCACTCGGACCTGGTCGGTATCCAGGTGCGGGCGCTGCAGCGCCTGGGCGCCGAGCATGCGCTGGTGGTTTATGGCAAGGATGGCATGGACGAGGTCAGCCTGGGCGCGGCCACGTTAGTGGGGGAGCTGAAAGATGGCGAAATCACAGAGTACGAGATCCACCCGGAAGACTTCGGCATGGTGATGGCCAGCAACCGCGGCCTACGCGTGGACACGCCCGAGCAGTCCAAGGCCATGCTTCTGTCCGTGCTGGACAACGAGCCCGGACCGGCCCGCGACATCGTGGTGCTCAATGCCGGCGCCGCGCTCTACGCCGCCAACGTGGCACCCACCATGCAGGTCGGCGTGACGCAAGCCCGCGCCGCGCTGGCCTCTGGCGCTGCCCGCGCCCGGCTGGACCAGCTGGTGGCACTGACCCAAGCCCTGAAGCCGGCCGTATGAATCTGGTGCTGACGTTGCTGGCGGTGGTGGGGACGGCGTGCCTGCTTCCGCTCGTGTCCTCCGCCCTGCGGGCTCCCCCTGATATTGTTATTCCCGCTCCCGATGCGCTGAAGGGAGCCTGAGCGGACGACCCCGATCTCCCCCTTGGGACACCAATCCCGTGGTCAAGACTGGGGCGCCGCTCGGATTCGACGCAATAGCTCGAAC
>CALPLW020000299.1 GCA_943324505.2 Comamonas sp. lk
CTTTGGTGGCACGGCGGGCGTGTTTTTTGTGATGGCAAGCCTGTCCAGCGTGATCAAACGTGACCTCTCGGGCATGGGCAAGTGGCTGTTTGTTGGTGCGATGGCGCTGGTGGTAGGGGGGGTTATCAATGCATTTGTTGGCTCTACCGCGGGCATGATGGCCATGTCGGTCGCAGCGATCGGCATTTTCAGTGCCTACATGCTGTATGACCTCAAGCGCATCGTTGACGGTGGTGAAACCAATTACATCAGCGCAACGCTGGCCCTGTACCTTGACATCATCAATGTGTTTCAAAGCCTGCTGGCCTTGCTCGGCATCTTTGGTGGCGAACGCGACTGAGCGGGGCTTGCTCCTAAAAAAGGCCCGTTTCCGGGTCTTTTTTTTGCTCAAATGGGTGCGTCCGCTCAATCTCCGGCGAGCTTTGCCGATAACCCCGTAAGTGTCCTTGTCCATGATCTCGCGTCTTCTCATACCCGTCATTGCCCTGCTGCTCACCGCCTGCGACATCCCAGGTATGGGGCCTGACCCGCGTATTGCCCAGCGCGAAGCGGAGGCCAAGGCCATCGGTGGTGCCTGCCGGCATGGTTTGCGCAGCATCGAAGACTGCTACTCGCTGAACGAGGAAGCCTCCAAGGCCGCCGTGTTTGCTGGCTGGAAGGCCATGGACGAGTACATGCGCGAAAACAAGATCGAAGGCGTGCGTGCGAGTGTTCCGAAAGCCGAGCCGGTAGAAGAAATCCTCAGTGAGGTGAAGCCTAAGACCGGTAAGGAGAAGGCTGCCGCCAAAGCTACCAAGCCTTGATACCGCCGAGCTTCATCGCCCGGCGAACTCAGTCCTGGCGATCGAAGACGGCCAGACTTTCAACGTGCGCAGTATGCGGAAACATGTTCACCACGCCGGCTGCGGAGCACCGGTAGCCTGCTTGGTGGACCAGCAAGCCCGCGTCGCGCGCCAGCGTCGCCGGATTGCAGCTGACATACACAATGCGTTTGGGCGCCGTCCAGCCCGAAATGGCGGGCCCCGCCACACTGTCGCCCGACCCAGTCGCGGCCTGACGCAGTTCAACCAGCGCCTTGACCAACGAAAAAGCGCCTTCGCGGGGA
This sequence comes from Comamonas sp. lk, assembly GCA_943324505.2. Taxonomy (GTDB): domain Bacteria; phylum Pseudomonadota; class Gammaproteobacteria; order Burkholderiales; family Burkholderiaceae_C; genus Rhodoferax. Next base: position 1,106 of record CALPLW020000299.1, read on the forward strand.
GGGTCGACCAGCCACTTGTCTGCCGCACCGTCTGCAGCCAGCAATGTCGGTGTCATCTCAAACAAATCTCTCACTACAAAATTAGTAGCGCAGAAGCTATGACTGGCGGGGCCTAGAGCCTGATTTTCTACAAAATTTTGGCGGGAGCGGGCGATCAGCGCGTCACTGCCCTCCACGCCCAGCACCTCGCGGGCCTGGGTGGCCAGCGGCAGGGTGAAGTTGCCCAGACCGCAAAACCAGTCAATCACCCGTTCGTGCGTTTGAACACCGAGCAAGCGCAGCGCCCGGCTCACCAGCACCGCATTGATATAGGGGTTGACCTGTGTGAAGTCTGTCGGCTTGAAGGGCATGGTCAGCCCGAAGTCCGGCAGGGCGTACTGCAAAGGCGCGCCACCGGGCGTCATCAATCTGGCGGTGTCCGGACCTTTGGCCTGCAGCCACCACTGCACCCTGGCATGCTGATTAGCAAACTGCGTCAAGCGCTCCAGGTCATCGGGGCTCAATGGCTCCAGGTGCCGCAGCACCATTGCGATCACCTGATCACCGCAGGCCAATTCAATCTGTGGGCAGGTTTCTTTCGCGTCAAGCGAGCCAATCAGTTCCCGCAATGGCATCAACAAAGCGCTGACTTCAGGGGGCAAGACAGGACAAACCTTCATGTCAGCCACGTAGCTGCTCTTGCGCTCATGAAACCCCACCAGCACCGTGCCTTTTTTTCTGACATAGCGCACTGACAGGCGGGCGCGATGGCGGTAGCCCCAGGCTGGCCCTTCGATCGGCCGCAGCACGGTCTCGGCCTTGACCTTGCCCAGATGCCATAGGTTGTCTTCCAGCACGCGTTGCTTGACGGCCACCTGGGCCGCCACATGAAGGTGCTGCATTTTGCAGCCACCGCAGGCACCAGGATGCAGGCCAAAATGGGGGCAACCGGGCGTGACCCGCTGTGCCGACTCTTGGTGAATCAGCGTGACCGTGCCCTGCTCCCAGTTATTTTTTTTGCGATGCACAGCCGCATCCACACGCTCAAATGGCAGGGCGCCCTCAATGAAGACCACCTTACCGTCCGCCCGGTGAGCAACGCCCTGGGCGTCCAGATCGAGCGATTCAACCCACAGACCGGGGGGCGCTACGGTTGGCAGCACTGTGGTTTCGTCGGTCATGCCTTACCTTGGCGGAAGGTACTTGCTCGGATCAACCGGCTTGCCCTGGCGACGCACCTCAAAATGAAGCTTGACGCGGTCGGCATCGCTGCTGCCCATTTCGGCAATTTTTTGACCCTTACGCACGGTCTGGTCTTCTTTGATCAAGAGTGTCTGGTTGTGGGCGTAAGCCGTGAGGTAGGTGTTGTTGTGCTTCAGGATAATCAGATTCCCGTAACCACGCAAACCGGCGCCGACATAGACCACCCGCCCATCGGCCGCTGCCAAGACCGGGTCGCCAGCGTTGCCACCGATATCCAAGCCCTTGTTCTTGACCTCATCAAAGCCGGCAAGCACGGGCCCAACAGTGGGCCAGATCCAGGCAATCTCATCGTCGGAAGTAACCGTTGGTGCAGCAGGTACCGGCACAGCAGTTACCGGCGCAGCCGGGGCACTGGCCGCTGCGGCCGGCTGCGACGCGGGTTTGTCCGCTGCAGGCGGCAATGGCGCCAGAGCGGGGGTTGGCACCGAAGCCACACTACTCTGGGTCACTGCCTTGGGCATGGCACCCGCACCGGCAGGTGGCGCGACCCGCAGCACCTGGCCGACCTCGATACGGTTCGGGTTATCGAGATTGTTCCAGCGTGCAATATCTCGAAAAGACTGCCCGTGGTCTAGGCCGATGCGGATCAGGGTATCGCCGGACCGGACGCTGTAATAACCGGGCTTGCCAGCGTTCTCGATGCCCAAAGGTGGTTTGGCCACGGGCGCCAGGGTGACTTCGATGGCGACAGGCGCCAAGCTGACCGGCACCGTACCTCGGTCCTCGACAGGCGCAGGGCTGAGCGCCCTGGTGCCGCAGCCGCCCAACAGCAAAACCAGCGCCAAGCCACTCACCACGGCCTTGAGCCTTGGGGTTTCTGCGTACATCTGACGTCCCTTCATCCTAGGCCCGATTTTAGAGGGACGAAGTTAACCGCTTCGAGGAACGTCTGCCGCAAACCTTGTGGCAGTTTGTCGACCACCAGCAGGGCCTGGGTGCCAGCCAATGAGGCGCCGGTGCTGACGGGTGCCACCAGGCGCCCGCCGATTGCAAGTTGGTCCAGCCACGCCTGGGGCACGGCTTCGCCACCAGCGGCCGCAATGATGGCGCCGTAGGGCGCACCTGCGGCATAACCGTCGCGGCCATCACCAAACAGCAGATGCAAGTTGGCCAGGCGCAAATGACGCAGGTTGTCGCGCGCTTTGTCATGCAAACCGCGCAGTCGCTCGATGCTGTAGACCTCGTCTGCCAGCCGGCTTAAGACCGCCGCTTGGTAGCCGCATCCGGTACCGATCTCGAGCACCCGCCCGATGTGGCCAGTTCGGCCATCCAGCAATAAGTCCAGCATGCGCGCGACCACACCTGGCTTGGATATGGTCTGACCAAGCCCGATCGGCAGGCTGGTGTCCTCATAGGCTTGGTTGACCAGCGCACTGTCCACAAAGCGATGGCGCTCGACGGCGCCCATGGCCGACAGAACGCGCGGATCGCGAATACCCTGCGCCTCGAGCTTGCGCACCATGCTCATCCGCACTGCACTGGAATCCAGGCCCACCCCGCGGGCACCTGGCGGCATGGCCACAACGGCGTTCTGTCCAGGCAGGGGCTGCCCCGACGCTGCCGTGCGCTTCTGGCCTTTGGCTGGACCCGCCGGACGGTCGAGACGGGCCGGAAAACTGGGGCGTTCCTTCATCCGTGCGGGCGACCCGACAGTTTTGCAGCCGTCTGGGCCCAGTAGCCCAGGCGTTCATGGTCGGTGAGATCCACCTTGAGCGGCGTCATCGCAATATGGCCTTGCTGGGTGGCGTGAAAATCGGTGCCCTCGGAGTCGTCCATGGCAGCGCCGGCGGCGCCAATCCAGTACATGGTCTCGCCGCGCGGGCTGACCTGGGTGATCACCGGCTCTGCCGCATGGCGTCGCCCCAAGCGGCACAGCTTGACATGGCCAATGGCCTCGTAAGGCAGATTCGGAATATTGACATTGAGCAACCATGGACTCGTGCCGATCAGATGCTGCTGGGCCATCTGCAGGACCAGATCACGCGCCTTATGGGCGGCGGCCTGCAGTTGTACCCAGTCACGCTCCACCTGGGAAAAGGCGATCGCCGGAATACCAAACAGGTAGCCTTCCATGGCAGCCCCGACGGTACCCGAATAGATGGTGTCATCGCCCATATTGGCGCCGTTGTTGATACCGGACACCACCAGATCAGGCCGGTAGCCTAGCAAGCCGGTCAGAGCCACGTGCACGCAATCGGCCGGTGTGCCGTTGATGTAGCGAAAGCCATC
>CALPLW020000300.1 GCA_943324505.2 Comamonas sp. lk
ACTGCTTAATGATGCGTTTGATCTGCAGAAACGGGGGCGGACCCTCCCCGGCCTGCAGGCTATCCGGGGGTTTGACCGAGCTCACAACAGACCCGTCCAGGGTAGCGACCCCCAGCTCATCACAGGCCGGACTTGAAGCCGGTGTAGACCCGGGTGACCAGGCGACGGATGTCATTGGTCAGCGCCTTGGGCGGCTTCATGGTGGCCATCTGAGCCGGGCTGACAAACACCGTGGGGTTGTTGGCGACCTCGGGCTTGATGAATTTGCGCGACTCCTTGTTCGGGTTGGCATAAAACACCTTGTTGGTCAAAGAGGCGTGCACCTCGGGCCGCAGGATGTAGTTGATGAAGGCATGGGCGTTTTGCACATTGGGCGCGTCGGCCGGAATCGCCATCATGTCAAACAACAGGAGGCCGCCGTTGTTGGGAATCAGGGCCTGAACGTCCTGCCCGGTCTTGCCATCGATCGCGCGCTGGCGGGCGATGTTGATGTCACCGCTCCAGCCTAGCGACACACAAATGGAGCCGCCGGCCAGGTCATTGATGTAGCCCGAGCTGCTGAAGAGGGTGATGTAAGGGCGCACCGCCTTGAGCATGGCGCCAGCCTCCTGATAGTCAGCCGCGTTCTTGCTGAACGGGTCTTTGCCCAGGTAATGCAGGGCCGCCGACAGGATTTCAGAGGCACTGTCGAGCACCGACACCCCGCAGCCTTTGAGCTTGCTCACGTACTTCGGGTTGAACACCAGCTCCCAGGCATTGGCCGGCAGCGGCTCGCTACCCAGCGCGGCCTTCACCTTGGCGGTGTTGATGCCCACCGTGGTGTAGCCCCAGAGCCAATTGACCAGGTACTGGTTGCCAGGGTCAAGGCTGGCAATCTGGGCCTGGATATCGGGATCGAGGTTTTTCAGGTTGGGCAGCAGCGATTTGTCGAGCTTGCGCAGCAGGCCGCCGTCCATCTGCAGCCGGGCCCAGTTTGACGAGGGCACCACAATGTCGTAGCCGGTCTTGCCGGCCACCAGCTTGGCGTGCAGGATCTCGTTGTTGTCGAAGGTGTCGTAGCGCACCTTGATGCCGGTTTCCTTCTCGAAATTCTGGATGGTGTCGGCCGCGATGTAATCCGACCAGTTGTAGATGTTGAGCACCTTGGCGTCTTGCGCCACGGCTGCACTGCCCGACCAGGCCAGCGTGCCGGCCAGCGCCAAACCGGCCCAAAACTTGCCGCCCAAACTGGGTTTTTTGACAGTAACCAATCGATTCTCCTGAAAAACGATACCCCGCGACCCAAGTCGGAATCTTAAACCCGCCAATCAACCTCGCCGCTACATGCAATCCCTATGCCAGCCAGCCCCGGTGCTTGACGTCTTGGTAGGTCAGATCCAGGCATTTCACAATCAGAGCGACCATCTCGTCAACCTGCGCGTGCGTCATGACCAGCGGCGGCGCGATGATCATGCGGTCTCCAACAGCACGCATGATCAGACCGTGCGCAAAGCAGTAACCGCGGCAGATCATACCCACGCCTTGCGCCTCAGTGAAACGTTGAACTGGAGCCTTGCTTTTCACAAGCACCAGCCCGGCCATGAAGCCACAGGTCTCGGCCAGGCCGACCAGGGGGTGCTCTGAAATGGCGGCGTAATGCCGCGCCAGGTAAGGCCCAATGTCATCGCGCACGCGCTGCGGTAATTGCTCGCGCTCCATGATGCCTAAGTTGGCCAGGCCCACTGCACAGGTCACCGGGTGTCCGCTGTAGGTATACCCGTGGGTGAACTCGCCACCCCGCTCAATCAGCACCTTGGCCACCCGGTCCCCCACCATGACGCCACCCAAAGGCACATAGCCGCTGGTCACGGCCTTGGCAAAGGTCACCAGATCGGGCTTATAGCCAAATTTTTCGTAGGCAAACCAGGTGCCCAGGCGACCAAAGGCGCAAATGACCTCATCACTGATCAACAAGATGCCGTACTTGTCCACAATACGCTGGATTTCGGGCCAGTAGGTGGCGGGCGGGATGATGACGCCGCCGGCGCCCTGGATCGGTTCGGCAATGAAGGCGGCCACCTTGTCGGGCCCGAGCGCCAGGATTTTCTGCTCCAGCCAACCCGCCGCGCGCACGCCGAACTCGTCTGCCGTCTCGCCGGCCAGGCCGTTCTCGAAGAAATAGGGTTGCTCGATGTGGGTGATGTTGGGAATCGGCAAATCACCCTGCGCATGCATGCCACTCATACCGCCCAGCGATGCACCTGCCATGGTGCTGCCGTGGTAAGCGTTGATACGGCTGATGATGACCTTGCGCTGCGGCTGCCCCAGCAGGTCCCAATAGCGACGCACCATGCGGACATTGGAGTCGTTGCTTTCGCTACCGCTGGAGGAATAGAACACGTGCTGAAAGCTTCGCTCTCCGGCATTGGGCGCCAGGCTGGCCAGTTTGGCCGCCAGCTGCACCGCCGGCACATTGGTGGTCTGGAAGAAGCTGTTGTAGTAGGGCAGCGTCATCATCTGGTGGTGGGCGGCATCGGCCAGCTCGCGCCGGCCGTAGCCGACGTTGACGCACCACAGGCCACTCATGGCATCCAGCACCCGTGCGCCCTCCGAATCCCAGACGTAAATGCCCTCGCTGCGCACCATCACCCGAGCACCGCGACCTGAGAGGTCTTTGAAATCGGTGAAGGGGTGCAAAAAATGGGCACTGTCCAGGGATTGGATCAGGGCGGTGTCGACCGCATCAGTCATGGTGTGTTGTCCTCAAAATGGTTTGGCGAGCGGCCGGCAGTCAGACGTGAAGCAACACATGCTCAGGCTACCAGCGCGATATTACTTGCTGCTTTGATGTACGCGCCAAGCACCGACAAAGCGGACGTGGCCAGGAGCGGACTATTTTCCGCGCCATCCCGGCCAGGCTTCAACCGCAGTTGCTTGGCACAGAAAACAAATACTCGATGAAGTTGGATCATCACGACGACTTTGCCGGCGGCTCACAAGGTATCGCGCAAGCGGTAAAACAGCATTGCCAGTGCCAGGGTAGGCATGCGCAGCAGGCGCCCACCTGGAAAGGGCTGATGCTTGAGCCGGGCGAACAGGTCAAATCGTGCGGCCTGACCGGCCACCGCTTCGGCCACGAGTCGGCCCGCGAGCCCCGTCAGGGCCACGCCATGCCCGCTGAAACCCTGCAGGTAGTACACGTTGCCGCCAAGCCGGCCAAAGTCCGGCGTACGGTTCATGCTGATGTCGACGAAGCCACCCCACACGTGCTCGATCGGCGTTTTGCCGAGTTGCGGGAACACCTGGCGCATGCGCGCTGCCATCAGCTGCTCCAGCCGTTCCGGCGTGCGGGTGGTGTAGCTCGCCCGGCCACCAAACAACAGGCGGTGGTCGGCGCTGAAGCGAAAGTAATCCAGCACAAAATTGGTGTCACAGACCGCCGCGTTCGAGGGTATGAGCTGCCGGCACAGGGCCGGGTCCAGCGGTGCCGTGCTGACCATGTAGGTGCCCACCGGCATGATTCTGGGCGCTATATCTGGCCCCACCTGCGGCCCGTATTCGCCCAACGTGCAGTTGCCGGCCAGCACGCCGAACGCGGCGGTGACGGAACCGCCGGCCGTGCGGGCCTGTAGCCGGGCTCCGCGGCTCAGGCCAAGCACGGGCGAATGCTCGCAGATCGTCACCCCCAACGCACGGGCGGCCGCAGCCAGCCCAAGCCCGTACTTGAGCGGGTGCAGGTGCCCAGACACGCGGTCATAGGCGGCAGCCTGGTAGCGCGGGCTGTCAATCAGCCGCCGAGTTGCTGCGCCGCTGGCAAAGTCGGTGGCAAAACCGTAGTCGCGCGCCAGACCCGTCATCTCCACTTCCAGCCGACGCGCCTTGGAAACTGTCTCGGCCACATGCAGGTAACCATGCACTCGGTCGCAGTCTATGCCGAATTGGGCAATGCGCTCGTCGATCAGACGAACCGCCTCCAACGACATGTCCCAGGCCAAGCGGGCGTCGGCGCGGCCGAGTTGATGCTCTATCGGGCCTTGCCCACTGGCAAAACCAGCAATGGCCTGCCCGCCGTTGCGGCCCGAGGCGCCACTACAGACACGATCTGCCTCCAGCAGCACCACGCGCATACCGCGCTGTGCCAGTTCAATGGCCGCTGACAGGCCGGCGAAGCCAGCCCCCACCACCAGCACATCGGCCACCAGGTCACCCTGCAACGGCGGGGCCGGCAGGGGGCGAACCACGCTGGCCTCGTAGTAACTCCGGCGGTTCAGTTGGGTGTCGGAGTCAATCAGCATGTTTTGGCCAGGTTCTGGGCAACTTGGCGACCTGACCGCACAGGTAGGTCCAAACACAAGTGGCCGCGGCCAAGCTGGTCAACTCGGCGTGGTCATAGGCCGGCGCCACTTCAACACAGTCCATGCCCACCATGTTCAGGGGCGCCAGCCCTTCAAGCAAAGTCAGCAGCTGCGAGCTGCTCAGGCCACCCGGTTCGGGGGTGCCCGTACCGGGTGCAAACGCCGGGTCCAGACAGTCGATGTCAAGCGTCAAGTAGCAGGGGCGTTGACCGATGCGCTCCAGCACGCTGGC
>CALPLW020000301.1 GCA_943324505.2 Comamonas sp. lk
AACTGGAAGAATCCGAAAAAGTGCTGGCGCCGGTGACCAAATTTTTGCTACGGCACGGCATTGATGCCAAGACCACCTGGAAAGTGGGCCACGCGGGCGACACCATTGCCAAGTTTGCCGAGAGCGGCAAGTTTGACCTGCTGGTGATGGGCTCGCACGGGCATGGCACGCTGGCCAACCTGGTCATGGGCTCGGTGGCCACTGCGGTGCTGGCGCACTGCAAGGTTCCGGTGCTGCTGGTGCGCTAAGCCCGGCTGGCGCGGCGATGGGTCGGCGTTAGCCCTGGCGGCTGACAACCCCCTCAAAGCAGGTGCTGAGCACCAGTGCCTCGATCTGTGCGTCTGTGTAGAGGCCGCCCATTTTGAGAAACTCGACCACCGGATCACAGGCACGCGCAAAAAAGGTGTACAAAATCGCGATGGCCGGTAGTTGGGGGTTGAGTTCATTCGCCGCTTGGGCCGCCTCAATCCAGCCGCCGAGGCGGTCGCTCAGCTCGATCAGCCCATCCATGTAGTCATGACTGGCAGCCAGACTGGCACGCAGGCTGGAGTTTTGGCTGGGCAGCGATGGCATGCCACCCGCCAGCTTGAGCTGCAACACCCACCGCACCGCGGCACGCAGTTGCTGCAACGGGGGGTCTTGCGGTGGCAGGGCTGCGATAAAGGCCTGGGCCTGGCGCATCACGCGCACCATGGCGGCCACCGCCAGGTCTTCCTTGCTGGCGAAATGCTTGTACAGGCTGGCTTTGGCAATGCCAACCTGGGCCGCCACTTCGTCCACCGTCATCGCCTCAAAGCCTTTTTCTGCTAACAGCCGGTTGACGGTTTGAACAATCGTGTCTTCGCGTACCTGGAGCATTTGCTGCTTGAACGAGGGCTTTGCAGCGGCTTCAGACTTCATGGCTGAATTTTATACCTCAGTATCAAAAAATGGATAATTCGATCAATTTGCTACTGAAAAGTCTTTTTTTAGCGATGTAGTTCAACCGGCAGATCACGGGGTGAAGCATCAAGCGCCAGTGCCGATGCGGTGGTCAGGGCCTTGGTCAGGGCATCGAGCACGGCCGACTCCAGATTCCAGCAATGCCAGAACAGCGCCACTGGCAAGGTATGGTCTGGCGCCATGTTGACCAAGCGGCCGCTACGCAAATGTTCGCGCACCTGCAGCTCTGGCACCACGCTGACACCCCAACCCGCCAACACAGCGCGCACCTGCCCCTCCGAACTGGGCACATACAACTGCTTCAAGGCGACGCGCTTGAGCCGCATGGCGCTGCTGACAAACTCCATTTGCAAGCTATCTTTGCGGTTAAAAGCAATGAACGGCACTTGATGAAAATTGCGTGGCGTCAGCCCGTCTGGCGCGTGCCGGGCCGCGTAATCGGGTTCCGCCACAGCCACGTAGCGCATTGACCCCAGTGGCACCAACCTGCAGCTGCGAAGGGCCTGGCGCAAGGTGGTCACGCAACCCAGCACCTTGCCCTCTCGCAACCACTCAATGGTGAAATCCTGATCGTCGGTGATGACCTCCAGCCCCAAGCCCTCCCGGGCCAGCGCGCCCAGGGCCGGCATTGCCCAGGTCGCAATGCTGTCGGCATTGATGGCGATCGAGATGCGTTCTTCGTCGTGCGCAGCGCCGTTGGACACACCCGGCGCCAGGTCCTTGAGGTCTCGCTCCAGATCAGCGCGCAACAGGCGCATTTGCATGGCGTGTTTGAGCAGCAGGCGCCCGGCGGTGGTGGGCTTTAGCGGCCGGCTCCGCACAATCAAGACCGTGCCAACTTGCACCTCCAAGGCACGCAATCGCTGCGACACCGCCGATTGTGTGATGGCCAGCCGTACCGCCGCCCGCTCAAACCCACCCTCTTCCACAATCGCAGCCAGACATTCCAGCGCGTCAGGGTCGTAGGTGCTCATATCGGTGGGTCTAAAGTTTTCAAAGCTACGTTCATTTTACTTTTGACAAACGATGGGGGTACAACCAGAATGTCAACAAAATGCTATTAAATAAATAGCTTAAACCTTAATAAATACGGGGGCTAGAGCCCTTTTTCTTATAAATTTTGGGCTGCGCAGCGGCGTCGCCGTTGACATCAGGCGCCGCCCAGCGGATTGGACTGATGGGCCTGTCGCAAGCAGTCCTGGAAAGCCCGGGTCACCCGCGAGGGCTGGGGCGAGCGCCGCACGATGCCAAAGAACTGGCAGGCATAGCGAAACAAGGCCGGCTCGATCGCGCGCATGCGGCCGGCACGGACAAAACCCTCGGCGTAATGGTCAGGTAAAAAGCCGAGGTAGCGCCCCGACAGGATCAGCGTAGCGATGGACTCCTGGTCAAAGCCGGTTGCCTTGCGCGGCAGCCGCAACTGTTGGCTGATTTCCATATTGGGCGAGTGGTAGCCCAGGCCGGCAAACTGGTGCGCTCGCACATCGTCCCAGCCCATGCCGGTCGTGTCAGCGGCGAACAGCGCATGCCGCGCGCCGCCGTAAAGCAGCATGGTTTCGTCAAACAAGGCGTCGTAGGCCAGGGTGTCCGAGCGCCGATGGCCGGGAATCACCCCAACTTGAAACTGGCCATCAAGCACGCCGCGCTCGATCGCATTGATGGGCGCCACCGACAGTTGCAGGCTGACCTCGGGCGCCAAGTCAGAAAACAGTGCAATCGCCTCACCCAGGCGAGCTGCCGGGTTGCTGGCGGTCTTGTCAAACACCGCCAGGTTCAGCTGGCCGCCCATGCGCCGGTGGATCTCATCGACACTGCTGCGAAAGGCATCGGCACCGGCCAGCAGACGCAGGGTTTCGGCGTAAATCTGTTCGCCTTCGGTGGTCAGGGCAAAGCCGGCCCGGCCACGCCGGCACAGCGTCAACCCAAGCCGAGTTTCCAGGTCCTTGAGGTGGCGGCTGACCGTTGAGGTGCCGATGTTGAGCTCGAGTTCGGCCGCCGCCATGCCACCGCACTCCACCACACTCTTGAACACCCGCAGCAGGCGAATGTCCATGTCGCTGAGTTGGCCCAGTGCAGCCCGCGTCTTTACTTTCATAGATTGACAACCAAATAGTGATAGCTATACATTTATAAGAGTAACAGAGGGCCGAAAATACCGGTTCACCTTTAACCCTAGGCCATGTTCGCCACGGCGAAACCGCACGGCCACCACCGAGGAGACGCCATGAACATGAACGACGCCCAACACCTGCAGCAAGCCCCCCGCCTGGATGCCGCCTGGCTTGAGCCGCACTGGATGCCCTACACCGGCAACCGCGACTTCAAGGCCAACCCCCGCATGATGGCCAGCGCCAAGGGCGCCTACTACACCGACGTTCATGGCAAGCAGATTTTTGACGGCCTCTCTGGCCTGTGGTGCACCGGCCTGGGCCACTGCCGCACTGAGCTGGTGGAGGCGGTCACCCGCCAGATGAGCACGCTAGACTATTCGCCCGCCTTCCAGTACGGCCACGCACTGTCTTTTGAGCTGGCCAACAAACTCAAAGAGCTGACCCCGGCCGGGCTGGACTATGTGTTCTTCACCGGCTCCGGCTCTGAATCGGCCGACACCTCGCTCAAGATGGCGCGGGCCTACTGGCGCGCCAAGGGCCAGGCCGGCAAGACCCGCCTTATCGGCCGCGAGAAAGGCTACCACGGCGTCAACTTTGGCGGCATCTCGGTGGGCGGCATCGTGGCCAACCGCAAGATGTTTGGCCAGGGCATCGAGGCCGACCACCTGCCGCACACCCAGCTGGCCAGCAACGCCTTCTCACGCGGCATGCCGGAAAAAGGCGCCGAATTGGCCGACGACCTGCTGCGCCTGATTGCGCTGCATGATGCCTCCAACATTGCCGCCGTCATCGTGGAGCCTATGTCCGGCTCGGCCGGGGTGGTTGTGCCGCCAGTGGGCTACCTGCAGCGCCTGCGGGACATCTGCACCGCCAACAACATCCTGCTGATTTTTGACGAGGTCATCACCGGCTTTGGCCGCATGGGGGCGTACACCGGCGCCGAGGCTTTTGGCGTGACACCCGACATCATGAACGTGGCCAAGCAGATCACCAACGGCACGCAGCCGCTGGGCGCGGTGCTGGCCAGCAAAGACATTTACGACACCTTCATGGCCGCCGGCGGTCCGCCCTACATGCTGGAGTTTGCCCACGGCTACACCTACTCGGCGCACCCGCTGCCCTGCGCGGTGGGGCTGGCGGCGCTGGACATCCTGGTGCGCGAGAACATGATCGACCGGGTGAAAGAGTTGACGCCCCATTTCGAGAATGCGGTGCACGGCCTCAAAGGCGTGAAACACATCACCGACATCCGCAACTTCGGCCTGGCGGCCGGCTTTACCATCGCGGCCCACCCGGGCGAGCCAGCGCGCCGGCCCTATGAAATTGCCATGGCGATGCTGAAGAAAGGTTTTTACGTACGCTACGGTGGCGACACCATCCAGCTGGCACCGCCCTTCATCAGTACCCCGACCCAGATCAGCACCCTGCTCGACGCGCTGGGCGAAACCATCCAAGAAATCGCCTGAGCCACGTTTGTCTTCCGAAAGC
>CALPLW020000302.1 GCA_943324505.2 Comamonas sp. lk
CCAGTCTTGACCACGGGATTGGTGTCCCAAGGGGGAGATCGGGGTCGTCCGCTCAGGCTCCCTTCAGCGCATCGGGAGCGGGAATAACAATATCAGGGGGAGCCCGCACGAGCGGAAGCAGGCATGCCGTCCCGTCCGCCCCGCAATGCCACCGTCACCAATAGTGGCCTGAATCAGCTTTAAGTCACGTCGTTATTGAATAGTTTGCTATCATTTTTATTATTTTGTCAGGGCACTGACTCAGAGGAGACGCACGCTGGTGAACCTGTCAGGCGTTCAGGTCTTACGCCTCACCCCGCGCCACGCCCACAGCCAGCGCAGTTGCAGGCCGAGCCACAGCAGTGGGTCCAGCAGGGCGTCCCACAGGTTGCCACTGGGCCAGCGGGTGAGCACAAAGAGCAGCAGGACCACCGCCGCCAAGGCCAGCCAGGGCCAGGCTGCTGGCTGGGCGCCCCAGCGCAGCCACCCGGCCAGCAAGAGCAGGCAGACCGCCGCCAGGGCCGGGGTACCAAAACCCCAGCCATAAAAGGCCACTGGCAACAGCGCGAGCAGGTCCAGCAGCAGCAGCCAACCCAGCAGCACCGCCAGCCAGCCCAAGGCAGTGACCCAGGGCGCCGGGCCGGCCAGTTCTGTTGCGTCTGGGGGGCTAGGTCTCAAGGCCTTGACCAGCCAGAACAGCCCCAGCAAGCCGCTGCTCAGGCTGGGTGCCTTGAAGGCCAGACCAAGCCAATGTGAAACCGAAGCCGCACCGGGCAGCGCCACCCACATCAACACGGTCACCAGCAGGGCCAAGCGGAGGCGGCGTGACCAGCCACGCGTAAGCCAGCCGACTCCGCCACCCAGCACTGCTGCCCACAGGCCTTGCCGGGCCAGACCCTGGCCAGACAGCTCGGGCAGCAGGGGCAACTGCCATGCCTCCCAGGCGGTGAGTAAGGTGGTGCTGTCCATGGGCGCTAAAGCTCGGGGGGTTGCGTCAGTTTCAGGGTCGCAAGGCCGGGGCAGCAAAGCGCTGCCAGGCGATCTGGCGACGCTGGTCGGTGTAGCTGACCCACAGGCTGTCGTCCGCCCAGGTCAGGGCAGGGTAAGAGAACTCCTGCCCCGACTGGCCCTCAACGAGGGCCTGCGGCTGCGCCAGTGCCCAGTGCTCGCCGTCGACCGATTGACTCAGATCGAGCCGATGACGGCTGCCCGGCAAGGAGTTATGCACCAGCAGCAGTTGGCCAGGCGCCAGCGACAGCCCAGCGACGGCCGAGCCAGGGTTCACCAAGGCAAGATCTGGCGCGTCCTGCCAGCTGCGACCACCGTCCTGGGTACGCGCCACCCCGACCCGACCATCCGGGCGCTGATCGCGCATCAAGGCCAGCCAGTCCGACGGGCCCAGGGGCAGCAGGCTCGGCTGCAGCAGGTGCCGCCGCGCAGAGATACGGGTGGCGCCCAGGTAGTGGCCTGCGGCATCAAAGCGCAAGGCCAGCGGGTACTTGATGCCCAGCTCAAAATACACCGGCAACACCATGCCACCGTCCGTCAGCGGAAGTGGGGCATTGCGAACCAGAAAACTGGTGTTCCAGAGCCAACCCAGTGGCAGAACCTGCACCGGCGCAAACGACAGTTGAGCGAGGTCAGAGCCCGTGCGCTGGCGCAGGTGGACGATGCGTGCTGCAGCCCAGCCACCCAGGCCGGTCGCCACCACAAACAGATGGATGCGCCCTTGCGGGTCCAGCCAGGCCACCGGGTTGCCCAGCCTGCGCACGGCAAATCCCAAGTCAGCACCCAGGGCCTGACGATCCAGCACAAACCGGGCCGGCGTCCAGCGGCCACTGGCGCGGTCGAACTGCGACGCGGCAATTTGCACATCCGGGGCACTCTCCCGGGCGCCTGCAAACCAGAACGCCATCAGGGCAGCAGCATGGTCTTTGGGTAAGGTCAGCAGGCTGCTGGCGTGGGCAGCCGGCGTATTCAACGGCATCGGGATGGCGCCACTGGCCTGCAGCACCAACACTGCCGAGGCCAGGACCGGCGCTGCAACAGCCTCGGCCCTCGGGGCCGGGGGAGATGCCGAGCGGCGACCCGTGTCCAACACCAGCACAAGTGCAACACCCAACAGGCCTGCCAGCAAACGTCGCCACGCGCCAATCGTCAGGTTGGCCAGCATGGCGTCAGCATTGAACAGGGCCATGAATGAGGCAGCGACCGGTGATGCGGGCGCAAAGGAGTTGGCGACGGTGCAATCTTATGTTGAAACAGTCGTTCTCAATCGCCTTCGCGGCTGCCAGATAATGCTGCACCAATTCAATTTAGTGGGCTGCCTTTGCTTGGGGCTGACTCACGTCAATGCAAAGCCCCATGCACCACACTATTTTTGACACCCCCGTCATCAACACTTTGTTGCGTGGCGTATCGGTCGGGTTTTTACGGCTGACCGGCTGGACCATCGAGGGCGAACTGCCCGAGGGCGCTGGCAAAAGCGTGTTGATTGCCGCGCCCCACACCAGCAACTGGGACCTGCCCTACACCCTGATGGTGGCTTTTGCGCTGCGCCTGAACGTGTACTGGATGGGCAAAGAGCAGCTGTTTAGACCGCCGTTTCGCGGCGTGATGCGCTGGCTGGGCGGTATCCCGGTGAACCGGGCACAGGCCGGCAATCTGGTGGCGGCCTCGGTGACAGCGCTGCAGCAGGCGCGGGGGCCGGTGCAGCTGATCGTGCCGCCCGAGGGCACGCGCAGCAAGACGCGCTACTGGAAAACCGGTTTTTACTACATCGCCCTGGGCGCCGAGGTGCCGATCGTGATGGCCTACATGGACTACGAGCGCAAGCGCAGCGGCCTGGGGCCGGTGTTTGTGCCCACCGGCGACGTAGAGGCGGACATGGCCACCATCAAGGCCTTTTACGCACCCTTCAAGGGCCGCAACGCCGCGCAGTTTCACGCTGGCGAGTAGCGGCGGACGGCACGGCTTAATGAAACTCGCGGCTCGGGCTGCTGAGCCCGCCCAGCAGCGGCGTGAGGTCGCGCAGGTGGCCGGCGATCAGGTGGCGCACCTCGCCACCGCTCTCGGTATCGCGCTGCCAGACGCCGTGCACCGCCAGCAGACGCGACTGCACGGCCGCCGCGCGCTGGCGTTCGCGCAGGCTTTTCCAGACGATCACATTGATGCAGCCGGTTTCGTCTTCGAGCGTGACGAACATCACGCCTTTGGCGGTGCCGGGTTGCTGGCGCATGGTCACCAGGCCGCAGGCGCGCACCAGCCGGCCGTCGGGCAGACTGTGCAGCTCAGCGGCCGTCATCAGCTTCATTTTTGATAGCGAAGAACGTAGCAGCGACAAGGGGTGCGAGCGTAAAGTAAGCCCCGTGCTGGCGTAGTCCAGCAGCACCTCCTGGCCTTCGGCAGCGGCTGGCAGCAGCAGTCGGGGCTCCTGCACCGGCACCCCTTGCAGCAGGGGCGGTGCCGGCTGCAGGGCGCTGGCGTCCCACACCTGCTGGCGACGGTGGCCGGCCAGACTCGCCAGCGCATCTGCCGCCGCCAGCGCCCGCAAGGCGCCCCGGTCCAGCCCGGCGCGCAGGGCCAAATCCTCCACACTGGCAAACCCCGCCTGCCGCCGCGCCACCACCACCCGCTCGCCCACCCCCCGCGCCAGCCCGGCCACCAGACACAGCCCCAGCCGCACCGAACAATTGGAACAATTGGGGTCAGATTCCAATTTACTGGGGCTGCCGACCGAGTTTGGCGGAAAATAATTGGAATCTGACCCCAATTGTTGGATGGTGCAGTCCCAGTCGCTGTGGCTGACATCGGCGGGCAGCACGGTGATGCCGTGGCGCTGGGCGTCCTGCACCAGTTGCGAGGGGGCGTAGAAGCCCATGGGTTGTGAGTTGATGAGGGCGGCCAGGAAGCAGGCGGGTTCGTGGCGTTTGAGCCAGGCGCTGACGTAGACCAGTTGGGCAAAGCTGGCGGCGTGGCTCTCGGGGAAGCCGTATTCGCCAAAGCCGACGATCTGGCTGAAGATGCCTTCGGCGTACTCGGCCGTGTAGCCTTTGGCCTGCATGCGCTGCACCAGCAGGTCGTGGAATTTGTGCACGCCGCCGCGGCGTTTCCAGGCGGCCATGGAACGGCGCAGCGCGTCGGCCTCGTCGGGGCTGAAGTCGGCCGCCAGCATGGCGATCTGCATCACCTGCTCCTGAAAGATCGGCACCCCCAGGGTGCGCGCCAGCGCCGGCTGCAGCTCTGGCGGAAAGTCCACCGGCTCCAGCCCCTGGCGGCGGCGCAGGTAGGGGTGGACCATGCCGCCCTGGATCGGGCCCGGGCGCACGATGGCAACCTCGATCACCAGGTCATAAAAACAGCGCGGGCGCAGGCGCGGCAGCATGCTCATCTGGGCCCGGCTCTCGATCTGGAACACGCCCACGGTGTCGGCAGCACAGACCATGTCGTAGGTGGCGGCGTCATCGGCCGGGATGTCCTGCAGGCGCAAAGGCAGGCCTCGCCGCTGGCCAACCAGCGCCAGGCAGCGGCGAATGGCGCTGAGCATGCCCAGCGC
>CALPLW020000303.1 GCA_943324505.2 Comamonas sp. lk
CATGGGGTTGACTTTCTCCTCGCGGTAGATGCGCATCATCTCCTGCTGCATCTGCTGCGGCTTGTCCTTAAGCCGCTCGCGCATCTCCATCACCTTGGGGTTGACAGCCTTCATCTTGGCCATGCTGGCGTAGGCCTTGGCATTGAGCCAGTAGAAAGCGATCTTCAGCAACAGCACCAGCGCCATGATGGACCAGCCCCAGTTGTTGATAAAACCCTGCAAACGGTCGAGCAACCAGTACAGCGGCTTGGCCAAAATGGTCAGCCAGCCGTAGTCCTTGACCAGCTCCAGCCCTGGTGTCAGGGCCTCCAACACTTTTTCTTCCTGAGGCCCCGCGAAGAAGTTGGCATCCAGCGCTTTGCTGGCACCCGGCTCCAGGCTGCCCAACGCAGCGATCATGCCCACCGAATACAGGTTGTTGTCGACCTTGCGCATGAACAGCTCGCGTTGCACACCATCCGGCAACAGCCAGGCACTGGCAAAGTAATGCTGCACCATGGCCACGTAGCCATTGGTCGCACTTTTTTCAATCTCGACCTTGCCTTTTTCAATATCAGAAAACTCCACTTTCTGGTACTTTTTGGCTTCGGTGTAGACCGCCGGACCGGTAAACGTGGAGTAAAACGCGGACTCGCCCGATGGCTTGTTGCCGTCGCGCACCAGTTGCAGGTACAGCTGCGGCGACACCGGCACGGTGCCGACGTTGAGCACCTCATGCTTGACCTTGACGGCGTAGGCACCCCGCGTGAGGGTGTAGGTCTTGACCAGCTTGACGCCGCCCAGCTCGGGCGACTCAAAGCGCAGCACCAGTTCTTTGCTGCCATCCTTGAGCTGGCGCTCGCCAGGCACCAGGGTCATCATGGTCTTGTGCGTGGGCATGCTGCCGCCAGCCGCACCGCCAATCAACCCGGTCTGCGCCATATAAACGCGGTCTTTGCTGTCATCCAGCAAAACAAAGTTGCGTTTCTTGTCGGCCATGTCGACGTGCTGGAGGAATTCGGTTTGCAGCAACGAGCCGCCCTCCGAGTCCAAGGTCAGCTTAAACACGTCGGTGGTGACCACGATCCGTTCACGCGGGACAGCCGGGGCACTGGCCGCAGCAGCGGCTGGTACAGCTGTGCCTGGTACAGCCTGAGCGCCGGCCACAGGGGCCGCCACGACCGACGGCACTGGCACGGATGAGGGGACGCCGGCAGCACCGGACGCGTCCGCCTTGGGCGCAGCCGGCGCGCTTTGGCTTGGGCCCGGGAAAAAGGTAGCCTTGTGGCCGGTATGCACCTGCCACTGGTCCCATAACAGCACCATGGAAAAGCCAAAAACCACCCACAAAATGGTGCGGCGAATATCGTTCATGAGGACTTCTCAGGGGTAGATGAAGGAAACAGCCGGGTAAATAGCCCGGGTTTATGCTTGGGCACGGGGTCAAAGCCGCCGTCGCACCAAGGGTGACACCTGCCGATTCTGGCCAGTGTCAAATAAGAGCCGGCCAGAGCCCCATGCCGGTCAAGGGCCTCCAGCGCGTAGCGCGAACAGGTTGGCTCAAAACGGCAGGACGACCCCAGCCAGGGGCTCAACAAGAGGCGATAGCCTTTGACCAGGCCCATCAGCAAACCGCGCATCATGTGGCACGCGGCGCGGCCGCAGACGACAGGCGGGCCAGCGCGTCTTGGAACAGCTGCTGCAACTCCAGCCGCAGTGCCGCCTTCAATGGCTCGGAGGTGGCGCTCGGAAAGCGACTCCGGTCAAAACCAGCCCGCAAGCGCACCACATAGGCCGCCACAGGCAATTCAGGCTCAAAGTCTTGGCTGACGCTGAACACCTGGCGTTTGATCGTGTTGCGGGTCACCGCCCGTTTCGCCCAGCGTTTGGGCACGACAACGCCAAGACAGCCCTCGGCCACGCCCGCGAGCATCGCAAGGGCCTGGCTGGCTGGCAGGTTGGATGGGTTAGCAGGCACGGTTGAACCGAGCGGCGCCATGTGCAAAGCAAAGTGGGCCGTTCGTGCGGCCGTTTGAGCCGACATCACGGCCTGAAATTCGCTCCACGCTTTGAGTCGATGCAATTGTTTGCTGCGCCAGACTTGCCGGGGCGGCGGGGATCAGCCGAACGACCGGGCTCAGACCGCCAGACGCTTGCGGCCCTTGGCACGCCGTGCATTGATAACGGCGCGGCCGCCACGGGTTTTCATACGGACCAGAAAACCGTGGGTGCGGGCACGACGGATCTTGGAGGGTTGGTAAGTGCGTTTCATGATGACAATCCTAAAGGGCTCGGTCAGGGCCCAAACACTCTCCATGAGTATGCAGACCACTGGCATTTTCTCCCCCCAAGTGAAGTCAGGGGAACCCGGCATTATCACAAACTTTGGCCAAGCCGGCAAATTCGGTACTTTTGTATGGTCATGCATACGCTCGCCCGGCACCTGCAAACACGCCCGGAGCGCCACATCTCGGCAGATTTATGAACTGTGGATAAATTCTTGATAAGTTACACTTCTGATCGAATCAAATGACATCTATCCACAGAAGCTGATCCACACCATGACCACGGGCTCATCCATCAGCCACACCGATGCCACCGGCCGAGAAACGGCCCGAATCCTCTGGCAATCCTGCATCGAGCAATTGGCCCAGGAGTTACCTGAACAGCAGTTCAACACCTGGATCAAACCCCTCTCGGCCCAAGTAACTGACAACCTGTCCAAGGTCACGATTTTCGTCGCCAACCGGTTCAAACTGGATTGGGTCAGAACCCAGTACAGCAGCCGAATTTCGAACATGTTGGAGAAGTTTTCGGGCCAGCCAGTTGCGCTAGAGTTAGCGCTTGCTCCCAAGGAAACCCCCGTCAGGCCTGTCCTTGCTATTCAGTCGTCCGATGTTTTGCCACCAGAAGACCCACCTGGTTCCAGCCTGGACCCGGGCGCAGGCAACCTGAAGAGTCGGCTCAATACGGCGCTGACCTTTGACACCCTGATTGAAGGCAGTGCCAACCGCATGGCGCGCGCCGCGGCCATGCATGTGGCGGGCATGCCAGGCCACCTGTACAACCCGCTCTTCATCTATGGCGGTGTTGGTCTGGGTAAGACCCATCTGATGCACGCTGTGGGCAACCGGCTGCTGGCGGAGCGGCCCAATGCCAAAGTTCTCTACATCCATGCAGAACAGTTTGTATCAGATGTGGTTAAGGCCTACCAGCGCAAGACTTTTGACGAGTTCAAGGAGCGCTACCACTCGCTGGATTTGCTCTTGATTGACGACGTGCAGTTTTTTGCCAACAAGGAGCGCACGCAAGAAGAGTTCTTCAACGCCTTTGAAGCCCTGTTGGCCAAAAAATCCCACATTGTCATGACCAGTGACACCTACCCCAAGGGGCTGGCTGATATCCACGAGCGACTGGTCTCGCGCTTTGATTCGGGCCTGACGGTGGCGATCGAGCCGCCCGAGTTGGAAATGCGGGTGGCCATCCTGATCAACAAAGCCCGGGTTGAAGGCATCGACATGCCGGAAGAAGTGGCCTTTTTTGTGGCCAAGAACGTGCGCTCCAACGTGCGCGAGCTTGAAGGCGCGTTGCGCAAAATTCTGGCCTATTCACGCTTCAACCAGAAAGAGATTTCGATCCTTTTGGCCCGTGAAGCCCTGCGTGACCTGCTGTCGATTCAAAACCGCCAGATTTCTGTGGAAAACATCCAGAAAACCGTGGCGGACTATTACAAAATCAAGGTCGCAGACATGTACTCCAAGAAGCGGCCGGCCAGCATTGCCCGGCCGCGCCAAATTGCGATGTACCTGGCCAAAGAGCTGACACAGAAAAGCCTTCCAGAGATTGGAGAATTGTTCGGCGGGCGTGATCACACCACGGTGCTGCACGCCGTGCGCAAAATTGGCGGCGAGCGGCAACAGTTGACCGAGCTGAACCAGCAACTGCACGTTTTAGAGCAAACCCTTAAAGGCTGAGCGGCGTCACAAAAAGCGGAAAATGCCGGTTACAGCGCCTGGCCCGCGTCACGGCAAGATGAAATTCAATTTAGCAATATAAGGAGAGGTTGACATGATCGTCCTGAAGGCCACACAAGACAAGGTTTTAGCGGCCCTGCAATCGGTCGCTGGCATTGTGGAGCGGCGGCACACGCTGCCCATCCTGGCCAACGTCCTGATTCGCAAAACAGGCGCCTCGCTGCAACTCACCGCCAGTGATCTGGAGATCCAGATCCGCACCACGGCCGAGTTGCAAGGCGACACCGGCGACTTCACCACCACGGTGGGCGCGCGCAAGTTGATCGACATTTTGCGCACCATGCCGGCCGACCAGACTGTATCGCTCGAATCGAACGCCAGCAAGGTCATCCTCAAGGGCGGCAAAAGCAAGTTCACGCTGCAAACCTTGCCGGCAGAGGATTTCCCGCTGGTGCAAGAAGCCGCCAACTTTGGCCCGATGTTCAGCGTGCCACAAAAAACCCTGAAAGACCTGCTGAGCCAGGTGGCGTTTGCCATGGCGGTGC
>CALPLW020000304.1 GCA_943324505.2 Comamonas sp. lk
CCCGTCCAAGGTTGACCGTTCGGCGGCTTACGCGGCCCGTTATGTGGCCAAAAATGTGGTGGCTGCAGGCCTGGCCAAGCAATGCCAGGTGCAAGTGGCCTACGCCATTGGCGTGGCCCAGCCGATGAATATCACGGTCTATACCGAAGGCACTGGCGTCATGCCCGACGACAAACTGTCGGCTCTGGTGGCAGCGCACTTTGACCTGCGGCCCAAAGGCATCATCCAGATGCTGGACCTGCTGCGCCCTATCTACGAAAAAACCGCTGCCTACGGCCACTTTGGCCGTGAAGAACCCGAGTTCACCTGGGAGCGGACCGACCGGGCCCAGGCCCTGCGTGCGGCAGCTGGTCTGTAAGCGCACCGCCTTGGTCGCACACCCCGCATGAAACTGCAAACCCAACGCTGGATCGACCGTTGGGTGGGGCAGTTGCTGTGCGCGGCCGTGTCGGGGTGGGCGCGATTCAGCCAAAGGGGCCGGCCCGCGCCGGTCCTGGCGGCAGCACCGCGCCACCTGCTGGTGATCCTGCTGTCCGAAATGGGCAGCGTGGTGCTGGCTGGGCCGCTGTTTGCGACGCTGCGCGAACGCTACCCCGGCGTGACGCTTCATGTGCTGCAGCTCAAGAAAAACCAGGAGGTTGCCGCACTGCTCGGGCTGGCGCGGCCCGAACACCTGCATGCACTGGACGACAGCTCGGCACTCACCTTGCTGGGTGACATCTGGCGGGTATGCCACACCCTGCGTGCCCTGCCACTGGATGCGGTGATTGACTGTGAGCTGTTCTCGCGCATCAGCAGCCTGCTGTCTTACCTGAGCGGCGCGCCGGTGCGTGCCGGCTTCACACCACACACCCAAGAGGGCCTGTACCGCGGCAGCTTCATCAACCGCGCCATCCCCTACAACCCGTACCAGCACATCAGCAAGCAATTTTTGTCGCTGGCCGATGCACTGCAGGCACCCAGCGCGCCCCGCCACAAGGCGGCAGCGCTGCGCGACCTGCCGGCCAACACCGCACTGAGCGTGACCTTCAGCCCGGCTGAGCTGGCCGGCTATGGGCGCCAGTTGCAGACTGATTTTGCCGTATTGAGCACACGCCGGCTGGTGCTGCTGTACGCTGGCGGCGGCCTGCTGCCCGAACGCGCCTGGCCGGCAGCCCACTATGCACGGGTGGCCAGCGGCCTGTGCCGGGCAGGCCATGCGGTGGGCCTGATTGGCCTGCGTGACGACGCCGCACTGGCGCGCGATCTACAAGCACAGGCCGACAGCCCGTTGTGCCTGGACCTGACTGGCTACACCCGCAGCATCCGAGAGCTGCTGATGCTTTTTCACCAGGCTGACCTGCTCATTACCAATGACGGCGGGCCGGGTCACTTTGCCAGCCTGACCCCGATTCGGACCATGATCTTCTTTGGCCCCGAGACCGCCCGCCTGTATGGCCCCCTGGGGCCAAGGGCCACGGTGCTTGAATCGGGCATTGCCTGCTCACCCTGCCTGAGCGCCTACAACCACCGGCAGACCTTTTGCGATGGTGACAACCAGTGCCTCAAGCGCATCCCGCCCGACCCGGTGCTGGCCGACGCGCTGGCGACCCTGGCGCAGGGCGACCGGGCCCTGGCATGAGCGACCCCGTGACCCTGAAGCAGCGGCTGCTGGCGCTGCTGGCTTGGATGGATAGCGTGCGTTACCTCAAATTTGGCGTGGTCGGGGCCAGTGGCACGGTGGTGAATTTGGCCATGCTGCACTTCGGGCACGAGGTCTTGTTTGCACAGCTTGAAGCCGACTACAACAAGCCCTATTTTTCGTTGGCGCTGGCCATTGCCGTGGCCACGGTGAACAACTTCACCTGGAACCGGTTGTGGACCTGGTCAGACCGTGTCCAGCAGCTTGAGGCCGATGAAATGCCCCGCGTGAGCCTGCGTACTCTGGGCATGGAATTCAGCCAGTACGTGACCGCCTCCGCCTTTGGCAGCGGGCTGCAGTATGTGCTGACCCTGCTGCTGTCTGGCAGCATGGACTACCGTTTGGCCAATATCGTCGCTATTCTGGCAGCCAGTGTGAGCAACTTTCTGGCCAACGACCGCTGGACCTTCCGCCGCAAGCACAGGCGCTGACAGGTGAAAGGCTTGGCCCCGACATCGGAACCAGCAGCCGGCCCGACCTGGGGCTGGGCCATGCTGCTGGCCCTCGCCGTGGCCATCTACAGCCTCGGGCTGGGCAACCCCTATATTCCCACCAATGGCGACGAGATGGTGTATGCCCACATTGCGCGCCTCACCGCCGCCTCGGGCCACTGGCTGCCGCTGGTGTCAGAGCTGGACAATATGCGCAACACCAAGCCGCCGCTGCTGTTCTGGCAGGCCTTACAGGCTGGCGACTGGGGGCACCACTGGAGCCTGGCTGCCCTGCGCACACCCAGCCTGGTCTACACCCTGCTGCTGGCGGCCATGGTGGCGGCCACGGTGCACGGCATCACCCGCTCGGTGGCACGTGCGGCGCTGGCGGCCTGCGTTTACCTGGCGTTTTTTTCGACCTTTCGCTACGGCCGGCCGTTCCTGACCAGCGCGCCCGAGACCTTCTGGCTCAGCCTGCCGATGTTCTGGCTGCTGTGGCAAGGGCTGAAGCCACAACCGCCTGTCCCAGCCAAACCTGATGCCAGCCCGGGCTGGTGGGCTCATGCGGCCTTTGGCCTGGCGATCGGCCTGGGCCTGGCCTACAAATCGTTTGCCTTGGTGGCGCCAGCCGCCGCCGCGCTGTGGTGTGCCCGGCTAGCGACTGAGCCTCTGCTGGATACCCGGGTGCTGTTACGTGCCACGCTGCAAGTGGCCTTGAGCGCCAGCCTGGCCTTGGCGATTTTTGGCTTGTGGTTTGTGCTGGACCCCGACCCGGCCGCGGTCTGGCAAGAGTTTGTGCTGGCCGAGAACGCCGGCAAAATGGCCAGCACCGAGGGCTACTGGCAGGTGGCGCTGCGCGGTGGCGATGGCAGCATGCTGGCGCAGTTGCTGGCCTATGTGCAAAACGCCGGGCTGCTGGCCTTTGTGGTGCTGGGCCTGTTGCCCGTGGCGCTTAAGCGCTGGCGCGCCAGCCTCGGCGGCCAGAAACTGGCTTTATCGCTGCCGCCTCATACCCGCATCCTGCTGGTTTGGCTGGCGGTGTGGCTGCTGGTGTTCATGCTGCCCAGCCAGCGCTCGGCGCGCTACCTGATCCCGGCCATGCCCGCGCTGGCCTGTGTCATTGCGCTGAACTGGCAGCACATCGGGCGCATCTGGTTTGTGCTGTGTCTGCCGCTTTGCGCCCTGATGCTGCTGGTGCTGGGCCGCATCGCCTGGGTGGCACACGATTTGGGCATTGCCAGCACCAGCGAATGGCTGGCCGCCATGGCAGCGGCGCTGACCGGCCTGTGGCTGGTGCTGGCCGGCCTGTGGCGCGCGCGTTGGAACCGCGGCTGCACTGTGGCCGCCTGTCTGGCGGTGTACGCCTGCCTGGGGCTAAGTACCGCGCCGCTCAGCGGGCCGGCCGGCCGCTACCCGGCAGATGCCCTGATGGTCCTAGCCAAGCCGGGCGCCCGCGTGGCCGTGCCCAACAATTTCAACGGCCAGTTCGAACGCTTCGAGTTCCTGCTGCCGGGCTACCGATTTGTACCCTACGACAGCCAGGCCCGAGTCAGCACCACCCCGGACGGCGCTGCGCTGGCCGATCTGCTGGCGCGCCATGACGCCGTGGTCTGGCTGCAGGGCACGCCCACTGAAACCGCCCCACCCTGCGCACCGGGCTGCCGCTTGCTGGGCACCCGCTGGGAACTCAAAGGCCGACACCGCTCAGGCGAGATCACACTGGCCAACCTGTGGTACCCGCAGCAGTGGCTGTTCCGGCGCGAGTGGCTGATAGGCCCTGCTTCTTGATTGCTGGTTTTTGGGGGTGGATTGTTGGCTTGCCGGTCAAGGCGGTGCCAGGCTGAGCAACTGCGCTCGTGTCCTCCAGACGCACGTGCCCTGCGGGCCCCTGCGTCTTTCCCCCTGACCTCGCTCCGCCGCTCAGCCCGGCACCACCTTGACGACCCTCGCACGCGAGACCTGTCATTCCCGGTTGTAGCCGGGAATGACGGGAAACCAGCCGGAGCGACATCTTGCCCAAGCAGGGACGGGATGGCGTGCCTGCTGCAGCGAGGTCAGGGGGAGCCCGCAGGGCGGAGGACACGAGCGGAAGCAGGCATGCCGTCCCGTCCGCCCCGCAATGCCACCGTCACCGTCACCGTCACCAATAGTGGCCTAAATCAGCTTTAAGTCACGTCGTTATTGAATAGTTTGCTATCATTTTTATGATTTTGTCAGGGCACTGACTCAGAGGAGACGCACGCTGGTGAACCTGTCAGGCGTTCAGGTCTTACGCCCCACCCCGCGCCACGCCCACAGCCAGCGCAGTTGCAGGCCGAGCCACAGCAGTGGGTCCAGCAGGGCGTCCCACAGGTTGCCAC
>CALPLW020000305.1 GCA_943324505.2 Comamonas sp. lk
ACTCACCCATGCATTGGGAAGTGAAAGCGCCCATGACGTCCCCAACAAACTTGAAAAGCTGGGCGCCAAGACCTTTGCAGCGCCGGGCTTTGAATTGCCGCTGGTCGAGGGTTGCGTCGCATGGCTGGCTTGCAGGCTGATGCCAGAGCCGCACAACCAGCAAACCTACGACCTGTTCATCGGCGAGGTGCTTGGCGCATGGGCAGACGATCGTGTGTTCCGCGATGGCCGCTGGAACTTTGAAGATGGCCCCCGTGATTTGCGCACGATTCACCATGTCGCTGGCGGACACTTTTTTGTGACTGGCGAGGTTGTTGCGGGTTGAGTTGACCAGATTCAGACCCTCTATTCGCCCAACCCCATTTCCACTCGCAGACCAAAAACAACATGCGCATTGAGCCGTTGGCTGACCATCCGCATTTGATCGGAGAGATTGCCAAGCTTCTGCACGAAGAATGGGGCACCTTCCCACCATGGGCTTCGTTACCTGCTGTCGAGGCACGATTGACTGCGGGCGCGCAATGGCACCGTGCGCCATTCACAACGGTGGCCTTGTCCGCTGCGGACGAACTTCTTGGGACAGCGAGTGTGAAGCTTTTTGAGTTGCCAAGTCATCCTGACAAAAGCCACTGGCTCGGAGAGGTATTCATTCCGAAGGCCCTCAGGGGGCGTGGGGTTGGCTCCGCACTGATCAATGACTGCGTCAGGCGGAGCATCGATATCGGCATTCATGCGCTCTACCTCTACACCCCCGATCAACAAAAGCTATACGAACGGTTTGGGTGGCGCGAAGTGGAGCAGGCCATGGTAGATGGCGAGACGGTCAGCGTCATGGTTCGGCTCGCAGCGCCTAACGCCCCCGGCCCTCAGTGCTAATCGTCTTCACGTTGCAGCGCGAAGTCAAACAGTTGCTCCAATTCAAACCTCTAGGCAACACATCGGGTCAAAGCGGCCCTGCTCGCCCTTGCGCGCGTAACCCAGCGGGTTGGCCAGCACCTGGCAACCCAGGTGCTGGTAGTTACTGGGCGCGTGCAGGTGGCCGTGCAGCCAAAACTGCGCCGCGGGCAGCAGTCCGTCTAACGCGTTGCAAAAACCAGCTGTGCCGGGTGTCAGGCCGTAGCGCGGGTCGGCGCTGCGCAGGCTGGGTGCGAAATGGGTGACCACCACGGTGGTGCCGTCAAAGGGCTGGGCTAACGCCTCAGCCAGCCAGGCCTGGCAGACCAGCGCCTGCTCTCGCACCTGCTGGGCCAGCATGGGCGCGCCATGGCGCGTTGTGGCGGCTTTGCGCAGGTAGTAGTTGGCGGCGCGAAAGGCCTTGTCCCGCGCCTTGAGCTGTTGCGCCAAGGGGTTGCCGCTGAGTGTGGAGGCACCGGCCTCTGGCGCCAGCGCGTCGAAGTCGGTCCATAGCGTGGTGCCGATGAAGCGCAACTGGCCCAGCGCGGATGCCGCGCTGTTGCCCCACACCAGCACCTCACGCTCCAGCCAGGTGATGCCGAGCTGGGCGCAGGTCTCGCGCAGCCGGTCGTGGGCCTGGTCAAAGTCCAGCCCGTCGTACTCGTGGTTGCCCGGCACAAACAGCACCGGTGTGGGCCAGCCCAAGCGGGGCGAGAAGCGCGCCAGGCCGAAGTCTGGGTCCGTCAGTAGCGAGCCGGTCTGGTAGGAGCCGATGTCGCCGGCCAGCACCAGCAGCTCGGCGCCTGGCCCGGGCTTGGGCTGCCAGTGCGGGTGGGCCTCCAGGTGCAGGTCGGACAGCAGTTGGATTTTCATGGTGTCGCAGTGTGGCTCAGGCGTCAAATGCCGAGGCGCCAATACCCACCAGCGTCTGGCGTAGCCATTGATGGGCCGTCAGGCGGTGCACCCGGTGGTGCCACAGCGCGTCCACATGGACCAGCGGCATGGCAAAGGGCAGCTCGCGCAGCACCAGTTGATCGGCAATCCCTGTGGCGTTGACAAAATGGCGCGGTAAAACCGTCAGCAGGTTTGATCCAGCCACCAGTTTGCCAGCGGTGAAAAATTGGTTCACGGTTAGCACAATCCGGCGCTTCTGTCCGATCGCCGCCAGCGCCTCGTCCACAAAGCCGAACGGGCGGCCCGAAAAACTCACCAACAAGTGGCGTGCCGCACAGAAATTGGCCAGGGTCAGGGCTTCTTTGGCCAGCGGGTGGTCGCGGCGCATCACACAGACATACTCGCCGCTGTACAAGCGTTCATGACTGAATGCGACGGCGGCACCGGACTGGATGCGTGCAGTCAGGTCGGCCATGGTGGCCGGAAAATAGCCAATCGCCAGATCGAGGGTTTCGTCCTCGAGCAGGCGTCGGGGATCGCGCGTGGTCAAGGGCACCACGCGGATCGACACGCCAGGGGCGGTTTGGTCCATCGCGGCCAACAGGCCGGGCATCAGCTTGGCTGCGGTGGCATCGGCCATGGCCAAAATAAAGGTGTTGCTGGCTTGTGCTGGAACAAACTGACCGGGCACCAGGGCGCCCTCGAGTTGTCCAAGTGCTTCGCGCACCGCTGGCCAGAGCGCCAATGCGCGCGGCGTGGGGCTCATCTCTTGCCCAGAGCGCTTCATCAAGTCGTCGCCCAGTGCCTCGCGCAGCCGCTGCAAGGCGTTGCTGACCGCAGGTTGCGTGAGCGACAGCTTGTGGGCTGCGCGGGTCAGGCTGCGTTCGGTCATGACCTCATCAAACACGCGCAGCAAGTTGAGGTCCAGTTGCCGAAAGGCAGGCCTGTGGTCAGAGCGAGTCATCATCAGCCTGAATATACGCCATTAGCAATCTAAATTTGGCAAATAACAGGGTAAACCCTAATATAGGGTGTGCAGCCAGCCCAATGCTGGTCATTGAAGAAAGATCACACCATGTCAAACGTCACGCGCTATCCCTTTCCCGGTTCCAATTCAGGCCACCAGCAGTCAACTGCGCCTCGAAGCGACAGACGATCCAAGCGGCGCGCGTTTGACAGTGCCCGTGGCTTGAGTGCACTGTTGCTGGGTGCCATGGTTTCCGCCATGGTGGTGGTGGCTGATCAGCTGATTGAAACTTGGGTTGATGGCCACTTGCTGGTTGCCTGGGTGGCACTCTGGTTGGTCAGCTTCACCGTCTTGGCCCTATTTGCCGGCTCCGCCCACAAGCTGTCGAACAGTGTCGTTGATGCGCTAGACGCCATGGCCAAGCGCCGGGCCCGCAAGCGCGCCGAGGACCTGATGTGGTTGATGGCGCAGTCAGATCCGCGCTTGATGGCCGACCTGCAGGGAGCCATGGCACGCCAGCAAGACTGATTACGGCCTGGCGCCACCTAGCGCCTCAGAGGGCGGCCAAGCGTTGCCCAATCGCGGTTCGGGTCTGCTCCAAGGCCGTTGGCAGGTGGTGCGCCAGCTGCTGGAACAAGGTTTGGTGAAGTGCCAGCTCCTCGCTCCACGCCGCCTTGTCGAAGCGAGTCACCGTGTCAAACTGAGCCGGGCTGAAGTCCAGTCCGGCCCAATTGATCTCGTCGTAGGTCGGGCTCACACCAAAAATGTTGTCTGCGCCTTGGGCCTGTCCTTCAAGGCGGTCGATCATCCACTTCAGCACGCGC
Source organism: Comamonas sp. lk (assembly GCA_943324505.2). Classification (GTDB taxonomy): domain Bacteria; phylum Pseudomonadota; class Gammaproteobacteria; order Burkholderiales; family Burkholderiaceae_C; genus Rhodoferax. The sequence continues at coordinate 3,580 of CALPLW020000305.1, forward strand.
ATGTTGTCGCCGTAGCCAGGCCAGACAAACTTGCCGTCCTCGCCCTTGCGGAACCAGTTGACGCAATAAATGCGGGGCAGGGTCGCGCTGCTGCCCACCCGCTGTTCCATGTCCAGCCAGTGCTGGAAGTAGTCACTCATGTTGTAGCCGCAGAAGGGCAGCATGGCAAACGGATCGCGCCGCACCACGCCCATCTGACCGGCCGCAGCCGCTGTGGTCTCGGAGCCCATGGTGGCGGCCATGTACACGCCTTCGGTCCAGTTGCGGGCCTCGGTCACCAGCGGCACCGTGGTGGAGCGGCGGCCACCAAAGATGAATGCATCGATCGGCACGCCCTGTGGGTCGTCCCAGGCCGAATCAAGCGCCGGGTTGTTGGTGGCCGCCACCGTGAAACGGGCGTTCGGGTGCGCTGCCTTGGCGCCGGTTTGCTGGGCCAGCGCGGGCGTCCAGTCCTTGCCCTGCCAGTCGATGGCGTGCGCTGGGGCCTCGCCCATGCCTTCCCACCAGACATCACCGTCGTCGGTTAGCGCCACGTTGGTGAAGATGGTGTCCCGCGTCAGGCTGGCCATGCAGTTCGGGTTGGTCAGCGTGTTGGTGCCGGGTGCCACGCCAAAGTAGCCGGCCTCGGGGTTGATGGCGTACAAGCGGCCATCGGTGTTGGGCTTGATCCAGGCAATGTCGTCGCCAATGGTGGTGACCTGCCAGCCGTCAAAGGCTTTGGGCGGGATCAGCATGGCAAAGTTGGTTTTGCCGCAGGCGCTCGGGAACGCCGCCGCCACATGGTACTTTTTGCCGCTTGGAGCGGTCACGCCCAGTATCAGCATGTGCTCGGCCAGCCAGCCCTGGTCACGGCCCATGGTGGAGGC
>CALPLW020000306.1 GCA_943324505.2 Comamonas sp. lk
ATGATGTCCACCACCACGGTTACGAGCAAAGGCCAGGTCACCATTCCGCTGGCGCTGCGCAAAGCGCTGGGCTTGCATGCGGGCAGCCGCCTGGATTTTGTGCAAGACGGCGCGGGCATGCGGGTCACCACACTGCAAGACAGCAGCGGAGCGCTCAAGGGCCGGTTCGCAGGCCGGGTGCGCAAGCCCGTGAGCCTGGCCGCCATGGATCAAGCCATTGCACAACAGGCGGCAGCTACACGGTGAGCTTTGACAAAGGTGCGGTGCGTTGGGCGGGGATGACATTGCTGGACCTCGATGCGCTGTAGGCATTGGTCTGGCCCAGGTCTGCCGCCAGCCTACCAGCTGTCGATCGCCAGATGGCTGGCAGATGTGAGTGCAGGCTGCCCCTGTAAGCCCTTGACTAGCCAGTCCCGCGTGGCGGCCGGGTCGATCACCGCGTCGATCTCCAGCGTGGCGGCCATGTTGATGGCGCTGCCTTTGGCGTATTCCTGCGCCAGCAGCTGCTCAAACAGGGCCTCGCGCGCGGCGGCGTCGGGCTGGGCGGCCAGCTCCTTGCGGTAGCCCAGGCGCACCGCACCCTCCAGCCCCATGGCGCCGAATTCGCCGGTGGGCCAGGCCACGGTGAAATGGGGTGCGTGGAAGCCGCCGGCGCACATGGCCATGGCGCCCAGGCCATAGCCCTTTCGCAGCACCACGCTGAAAAACGGCACGCGCAGATGGGCGGCGGCAATAAATAAGCGGCTGACATGGCGCACTTGCGCTTGTGCCTCGGCGTCGGGTCCCACCATGAAACCGGGCGTGTCCACCAGGCTGAGCAACGGCAGGCCGTGCGCATTGCACAGTTGCATGAAGCGGGCCGCCTTGTCGGCGGCAGCGGCGTCGATGGCGCCGCCCAGGTGCAGCGGGTTGTTGGCCAGAATACCCAGCGGCCGCCCGCCGATGCGCGCCAGCGCGGTGTGGATGCCGGCACCAAAACCTTCGCGCAGCAGCAGCACGCTGCCGGTATCAGCGATGCCGTGGATCGCGGCGCGGGTGTCGTAGACGCGCAGCCGGTTCTCCGGCACCAGACCGCGCAGCGCCAGCGGGTCGGGCGTCGTCGCCGCCTCTGCGTCTGCATCTGCCGTCAAGCGGCCCTGAAAGAACGACAGGTAATGCCGAGCCGCCGCCACAGCGGCGGGCTCGTCGTCCACCAAGATATCGATCACGCCGTTGGCGTGCTGCACCAGGCTGGGGCCGATCTGCTCCGGGCGGAACACGCCCAGTCCACCGCCCTCAACCATGGCCGGGCCGCCCATGCCGAGGTTGCTGCCCCGGGTGGCGATGATCACGTCAGCGCAGCCGGCCAGCGCGGCATTGCCGGCAAAGCAGCGACCGGCCACGATGGCCAGCACCGGCACCCGGCCGTTAAGGCGGGCAAAGCTGGCAAAGGTGGCCACATGCAGGCCGGCCACGATGGGCAAATCCACATCGCCCGGGCGACCGCCACCGCCCTCGGCAAACAGCACCACCGGCAGTTGCCGCTGCAGCGCCAGGCCCAGCAGTCGGTCGGTTTTTTGGTGGTTGCGCATGCCCTGGGTGCCGGCCAGCACGCTGGCGTCATAGGCCATGACCACGGCACGCGCTGCGTCCGGGCCAAATTGCGCCTGGTTGATGCTGCCGATGCCGGTCACCATGCCGTCGGCCGGGGTGTTGCGCTGCAGGTCGTCCTCGCTGCGCCGGCTGCGCTGGGCGGCCACCGCCAGCGCGCCGTACTCGACAAAGCTGCCGGGGTCGCACAGGTCGGCAATGTTCTCTCGCGCGCTGCGCAGGCCCAGCGCGTGGCGCTTGGCCATGGCCTCGGGGCGGCTGGCGTCCAGCGTCAGCGCGTGGCGCTGCTGCAGGCGCAGCAGATCTGGCCGCACGGCAGCCGGGGCAGCCGGGCCAGGTGTTTTAAGGCTTGGAGGGATGTCTGAAAAACTTTGAACGTTTTTGGCCTCTAGCCCTTGTCCTGATTGAATAGTTTGCTCTATATTCAATAGCAATTCGCCTTCAGCTACCCCTTCACCGATTTGGCGCAGCAGGTCACCAACCCGGCCGGCGCAGGGCGCGCGCAGCTCATGCTCCATCTTCATCGCTTCCAGCACCACCAGCAGCGCACCGGCCTGCACCAGGTCGCCGGGCTGTACCAGCCATTGAACAATTTGGGCTTGGAGGGGAGATCGAATTAAATGCATGCCGCGATTTTGCGGCAGTTCGCGGTCGGCACACGCGGGCCAGAGGCCGTGGCGGCGCTCAGCCCCAGAGGGCAGCTGTTGGCGGCTCGATCAGGCCGTCGTGAAACTGCATCGGCGTCGCACGGTCGAGTTGCTGCAACAGGGGGCCATCCAGGTCCACATAGCGGCAGCGTTGCGCCACCAGGAAGGCCGGCGCCATGGCCAGCGAGGTGCCACACATATTGCCCACCATGAGCCCCAGGCCCCGTTGCTCGGCGGCATCGGCCATGGCCAGGGCTTCGGTCAGGCCACCGCACTTGTCGAGTTTGATCGTGATGTACTGGTAACGGCCAGCCAGGTGCACCAGCGAGTTGCTGTCGGTGCAGGATTCGTCAGCCGCCAGCGGAATCGGGGAGACCAGACCATCAAGCTCGGCGTCCTGGCCGCGCGGCAGGGGCTGCTCCACCAGCTCGACACCCAGTGCTGCCAACTCAGGCAGCAGCGCCAGCAGCAGCGTGCGCGACCAGGCCTGGTTGGCGTCGACCATGAGCCGTGCCTGCGGGTGTTCCTGGCGCGCCATACGGACGATGTCCACATGGCGCTGTGCATCGACCGTGAGCTTGAGCAGCGGGTACTGGCGGGCGGCCCGCAACTTGCGCCGGGTGGTGGCCTCGTCGCCCAGGCCGATGGTGTAGGCCGTGATGACCGGCTTCAAACCGGCAAGACCGGCCTGGCGCCAGGCCGGCACCCCCGTCTGCTTGGCACGCAAGTCCCACAGCGCGCAGTCCAGCGCATTGCGGGCGCCACCCGCCGGCAATAGGCGCATCAGGTCGGCGCCGCTCATGTCGTCGTGCAGCTGGTCAAGCACACCGGCGATTTGTCCGGCCATGCTGTGTGGCGTCTCGCCGTCATAGTCAACCCCGGCTGCCTCGGCACGGCCAGCATGCCCCTGCTCGTCGGCCAAGCTCAGCATCAGCACCGGCAGGTCGGTGATGACCTCGCGTGCAATCTCAAAGGGCTCGGTCATCGCCCAGTGTTCGATGCTGGTGCGGCAGTTGATCATCGGGCCAGCAGGGCGTCGGCCAGGGCGTCAACGCCGCCGCGCATTGGGTCCACCACCGGCAGGCCCAGCTTGAGTTCGACACTCGCGGCGTAGGCTTGCCACTGGGCATCGGTGAGGGACGACGAGTTGATGCTCACCCCCACGCAACGCACCTGCCGGTTGGTCAGGCGGGCCGCCTCCAGGTAACGGTCGATCGCGTGCTGAAGGTCAGGAATGGGGCAGTCGGGGTAGCCCTCCACGGTGTCGCGGGACGGGTCATGGCAGAGCACCAAGGCATCGGGTTGTGAGCCATGCACCAGGCCCAGCGTCACCCCGGCATAGGCTGGGTGAAAAAGCGCCCCCTGGCCCTCAATCACGTCCCAGTGGTCGGCGGCGTTGTCGGGCGACAGGGCCTCCGCCGCGCCGGCGATGAAATCAGCGATCACAGCGTCCACAGCGACGCCAGCCCCAGCGATCATGATGCCGGTCTGGCCAGTTGCCCGAAAGGTCGCCGGCACGCCACGCGCCGTGAGAGCCCGGGTCAGGGCCAGCGCCGTGTACTTTTTACCCAGCGCGCAGTCCGTGCCGACTGTCAGCACCCTCTGACCGCTGCGCTTGCGACCCGTACCGGCGGCAAACACCTGGTCAGAATGCCGCACATCGTGCAGCCGGCCACCACCGCGCTGTGCAGCCTGCACCAGGCTGGGGAATGACGTCAGCCGGGAATGCAGGCCACTCACAACGTCCATGCCAGCGTCCAGCGCGGCTTCGAGCTCGGGCAGCCAGTGGGCGGGCAAGACCCCACCCACGGCTGCCACACCAACAACGATGGAACCGGCACCCAAGGCAGCGGCTTGCGACGGGCTGTGGCGCGGCAGGTCCAGCGACACCGTGGCCGCCGGCAGAGACCACTCGCCCATGACATCGTTGCGGCACCAGTCGCGCAGGCCAAAAGCCGTCTTGGCGTCTGACTTGAGGTCGACGTCGCCCAAGAACAACAGGTAGGGTTTACGGAGTTGGCGCATGGTGTGGGGAGGGCTCGGTAACAGGGCTAGCTAACAGGTCTAGGAACGGGGCCCGGCACCACGTGCAACAGTCACGGGCAGCGGAACAGTGAGCGCGAGAATAAGACAAAACACCGGGCACACCGGCACCAAAAGCGGGCCCGCACCCTGCATCTACCCCTAAAGTGATAG